>DAOQNK010000112.1:0-7613 GCA_035332045.1 Thiobacillaceae bacterium | reverse complement strand
GGTTCTGGTCGTCCACCACCAGCAGCATGCGCACGCCCCGGTGGATCATCTTGGCCCGGGCGGCCTCGATGGTTTCGAGGGGGAAGATGGTGTAGGCGGTGACGATCTTGAAGTCGGTCATCACGTGGCTGCAGGGGTCCTCCAGCGCCACCTTGTCGGGGAGGGCCTGGCGGGGCTTGTGGAAGGTGGCGCCCTTCTGCAGGGGCGCGACGGGGATGACGTTGTAGGTTCTGCTCACGATGGACTCACGGAAAAAGTCAGGGTCGGCCTGCGCCATGGCCGCGCATGGCCAGCATATAGGGGTGACAGGTGCGATGGGAATCGGCACCCAGGGCCAGGAAGCGTTCCAGTTCGCCCAGGGCGGAGCGGTAGACATCCCGCTTGAATTCCACCACGGCCTCGGCCGGTGCCCAGTAGTCGCTCCACCGCCAGGCGTCGAACTCGGGATGGTCGGAAGCGCGCAACTTCACGTCGCAGTCCCGGCCCACCAGACGCAGCAGAAACCAGATCTGCTTCTGGCCCCGGTAATGGCCGCGCCATTCGCGCCGCACCCAGTCCTTGGGCACATCGTAGCGCAACCAGTCCCGGGTCCGGCCCAGGATGCGCACATGCTCCTGGGCCAGGCCCACTTCTTCCATCAGTTCCCGATACATGGCCTGTTCGGGACTTTCGCCGTGCTTGATGCCGCCTTGGGGAAACTGCCAGGAATTCTGGCGCACCCGCTTGCCCCAGAACACTTCGTTCCGGGGATTACAGATGACGATGCCCACGTTCGGCCGGTAACCGTCCTTGTCGATCATGGCCGCCTCGATTCAATTGGTTGACTGGGTTGGATTTTCCCACCCTTCCCAGGCCTTGCAAAGCCGAGTCCCATTCCCCTTCAGAGCACGAAGCCGGTGTCTGAAACGGGATTCCAGGTTCGCATGCGCTGAAGGAAGCCCTCGAAGCCCAGGCCCAGTTCCGCCTCCAGGCGATGGGCCTCCTGGGTCAGGGGTTCGAACGCGGCTGGCGGCAGGGGCTTGCGGAAGGCGAAGACGATGATGTTGCCCTTCTTCTCGGCGGGCAGTTGCAGGGCGTGCTCGCCGAAGGCCCGGGCCAGGCGGTCGTAGTAGCGGGGAAAATACTCATCGGATCCCCACAGGTTGAAGACCGCCACGCCGCCGGGGCGGAGCATGGCCCGGCAGGCCCGGTAGAACTCCGGGCTGGACAGGGATTCGGCGATCCGCTTGGCGTCGAAGCCATCCACCAGGAGCACGTCCCGGGATGCCGGGTGATCCTGGACGTAGGCGGCGCCGTCACCGGTGATGACGGTCAGGCGCTCGTCGTCCGGCGGCAGCAGAAAATAGCTCCGGGCCGCGGCCACCACCTCCGGGTTGATCTCCAGGGCCGCCAGCCGGCTTCCAGGCAGGTGGCGGTGGATGTATTTGGCTAGGGAGCCGCCGCCCAGGCCGACGAGGGCGATGTCCCGGGGATCCCGGACGAAGAGCAGGAACCCCATCATGGCCCGGGTGTATTCCAGTTCCAGGCCGTAGGGGTCCCGGACCCGCATGGCGCTCTGCACGGCCGGTCCGCCCAAGTGCATGTAGCGCACGCCGTTGCGCTCGCTGATTTCCACGGTGGCCTGGCCGGCCTTGCGGCGCCTGCTGAAGAAGTTCATGGGTGGGGCCCGAGGGCTCGAAAGGCGGCGGATTTTACCCCGGTTGGGATCGGCCCCAGGGCGGGCTTTTTTTGTACTGGCCGCGGGGTGGGCGTAACCTTGCAAGGGTTTTTCCCGTGCAGGCCGGACATGCCCTCGTACTACACCATCGCCGCCGTCGAGCGGAGCACCGGCATCAGTCGCGAGACCCTGAGGATATGGGAACGCCGGTATGGCTTTCCCCTTCCGGAACGGGACGAACAGGGCGATCGCCGCTACTCCCAGGCCGACCTGGATCGTCTGCGCCAGATCAAGCGCCTCCTGGACCAGGGCTTCCGGCCCCGGGCGGTGGTGCCTCCCCATAGCGGACCCTCGGCCGCCGACCGATCCGGCCACGCGGCAACGCCGGCGTTCGAGGAGTTTTTGGCCCTGCTGCGGGCGCCCGAGGTGGATCAGGCCCAGGCCTGGCTGCGTCGGCGACAGGCACGGACGGCGGTCTCCCATTTCGTCCTCGATACCCTGTCGCCCCTGGTCACGGAAGTCGGGGATGCCTGGGCCGAAGGCCGGCTGTGCGTCCACGAGGAGCATCTTTTCTCGGCCCTGGTGGCCCGCCTCCTGCATCGCGCCATCGACGCCATGCCGGCCGGCATGGGGCCCCGGGTGCTGCTGACCACCCTGCCCGGCGAGCAGCACGGGCTGGCCCTGCTCATGGCCGAAGCCCTGCTGCGCGCCGAGGGCGCCCGCTGCATCAACCTGGGGGTGGATACCCCCTTGCCGGAGACGATATTGGCGGCGGCCGGGCACCGGGCCGACGTCCTGGCCTTGTCGATCAGCGCCGCCTATCCCCGGCGGCGCATCGGTCCCCAACTGGAAAGCCTGCGGGAGCAGCTCCCCGCCCATTGCGCCATCTGGGTGGGCGGAAACATCCACGTCCGCCTGCCCGCCCTGGCCGGTTTGCGCAAATGCGCGGACCTGGCGACCCTGTCAGGCCTGCTGGCCGAATTACGGCAAGCCGAGATGGGCTAGAATCCGCCGGTTACCTTTCACGTCAGGAAGCATGGCGATGGATTTCGAGCAGGCCCGATTCAACATGGTGGAACAGCAGATCCGCCCCTGGGAGGTGCTGGACCCCAAGGTCCTGGACCTGCTGTCCAAGGTCCGCCGCGAGGACTTCGTGCCCCAGGTCTACCGGTCCCTGGCCTTCGTCGACATGGAGATTCCCCTGGGCCATGGCGAGTCCATGTGGGCCCCCAAGATCGAGGCCCGTGTCCTTCAGTCCCTCCAGCTCAAGCCCCATGACCGGGTACTGGAGGTGGGCACCGGCAGCGGCTATCTGACCGCCCTGCTGGCCAGCCAGGCCGGGGTGGTGGTGAGCGTCGAGCTGCACGCCGACCTGAAGGCGGAAGCGGAGAAGAAATTCCAGGCCCACGGCCTGGCCAATATCCAGTCCCGCCTGGGCGATGCCGCCCGGGACTGGGCCGACGACGGCGCCTTCGACGTCATTGTCCTCACCGGCTCCACCCCCCTGCTGCCCGAGGCCTACACCCGCCGCCTGACGCCCGGTGGCCGGCTCTTCGCCTTCCTCGGCGAGGGGGCCATCATGTCCGCCCGCCTGGTGACCTGCGTGACGGCCGGCGCCTACCGCCACGACAGCCTGTTCGAATCCCGGGTCAAGCCCTTGGTCAACGCCCTGGAACCGGAACGCTTCGAATTCTGAGACCGGCCCGGGCCCTCCGTCATGCGCCAGATCCGTCCCGACGAACTCAAGGCCTGGCTTGACGACCCCGATCGTCCCAGGCCCCTGCTCCTGGACGTGCGGGAACCCTGGGAATTCGAGCGCTGCCATATCGAGGGCGCGGAACTCCTGCCCATGGCGGCCATCCCATCGCGAGTCGCCCAGCTGGATCCCGCCCGGGAAATGGTGGTCATCTGCCACCATGGCGTGCGGAGTTTCCACGTGGCGCGCTTTCTGGAACACAATGGCTTTTCCGATGTGATCAACCTGACCGGCGGGGTGGATGCCTGGGCCCGGGAGGTGGATCCCCACATGGCAGTCTATTGAACCTAGAAACGGCAGTTGACCGCTGATTTGCCCTTGCGAGCGCCCATGGATATTGGCCATCGAACCTTCGGCACACCTCACCCGTTGAGGTGCGCCCGCTACGCACCCGCTGGAACGTCCAGGCGGGCGTCTGGCTTTGTTGCTCCTCCTTGCAGGCCCAGGCATGCGGCGTCGTCGCGTCGCGCCAGCCACCCGCCCGAACGCACCATCGGGCGCGTCCAACTGCCGTTTCTAGGTTGAACATGACCCGACACCGTTTCCAGGGGGCCGTGCTGGCCTCGATCCTCCTCGCCGCCGGCCTGGCGGATGCCGCCAATCTGGGCGACGTCTACCAGCTGGCTCGGGAAAACGACGCCAAGCTGGCGGCCGCCCGTGCCGCCCGGGACGCCAGCCAGGAAAAGATACCCCAGGGCAAGGCCGGCCTGCTGCCCACCCTGAGTCTGAGCGCCAACGCCCGCTATACCGACGCCCACAGCAGCCTGAGCGGCAACAGCTACCCCTCCCACGGTTTCTCCCTGGCCCTGGTCCAGCCCCTCTACCGGAAGCAGAATCTGGAGGGCTACGAGCAGGCCAAGCTCCAGGCCCTCCAGGGCGACCAGCAGCTCAAGCTGGCGGAGCAGGATCTGCTGCTGCGGGTGGCAACGGCCTATTTCGACGTGCTCCAGGCCCAGGACGCCCTGGCCACCGCCCAGGCCCAGAAGCAGGCCTTCGCCGAACAGCTGGCCCAGGCCCGGAAGAGTTTCGAGGTGGGGGCCGCCACCATCACCGATACCCATGAGGCCCAGGCCCGCTACGACCTCACCACTGCCCAGGAAATCGCCGCCCAGAACGATCTGGATGTGAAACAGCGGGCCCTGGAAAAGCTCATCAACCGGGAGGCGCCCAAACTCGCTCTCCTGGACGACAAGGCCCGGGTGCCCATGCCGGAGCCCGCCAACATGGATGCCTGGGTGAAACAGGCCGAATCCGACAGCCTGGGCGTCGTTCTGGGGCAGACCGCTCTGGAACTGGCCCGCCGCGAGGTGGAGCGAAAGCGGGGTGGCCACTTGCCCACCCTGGATTTGAGCGCCACCTATTCCGACAACCGCAACATCGCCTCCGGCGTCGCCAACATCGATTCCCGGGCCGGCGTGCTGGGCCTGGAACTGGGCTGGGTGCTATACCAGGGCGGCGCCATCGACGCCTCCGTGCGGGAAGCGGTGGCCAACCAGGAGAAGGCCCGCTACGACCTGGACGATGTCCGTCGCCAGTCCCGGCTGGATGCCCGCCAGGGTTTTCTGGGCGTGCTGTCCGGCGATGCCCAGGTGCGCGCCCTGGAGCAGGCCCTGGTGTCCAGCGAGGCGCAGCTGAAATCCACCAAGCTGGGCTTGGAGGTCGGCGTGCGTACCCGGGTGGATGTCCTCAACGCCCAGCAGCAGCTGTTCACCACCAAGCGCGACCTGTCCGCGGCCCGCTACAAGACCTTGATCGCCGGTCTGCAACTGAAGGCGGCGGCTGGCACCCTGGCCGAGGCCGACCTGAAGGCCGTGGACGCCCTGCTGCGCGAAGCCCCCTGATCCGCGGCCCTTTTCAGGGCCGCTTCCGGGCGCCGGCCATGGCCGGTTCCACCAGTTCCAGAACCCGCTCCGTGGCGCCCCGATTGGCCTCGGTAAAGCGCCGGCCGGCCTCGGCCATGGCCGCCAGAGTGCCGGAATCCTCCCGCAAGGCGGCCACCACGGCCGCCAGTTCCACCAGATCGTTTACCCGCCGGGCCGCGCCGGCTTCCACGGCCTGTTCCGCCGCTTCCGCGAAGTTCCAGGTGTGGGGGCCCACCAGGGCGGGGCACCCCAGGGCGGCGGCCTCGATGAGGTTCTGGCCGCCGAAGGGCAGCAGGCTGCCGCCGATGTAGGCCAGGTCGGCGGCGGCATAGTAGGCCGCCATTTCCCCCATGCTGTCCCCCAGGACGACCCGCGCCCCGGCCGGAATGCCGTCCAGGGCCGAACGCCGGCCCCAGGCCAGACCCCGCCCCTGGATCAGCCGGGCCACCTCCTCGAAACGCTGGGGGTGGCGGGGGACCAGCACCAGCAGCAGGTCTTCCAGTCCGGGCTTGGCCAGCAGATCCAGCAGCACGGCCTCTTCCCCTTCCCGGGTGCTGGCCGCCAACAAGGCAAAGCGGCCCTCGAAGCGCGCCCGCAGGGCGGCGCCCGTGGCTTCCCAGCCGGCCGGCGGCGCCATGTCGAACTTCAGGTTGCCCATCACCTGGATGTTTTGGCCCCCCAGATCGGCCAGGCGCGCCGCGTCATCCCGGGTCTGGGCGGCCAGCCCGGCCAGACTGGCCAGGGCCGGCCCCGCGAGTTTCGCGATCCGCCGGTAGCCGCGCCAGGAGCGATCCGAGAGCCGGGCGTTCACCAGGAACACCGGGATGCCCCGGGCGGCACAGCCTTGGAACAACCCGGGCCAGATCTCGGTTTCCATGACGATGACCAGGGCCGGCTGGCTGCGGGCCAGGAAGAGGGCCACCAGGGGCGGGAAGTCATAGGGCAGGTAGGCCCGCGCCACCCGCCCGGCAAAGCGCTCGCGGCCCGCCGCCCGGCCGGTGGGCGTGGCGTGGGTGAGCAGCACTTCCCAATCGGGGTGGCGCGCCAGCAAGGCCTCCACCAGCGGTTCCGCGGCCCGGGTCTCGCCCAGGGATACGGCATGCACCAGGACCCGGGGCCGGGGGCCGGCGGCCGGCCCGAAGCCCAGGCGCTCGGGCCAATGGGCCAGGTATTCGGGCTGGCGGCGAGCCCGCCAGAGCAGATAGAGGAAGGCGAAGGGCAGGACGACCAGCCAGGCCAGGGCATAGAGAAGACGCATGCCGCAATGCTAACCGCTGGCCGCCGGCCGCGGGGCGCCGCCGTGATAGCATTCGCCGGTCTGAAAAGGGGCTTCCACCATGAAAATCCTGGTTACCGGCGCCGCCGGCTTCATCGGCATGCATGTCGCGAAAATCCTGCTGGAGCGCGGCGACGAGGTGGTCGGCATCGACAACCTCAACGACTACTACGATCCCCGCCTCAAGCTCGCCCGTCTCGAGCGGCTCAAGTCCCACGCCAACTTCAAGTTCGTGCGCGGCGACATCTCCGACCGGGTGACCGTGGAGGACCTTTTTGCCGCCGAGAAGCCCCACCGGGTCATCAACCTGGCGGCCCAGCCCGGGGTGCGCTATTCCCTGAAGAATCCCTATGCCTACATCCAGACCAATCTGGTGGGCTTCGGCAACCTCCTGGAAGGCTGTCGCCACAACGGCGTGGAGCACTTCGTCTACGCCAGCTCCTCCAGCGTCTATGGCGCCAACACCCACATGCCCTTCTCGGTGCATGACAACGTGGACCATCCGGTGAGCCTTTACGCCGCCAGCAAGAAGGCCAACGAGCTCATGGCCCACACCTACAGCCACCTCTACGGCCTGCCCACCACCGGCCTGCGCTATTTCACGGTCTATGGCCCCTGGGGCCGGCCGGACATGTCCCCTTGGCTGTTCACGTCCGCCATCCTGGAAGATCGGCCCATCGATGTCTTCAACATGGGCAAGATGCAGCGGGACTTCACCTACATCGACGACATCGCCGAAGGCACCGTGCGGGTGCTGGACAAGATCGCCACGCCCAATCCCGCCTTTACGACCGACGCCCCCGACCCGGGCACCAGCTACGCGCCCTACCGGGTCTACAACATCGGCAATCACCAGCCGGTGGAGCTGATGACCTTCATTCAGACCATCGAGGCCAGCATCGGCAAGGAAGCGAAAAAGAACTTCCTGCCCATGCAGCCTGGCGACGTGGTGGCCACCTACGCCAACGTGGACGACCTGAAGCGGGACGTCGGCTTCGAACCCAGGACCGAGCTGGCGGCGGGCCTGGCCAACTGGGCGGCGTGGTATCGGGAGTACCACGG
>DAOQNK010000111.1:3802-7676 GCA_035332045.1 Thiobacillaceae bacterium | reverse complement strand
TGGCGATCTCCCCCTCCCAGGTCTTGCACAGCCAGCCCTTCTTGGAGAACTTCTGGACATAGCCGGCCCGGTCACCCTCCGAGTAGCTCCAGTTCAGGGTGAGCCAGACCCAGGCGAGGACCAACAGGACAAGCGCGACGAGAGTGAACTGAAGGTAGCGTAGAGCTGGGTAGCGCATGGGACGGTCTCCGGATTCGAGATTGGACTATGCCATGTTCCGAAGTCATGGAAGTAGTGAGACGGCGCCCGCGCAGTCGTAGTCTCACAGGGACACCCTCCAAAAATCAGCGCTCCAGCCACCTCAGCAGCGTGGCGAACATGGTGTCCGGGTCCACCGGCTTGGCGATGAAGTCGTTCATGCCCGCGGCCAGGCAGCGCCGACGATCCTCTTCGAAGGCGTTGGCGGTCATGGCCAGGATGGGTACCCGTCCACCGTCCGGCAGGGCGCGGATGGCGCGAGTGGCGGCGAGGCCGTCCATCTCCGGCATCTGCATGTCCATGAGGATGAGGTCGTAGGCCGTGGCCGAAGCCTTCTCGAAAGCTTCCCGGCCGTCGACCGCCGGGTCCACGACTAAGGCCACGTCCTCCAGCATGAACATGGCCAGTTCCCGGTTCACCGGCTCGTCCTCCGCCAGCAGGATACGTTTGCCGGCATGGCGCCGACGCAAGGCCGCCTCGGCGTCGCCGCTCCAAACGGCCTTGTCGATCGGCATATCGTCCGCGCCGCGCCGCAAGCGGGCCGTGAACCAGAACAGGCTGCCTTGGCCGGGTCGGCTTTCCACACCCGTTTCGCCCCCCATGAGGGCGGCCAGGCGCTGGGAAATGGCAAGTCCAAGGCCGGTGCCGCCGTATTTCCGGGTGGTGGACGCATCCAGCTGCTGAAACGCGTGGAATAGGTCGACCAGCTTTTCCTCGGGGATGCCCATGCCGGTGTCCCGCACTTCGAAGCGGACCAGGAGGTCGTCCCCGTGGGATTCCAGCAACTTCGCGCCCAGGCGGATGCCGCCCCGCTCGGTGAACTTCACCGCGTTGCCGGCGAAATTGAGCAGGGCCTGGCGCAAGCGGGTCGGGTCGCCGCGCAACCGCGAAGGCACGGCATCGAAGTCCATCTCCACGGACAGCCCCTTGGTCCGGGCCGACTCCGTTATCAAGGAACGGACTCCGTCGAGGACGGAAACCAGGGTAAAGTCGGTCTCCTCCAGCACCAGCTTGCCGGACTCGATCTTGGACAGGTCCAGGATATCGTTGATGATGGACAGCAGATGCTTGCCGGCCGTGGCGATCTTGTCCAGCCGCGCGCGCTGGTCAGCCTTCAGGTTGTCGTCCAGGCCAAGAAGGTGGGCGAAGCCCAGGATGGCGTTCATGGGCGTGCGGATTTCGTGGCTCATGTTGGCCAGGAAAGCGCTCTTCGCCTCGCTGGCATCCTCCGCGGCCTTCCGCGCCGCCTCCCGCTCGGCTTCGGCGTGCTTGATCTCCTCGATGTCGATGCAGCCGCCGATGTAGCCCAGGAAGTTCTTGTTGCCGTCGAAACGCGGCACGCCATGGTCGAGAATCCAGCGATAGCCGCCGCTGTAGTGGCGCAGGCGGTATTCCATGGAGAACGGCTGGCGGGCATCGAACGCCCTTACATAGATGTCCAGGCAGCGGTCGTAATCGTCCGGGTGGACCCCCTCGGTCCAGCCGTTGCCCAGTTCCTGTTCCAGGCTGCGGCCGGTGAAGCCGAGCCAGCCCTGGTTGAAGAAATTGCACAGCTTGTCCGGGCCAGCCATCCAGATCAGGACCGGTGCGGCGTCCGCCACCTCGCGGAAGCGCGCCTCGCTCTCGCTCAGTTTTGCGGTAAGACGCAAGAGTTCCGCCGTGCGCTGTTCGACCAGTTCCTCGAGATGTTGCCGATGGGTTTCCAGTTCCTTCTCATTCTGCCGAAGCTGGGTGATGTCCCGAGCAATGCTGAGTACCCCCAGGAGGCGGCCCGCCTCGTCGTACATGGGTGTCTTGATCGTATGCAGCAACTCGCGATGGCCGTCACTGGCGAAAGTGATCATCTCTTCGTTCATGACCGGCCCGCCCGCTGTGACAGCCGCCCTGTCACGGGCCCGGAAGAACTCCACCTCTTCCGGTGGCAGGAAGTCGTAGTCGGTCTTGCCGACGATCTTCGCTTCCTCGGCGCCAAAGAATTGTTCGAAACGATGGTTGCAGGCCAGGTAGACACCCTCCGGATCCTTGAGCCAGACCAGGTCGGGAAGCGTATCCACCAGGGTGCGCAGGCGATTCTCGCTGGCGCGCAGGGCCAGTTCGGCCCGCTTGCGCTCGGTGATATCCATGACGATGCCCAGGTAGCGGACCAGCCGGCCCCGCTCGTCGAACTGGGGCTGCCCACGGGACAGCAGCCAGCGCTCGGCACCAGCCGGGCGTGCCGTGCGCCATTCGAAATTGAGTTCCGCGCTCCGCTTTAGGGCGTCGGCCGCCGTGGCCGCCGCTGCGGCCTGGTCTGTTGGGTGGATGGAATCCCGCCAGGCGTCGAAGGAGGGCTGGCAACATCCCGGCTCCAGGCCATAGAGTCGGTACACCTCGTCGGACCAGTGGTTGTGGTTGCTGACCACATCCCATTCCCAGGTGCCCATCTGGGCCGAGTCCTGGGCCAGGCGCAGGCGTCGCTCGCTCTCGCGCAGGGCATCCTCGGCATTCTTGCGGGCGGTGATGTCCTCGGCAAAGATGACGATGCCCCCCACCGCGCCCGCCGCCGTCCACCAGGGCAGCACCTCCCAGCGTCCCCATCGTATGGAACCGTCGGCGATTTCGTAGCGGTCCTCGTCGACGCGCACCGTCTCGCCGGCCAGGCCCCGGCGATGCGCCGCTTTCCAGTTCTCGTGACACCACGGAAGAATTTCGTAATGGGAGCGGCCGATGATTTCCTGCCCGCCGGGCGCGTAGGCATCCCGCCAGCGCCGGCTCGCGGCCAGGTAGCGCATCTCCCGGTCGAACATGGCCAGTTGCACGGGCACATGCTCGATGAACACGCGTAGACGCTCCTCGCTTTCGCGCAGGGCCCGTTCCACGCGCTTGCGCTCGGTGACCACGTCGAAGATCGCGACAAAGTGGTCCGGCTGCGGGCTGTAGACGGAGACCTGGAACCAGTGCTTCAGGGCCTGCAGGTAATACTCGATCTGCTCCGGCCGGCCGGTCCGCGCGACTCGCCCATAGACCTCGAAAAGCCCGGGGTCCGATTCACGGATGCCGGGGATGACTTCGCTCACCCAGCGCCCTGTGACGTCTCCGAGCCCGGTCTGGGCCATGAATGCGTCATTGATCTTCAAATAGATGAAATCGACCGGCTGGCCATCTTCGAAACGCATGCGACAGTAGGCGAAGCCGTTGAGCATGTGCTCGAACAGAGACCGATAGAGGGACTCGCTGGCCTGTAAAACCTGCTCGGCACGCTTCTGCTCGGTGATGTCCCGGGTCGTGCCGACATAACGGACCAGCTCCCCTCGCTCATCAAGGTACGGATTGGCACGGTCGTAGACCCACCTCACGCTGCCGTCGGGCCGGACGATCCGATACTCCAGCTCATAGACCGAGTGGTCTTGCATGGCCTTGGTGAAGGCCTCGTGCAGCAGGGCTGCATCGTCGGGATGGATGCACTGCCGGAGCATCACCTCGTACGTTGGCGACGGCCCGACCGGATCCAGGCCGTAGATCCGATATTCCTCCTCCGACCAGATCGTCTCCCAGGTCGCGGCGACATATTCGAAGCTGCCCAGGTGGGCAATCTTTTGGGCTTCCAGGAGTGTGTCTCGCGTGTCCTCCAGCGCTTTCTCGGCCCGCTTGCGCTCGCTGAGGTCCTGGGCGAAGGCGATGCGCATCAGCGGCGAGC
>DAOQNK010000111.1:0-3702 GCA_035332045.1 Thiobacillaceae bacterium | reverse complement strand
GCCCGCTTGCGCTCGCTGAGGTCCTGGGCGAAGGCGATGCGCATCAGCGGCGAGCCGTCGTCGCTCCGGTGTACGGTCAGGTCCAGCAGGACGGGGAAGCGGGAGCCATCCTTGCGCAGGTGTTCTGTCTCGAAGGAGGCATGACCGGCCGCGTCCGCCTGCGCGGTGCCCGCCTTGAGCTGGGCCCAGCAATCCTGGGGAATGATGCTGAGAATAGGCCGGCCCGCCAGTTCCTCCTGCAGATAGCCCCGCCGTCGGGCGAAGGCCGGATTGACCGCGAGGAAGATCTGGGCCTTCGCATCGGAGATGGCCACGTCGAACTCGGCCCGCTCGAAGGCCGCGGCCCAAAGGAACTCGCTGCCCTTGACGCCCGTGGTCGCCGGCAATACTGGGGAGGGAGGATTGCTTGGGTTCATGCCTGGGTCATCTATCCGCCCGAGTGCACCGCAAAGGTGCGCCGTCTCGTTGGAATGATGTAGGCTGAAACCTGGCCTGTCTGTCAGCGATCCCCTACCGCCATGGAGATTTCAGAGCCGGTCCCGGCGGGCAGCCTGGGCTGCGAGTTCCGCATTGCTGTGCACGCCCAGCTTGTCCAGCAGGCGCCGGCGGTAGGTGGTGACGCTTTTTGCGCTCACACCCAGGCTATTGGCGATGTCTTCCAGGCTGTCGCCCCGGATCAGGCCCGCCATGACTTCCGCCTCCCGCCGGGAAAGGCCGGCGAAGGGGTCCGCTCCCCCCGAGACGGAAGCCAGCCGGTTCCGGGACGGAAAGGCGGTCCCTCCCTCGATGATCCGCCGCATGGCGGCCCACACGACGTCGCCGTCAGCATCCTTGTTGAGGAAGCCCTGGGCGCCTTCCCGGCGGACGTAGTCGGCGTACTGGGCGGCGGGATGCATGCTGAAGAACAGCACTGGCAGGACAGAGCCGCCGGCGCGCAGTTCGCGCAACACCTCGATGCCGCTGCGGCCAGGCAGGGAAATATCCAGAACCACCAGGTCGAAGTCCCCTTCCCTGGCAAGACGCAGGGCCTCGTCGCCGTCGGCGGCTTCCGCCGCGACGGCCAGGCCCGGGCCGCGCTTGGCGATCTCGCGCAGCCCGTCCCGCACCACGGCGTGGTCGTCGGCGACCAGCAGGCGCCGGACCGTCATGGCCGCGCCCCGGGCACCCGCGCGACGACGGTGGTTCCCGCCGGGCCGGTCTTCAATTCCATCTTGCCGCCGTGGCGGCGCAGCCGCTCCCGGATGCCAATGAGTCCGAAACTCTCCTCGTTGCCCGGGGTGAAACCCTTGCCGTTATCCGCCACCTTCAGCCGCAGGCCGTGAGAACTCTCGCCAAGGGTCACGTTGACCCGGCTCCCGTCGGCATGGCGGGCCACGTTGGTCAGCAGTTCCTGAAGGATGCGGAACAGGTCGGTGCGCAAGGCATCCTCGGGTTCCATGGCCAGGGGCGCCAGCCGGGACGAGACCCGGATGCCTGTCTGGCGGGACCAGTCGCGCAGATACCAGCGGCAGGTTTCCACAAAGCCCAGATCATCCAGCATGGGGGGCCGCAACCGGGTGCAGAGCTCCCGGGTATCGGCCATGGCCCGGTCCACCAGGCCGCGCAGGCGCTCCAGGCCGGCGTGCCGGTCAGAGACGTGGGCCAGGGTTTCCAGGCCCATGCGAATGCCGGTCAGCGCGGCGCCGATCTCGTCGTGGACCTCCCGGGCGACCTCCCTCCGGAGAGCCTCGCTTTCCTCCTGAACGTGGTCCGCCAGGCGCTCCAGGGCGTGGTGGGCGGCATCCCGCTCCAGGCGCAGCCGCCGCAGCGCGGTGATGTCGGATTGCACGGAGACCCAGACCCGCCCCAGCCTGGGGTGGCGGACGGCGACGATGTTCGCCCGGGTCCAGAATATGGCGCCGTCCTTGCGGCGGTTCCGGATTTCCCCGCGCCAATGGCCGTCCTGTTCCAGGGCGGCCAGGATGTCCCGGGCGGTCTGTTCAGGATCGGCTTCCCCCGGCGCATTGAGCACCGAGGCATGCCGTCCCAGGAGCTCCCCCTTGGCGTAGCTGAACATGGCGTCGAACTTGGGGTTGGTGTAGCGGATGATGCCGGCGGCGTCGACGAGGTTCACGCCCTCCTCCAGGGTGGCCAGGATGTCCGCCTGCATGCGCAACTGCTGCTCGGCCCGCTTGCGCTCGGTGATATCGGCGGAGGCGCAAAGGATACCGATGACACGGCCGTCGGCGTCCCTCTCCGGCTCGACGATGAGGTCGAAGCAGCCGGCCTGGCCCTCCCGCTCCAGCAAGACTTCCTCGCGGAGGCTCCTGCCTTCGCGCATGGCCCGGTTCTTGATCCGGACCAGGGGCGCGGCGGCGTTCCGGCCCAGCAGTTCCACATCGGTCCGGCCGACGATGTCCTCGCCGCGCAGGCCCAGGGTCGGGTTGGCGATCCAGTCGTAGCGCAGCTTGCGGTCCTGGCGGAATACCGGCAGGCGGGTGGCCTCCAGGGCCAGGCGCAGGCGGGATTCGCTTTCCCGCAGGGCGGCTTCCATGCGCTTGCGCCCGGTGATGTCGGTCAGGATGCCGATCAAGTGGGGCTCACCCTCCCACGCCATCAGCCGGGCGGAGATCGCAAGAAATCCGGTTTCTCCGGTCTTCTTTCGGAACCGGGCCTCGAAGGCGGTCACCGCCTCTCCCGCCTCCAGACGTGCCACCAGGGCGGCGCGCTCGCCGGGCTCGGGCCAGAGTCCAAGTTCCAGGGAGGTGTGGCCTAGCACTTCCTCGCCACGGTAGCCGAACAAGGCCAGGAAAGCGGGGTTCACCGCCACGAAGCGGCCGTCGCGCATGCGCGAGATGCCCACGCTCAAATGGCTGCCTTCAAAGGCGGCCTGATACAGGCTGGCACGGGAAGCGGTCAACGGCAGTTCGGCTGCTCGACGGGACTTGGGCATGATCGGCGCGAGGAAAGGCGTGTATTCGCAGGGTGGCCGGATTCAACTTCTATTGTTGGCCGAAACCCGGCGGTTCGCCAGCCGGCCCCGAACGGCAGGCTGGAGGCCCGAGGCGGGGATACGCTACGATTCCCGGGAAGCCGGCTCCTGCCCGGCACGGGAGGCCCGCCATGAACCGTATTGCTGCCCTGCTCGCTCTGGCCCTCGCCCTGGCTACACCCGCCAGTCACGGAGCCTATCGATGCGAGAAAGACGGACGGATCACCTATCAGGAAGCGCCCTGTGACGCCCCTGGCGGCGCCCGGGTGGAAGCCAATCCCATGAACCCCACCCCCGAGGAAGCCGCGCGGGCCAGGGAACGCGCCGCCCGGGACGGGGCGGAACTGCGCCGCATCGAGAAGGAACGCGCCGAGGCGGAAAAGAAACGCCTGGCGGAAGAGCGCTCCGGGAAGCGTGGCTCGGCCCGCAAGTCCAAGAGCGATCGTTGCGCTGAACTGGCGCGCAAGGCGGATGAGCTAGAGGAGAGCGCCGCCCTCAAGCCGAAGGACGCCAAGCTCCAGGACAAGGCCAGGCGTGCCCGGCGGAGCCACGAGAAAGACTGTTCCTAGCGCTCCGCCCGGCCCGCGGCTACTTCGCCGCCGCCACCAGGGCCTGCTCGATGTCCGCCATCAGGTCGTCGATGTGCTCGATGCCGATGGACAGGCGCACCAAGTCCTCCGAGACGCCGGCCTTGGCCAGTTCCTCCGGCGACAGCTGCCGGTGGGTGGTGG
>DAOQNK010000110.1:0-7697 GCA_035332045.1 Thiobacillaceae bacterium | reverse complement strand
GTGGCCTGGATGTCCACGGCGATGGCCACGTCATCCTCCCGTTCGATCCTGGGCAGGGAATCGGGCAGGGGCACGGCCCGGGCGGTCTGGGCGATACCCAGGCTGGCGGGGTCGAAGTCGATCTCGTATTCCTCGCCGTGATCCTGGTAGCGGGTGGCCTTGCCCGCCTGGCGCAGGGAGGGGATCACGCCGCCTTCCACACCGCGCACGATGAGGGCGGAGTCGAAGCCCGCGTGGCGGGCCAGCATGGCGTAGATGGGCGGATAGGGCTTGTGCACGTAGCCGGTGACCAGATGGGTTTTCTTGCGGCCCTGGATGGGCATGGCCTGGGTTTCGATGGTGGTCACCGCCTGGCGCTTGATGATCTTGGTGCGCAGGGGGATGAGGTCGTGGAGGCTGGGACAGAAACTGGCCTGGTCCACATAGCTCCAGCCTATGGCCGGATCGGCCAGACGGGCCGCCGCATCGGCCGGCGGCAGGTCCACGTTGATGCCGGCGGCACGCAGCACGTGGCGGGCGGTGACGCCGTACTTCGGTCCCACCGCCTCCAGGCCGTGACAGACCGCCGGCACCCCCAGCTCGGCCAGCAGCGGCGCCAGGAAAGGCGCGGCGGGCAGGCAGCGGTTATAGCCATCGTAGGGGTCGGCGATGTCCACCACCTCGTCCACCTGGGCGATGGTCCGCCGGGTGGCGTCCAGGATGGCCTCCAGTACGCCCTTGAATTCATCCATGGTCTCCCGCTTCATGCGCAGGGCGATGAAATAGATGCCCGCTTGCACTGGGTCGACAGCGTTTTCCAGGATCGCCTGCATGCCCAGTTTGGCCTCCTCCCGGGAGATGTCCTTGGACAGTTCCGGCCCGGTGGCGATGCGCTGGATGATGGAATGCATGGTCTTGGCCAGATCGGGCCGGGCGAGGCTTTCGGTGTTCATTAGCAACTCCTGAAATTGATGCCGCAGGATAGGGACGGGCAGGAATCCGGTCAACCGGACAACGCATGGGGGAATGCCTCCGGGTAAACCCTAGTAGCCAAGTCGGTTTATTTGACAGTAACTTGATGATTACGATGTATCGTGTTGTTTTACCGGGATAACCATGTGCTGGCTCTATTCTTGCTTGAGCCCATCCGCCACGATTCCCGTGCCGCCGCCCTCCAACACCTACCAGGAGAATCCCATGAAGAATCATGCCTATCGCGCCCTGGCTGTTGCCACTGTCGCCACTTTCTGCCAATTGCCCCAGGCCAACGCCGCCGACGACGAAGCTTTCACCCTGAACGGCCGAAGCTGGCATTCCAAGCAGGCCTTCATCGACAGCGGCGCCCGCTGCGGCACCCGCCACGTGGATGAGATCGAGGCCCGGGAAGTGGATGCCGCCGCCGCCCGCTTCGCCGTTCCCGATGCGGCCCGGACCGCCGGCTCGGTCACCGTTCCGGTCTATGTTCACGTCATCAACAAAGGCACGGGCATCGCCAACGGCGATGTGCCCGAGAGCCAGATCATCGACCAGATCAACGTTCTCAATAGCGCTTACGCCGGGGCCACGGGCGGCGCCGACACGCCCTTCCGCTTCACCCTGATGGGCATCGACCGCACCACCAACTCCACCTGGTACAACATGAGCTACGGCTCCACCGCCGAGTCCCAGGCCAAGGCGGCCCTCCGCATCGGCGGTCCCGAAGCCCTGAACCTCTATACCGCCAACCTGGGCGGCGGCCTTCTCGGCTGGGCCACCTTCCCCCAGGACTACACCAAGAAGCCCACCATGGACGGCGTGGTCATCCTCTACTCCTCCGTGCCCGGCGGCACCGCCACGCCCTACAACCTGGGCGACACCGCCACCCACGAGATCGGCCATTGGCTGGGCCTCTACCACACCTTCCAGGGCGGTTGCCGCAACCCCGGCGACAGCGTCAGCGACACCCCCATGGAGCGTTCCGCCGCCAGCGGCTGCCCCACCGGGCGGGATTCCTGCGCCGGCACCCGCTACCCGGGTCTGGACCCCATCACCAACTTCATGGATTACTCCGACGACGCCTGCATGTTCCAGTTCACCGTCGGCCAGTCCAGCCGCATGGATACCCAGCACCAGACCTACCGCGCCCCCTGAGTTTGTCTCCGAGGGAAAGGACCGCGCCATCTGGCGCGGTTTTTTTTCGTCCCGGGTTCACCCCAGGACCCCGCCACGGCCAACCATATTAGAATTCACTAATTTTCCAGGCCTGCCGTTCCATGCCCCAACCTCGCATCGTCATCCTCGGCGCCGGTTTCGCCGCCCTCACCGCCGTACGCGCCCTGCGCAAGCGCGCACCCAAGGCCCGACTCACCCTGGTGGCCCCCAAGGCGGAGTTCGTATACCTGCCCAGTCTCATCTGGATTCCCAGCCGGCTGCGCCAGGGCGGGGACCTGGTGCTGAACCTGGAGACCTTCCTCAGGGATCACGACGTGGAATTCATCCAAGGTCGGGTCACGGGGCTCAAGGATGGCGGCCGCACGGTCATGACCGATGCCGGCGAGGTGGCCAACGATGCCCTGATCATCGCCACCGGCGCCCGTTTCCTGAAAAAGCTGCCCGGCATCGAGCGGGCCCTCACCCTCTGCGAAGGCGTCGCCTCGGCGGAAGCGATCCGGGACCGCATCGACGCCATGCAGTCCGGCCGCATTGCCCTGGGCTTCGGCGGCAATCCCGCCGAACCCGCGGCCATGCGTGGCGGACCCATGTTCGAACTGCTCTTCGGCCTGGATACTCATTTGCGCCGGCTGCGCAAGCGGGAGCGCATCGAACTCACCTTCTTCAACGCCGCCGCCGAGCCCGGCAAACGCCTGGGCGAGGGCGCGGTCAGCGAACTGCTGGCGGAAATGGCCCGGCGCCGCATCGACACCCATCTGGGCCATAAACTGCTGGGCTTCACGGAATCCGGCGTGGATACCGAAGGCGGCCACGTCAACGCCGACCTGATCCTCTTCATGCCCGGTCTGGGCGGACCGGATTGGGCGGCCAATGCCGGCCTGACGCTCTCTCCCGGCGGCTTCATCCAGGCCGACGAGTTCTGCCGCGCCACGGGCGCCGAACGGGTCTTCGTGGCCGGCGATGCGGGGAGTTATCCCGGCCCGGACTGGATGCCCAAGCAGGCCCACATGGCCGATCTCCAGGCCAAGGCGGCGGCCCACAACCTGCTGCTGGCTCTGGCGGGCAAGCCCCCGGCGGCCCGGCCCAAATTGGAGCTCATCTGCATCGTCGACACCCTGGACAAGGGCTTCCTGGTCTATCGGAATATCAAGCGTTCCCTCATGCTGCCTTCATCCAGGGCGCTCCATTGGGCCAAGCGCTTTTTCGAAGGCCATTACCTCAGGGTCTTCCGGAAATAGTCCCGGATAAAATCAACCTTTTCCCATTCCCACGCGCCATGAACATCCCGAACCATTACCAGCGCATCGGCGGCGAAGCCAAGGTCCGGCAACTGGTGGACCGCTTCTACGACCACATGGACGAACTGCCCGAGGCCTGGGGCATCCGCAAGCTCCATGCCGAGAGCCTGGCCGGCTCCCGCCAGAAACTGTTCGACTTCCTGTCCGGCTGGATGGGCGGCCCCCAGCTCTACGTGCAAAAGCACGGCGAGCCCTTCCTGCGCCGCCGCCACCTGCCCTTCCCCATCGGCGACGCCGAGCGGGACCAGTGGATGCACTGCATGAAGTTGGCCCTGGACGAGGTCGTCGAGGACGAAAGACTCCGGGCCGAGCTTTACCAGGCCTTCGTCAAGGTGGCCGACCACATGCGCAACCAGGCCCCCCTGCACGGCTTCCAACATCATCATTCCTGAGAGGAACACCCATGTACGCCCATACCGTCGAACTCCCTCTGCCCATCGACCAGGCCATCGAGCAATTCAAGGCCGCCCTGGCGGAAGCCAAGATGGGCGTGGTGTCCGAAGTAGACGTCCAGGCCATCATGAAGGCCAAGATCAACCATGAAATTCCGCCTTACCGCCTGCTGGGCGTGTGCGCCCCGGGCATCGCCAAGCGGGTGCTGGAAGCCGACCGGGACGCCGGCGCCCTGCTGCCCTGCGGCTGCTGCGCCTACGAGGTGAGCCCGGGCCGTACCCGCTTCGCCGTCCAGGACCCGGCCACCGTCGCCGGTCTGGCCGGCCATGCCGACATCGGCGCCGCCATGGCCGACGCCCAATCCCATCTGGCCGGCGTTCTGGCTAAACTGAGGGCCTGAGCGACCCGCTCGAATCCGGAGGAGGAACCATCATGCGCGCCATCCTGTTCGCCCTGCTCTTCGCCCTGTTCGCCACTGGCGCCCAGGCCGTGGACCCCGCCACCCTGCCCAAGATCAAGATCAGCAAGCTGGGGCTCTATCTGGAAGCCAAGGACGTCCCGGAATTCCTCAGGAAGCACGCCCCCAAGGTGCTGTTCGTGGATGTGCGCACCATCGAGGAAGTGCTGTTCGTGGGCTCCCCGGACGGCCTGGACGGCCAGGCCTCCTTCGGCATCATGTACTACGACAAGTGGGACAAGGAAAAAAACACCTTCGTCCGCAATCCCAACCCGGACTTCCTTTCCCAGTTCGAGGTATTCGCGCTGGAAAAAGGCGTCGAGAAGAACGATCCCATCGTCCTGATCTGCCGTTCCGGCGACCGCAGCGCCATGTCCGCCGACCTCCTGGCCCGCTATGGCTACACCAATGTCTGGTCGGTGGTGGACGGCTTCGAGGGCGACCTGGCCAAGGACGGTCCCAACAAGGGCAAGCGCGCCGTGAACGGCTGGAAGAACGCGGGTCTGCCCTGGAGCTATAACGTGGACCAGGGCAAGGTCACCATGGGCAAATAATCCCCACAAGAAGACGACGATGAAAACCGCGACCCTATCCCTGCTGAGCTTGGCCCTGGCCGGCTGTGCCGCCACCTCCCCTTCCCCCGAGAAGATCGCCGGGCTCGACGACGACGCCCGCAAGACCGCTGCCTCCCTGGTCCAGACCCTGGGGGGCGAACTCAAGGCGGCCATGACCGCCGGCGGCCCGGCGGGCGCCATTGGCATTTGCAAAGCCCGGGCACCCCAGATCGCCGCCGAGGCGGCCCAGAAGACCGGCATGAGCATCAAACGGGTCAGCCTGAACAACCGCAATCCCAAAGCCGAGCCCGACACCTGGGAAGCCCAGGCCATCGCCGCTCTGGAGAAGCGCCTCGCCGCCGGCGAGAAGCCCGAGACCCTGGACCTGCACGCCGTGGTGGGCGATGGCGACGGCAAGGAATTCCGCTACGCCAAGGCTCTGGTCACCCAGCCCCTGTGCCTCAACTGCCATGGCGATCCCGAGAAGATGCCGCCGGACGTGAAGGCCGTGCTCGCCACCGAGTATCCTAACGACAAGGCCGTGGGCTACTCCTCCGGCATGATCCGCGGCATCCTGTCCATCCGTAAGCCGTTGTAGCCCCGGGGCCGCGTTTGTCCCCGGCATTCCAGCAAGGGCAGAAATCCAGGACGTCCCACCCGGACCCCGGCCTCCGCCGGGCTGGCGGCTGCCACCGCGCCTGCCCGGGCGCGGACATCGCTCCCTGATTCCCTGCCGCGCCTTCCAACGCGTTCCCAACCTTCTTCCAAAGCCAGCATGTCCGATACCCCCGCCTCCCGTCTCCAGAACTTCCCCGTCGCCTGGTTCGCCATGATCATGGGCCTGGGCGGCCTGACCATCGCCTGGCGCAAGACCGAGGAACTGCTGGCCCTGAGCTTCGCCTTGAGCCCTTGGCTGCTGGGTCTGACCACGATTCTCTTCCTGGGGGTGGCCGGTCTCTATTCCCTGAAGGTCATCCGCCACCGGGCCGCCGCCATCCTGGAATGGAACCACCCGGTGCGCATGAATTTCGTGCCCACGGCCAGCATCGCCTTGCTCCTCCTCGCCATCGCCTGGCTGCCGGTCAGCCCCGCCTACTCCAGGCTCCTCTGGATCTCGGGCATGGGCCTGCACCTGTTCCTGAGCCTCTACGTGATGACCCAGTGGATGCACCGGAGCAAGTTCGAGATCGTCCATCTAAACCCGGCCTGGTTCATTCCCGTGGTGGGCAACATCCTGGTGCCCATCGCCGGTGTCGCCCACGCGCCCGCCGAAGTCTCCTGGTTCTTCCTCAGCATCGGCCTGGTGTTCTGGCTGCCCCTGCTCACCATCATCCTTTACCGGGTCATCTTCCACGGCAGCCTGCCGGAACGCCTGATGCCCACCCTGTTCATCCTCATCGCCCCGCCCGCGGTGGGATTCCTGGCCTATCTCAAGCTCACCGGGGAAGTGGATGCCTTCGCCCATGTGCTCTATCACGCCGCCCTGTTCTTCACCCTGCTGCTCTTCGCCCAATTGCGCTGGTTCACCCGCCTGAAGTTCTTCCTGTCCTGGTGGGCCTATTCCTTCCCCCTGACGGCCATCACCGTGGCCACCCTGGTGATGTTCGAGCACAGCGGCGTGGTGGCCTACCTGCGCCTCGCCGGCATCCTGCTGGGGGTCGCCACCGTGGTCATCGCCGGTCTGCTGGTACGCACCGCCCTGGCCGTGGGCCGCCGGGAAATCTGCGTCGAGGAATAGCGCGCGGGTTCAACCCCGTCTGGCCAGCCGGCCCAGCTCCGCCAGCGCCCCTTCCACCCGGGCGTCCCAGGGCAGGGCCGCCGCCAGGCGCAGGCAGTGGCCGTACTTGCCCTGGGGCGAGAACAGCCGCCCCGGCGTGAAGCTGATGCCCGCCTTCAGGGCCTTGTCATACAGAACCATGGTGTCCCGCTCCTCGGGCAGTTCCACCCACAGCACGAAGCCGCCACCGGGCCGGGAGGCGCGGGTGCCCGGCGGAAAGTAGCGGGCGATGGCGGCCTGCATCCGCGCCAGGTTGTCGGCGTAGGCCCGGCGCACCCTCACCAGGTGGCGCTCGTAGCGACTGTCGGCCAGGTACTCGGCCAGAGCCAGTTGCGGCAGGGTGGCATTGGCCATGGTGCCCACGTATTTCAGATGCTCCACCGCCTGGCGCCAGCGGCCGGGTACCACCCAACCCACCCGGTAGCCCGGGGCGATGGTCTTGGAAAAGGAGGCGCACAGCAGCACGTTGCCCGTCCGGTCGTAGGCCTTGGCGGGGTGGGGCCGCTCCCGGCCGTGGACCAGATCGCCGTAGATGTCGTCCTCGATGAGGGGAATCTCCCGGGCCGCCAGCATCTTCACCAGCCGGGACTTGTGGCCGTCGGGCAGGCGGCTGCCGGTGGGGTTGCTGAAATTGCCCACCACCGCCACCGCCTTTACCGGCCAGCGGTCCAGGGCCAGGGTCAGCGCCTCCAGGCTGATGCCCGTGTCCGGGTCGCTGGGGATTTCCAGGGCCTGCATGCCCAGGGATTCGATGGCCTGGAGGGTGCCGAAGAAGGCGGGGCTCTCGATGGCGATGATGTCCCCCGCCTTGGCCACCGCCCGCAGGGCCAGATTGAGGGCCTCCTGGCAGCCGTCGGTGATGACCACGTCCTCGGGGCCGAAGGCGCAGCCGTGTTCCGTGGCCCGCCGGGCGATGCGCGCCCGCAGCGCCTCCTCGCCGGGGGGAAAGCTGTAGCGGCTGCCCAGGTCGGCGTTGGCGCGCAGGGCCCGGCCCAGGGCGGCGCGCAAGTCGGCCAGGGGGAGGAAATCCGCGTGGGGCACCGCCGCCCCCAGGGATACCAGATCCGGACGCTGGGTGTGGCGGGACA
>DAOQNK010000109.1:0-7838 GCA_035332045.1 Thiobacillaceae bacterium | reverse complement strand
CGGCCCAGCCCCCCACCTGGATGCCGTTCCAGAGGCCCGGCGTGAAGGGATAGCCGATGGCTTCCGGCGAAATGCAGGTGGCCTCGCTGATGATGAGGCCGGCGCTTGCCCGCTGCCGGTAGTACTCCACCTGGAGGGGGCCGGGCACGCCTTGCCGGCTGGCCCGGTTGCGGGTCAGGGGCGCCATGGCGAAGCGGTTCTTGAGGGTGTGGGGGCCGAGTTGGAGGGGGGAAAAGAGGTCGATGGCGCTCATGACATGGCTCTGGCGGTGGAAGGCTGCTAGCCTAGCCATGTTGCCACGCCCACGCCAGACCATGCCGAATGTCCCGCCGCCGGACGCCTTGCTGTTCCTGTCCGGCCATTGCCCCCACTGTCCCGCCGTCCTGGCTGGTCTCGCCGAGTTGCTGAAGGCGGGGCTGCTGGCCCGGCTGGAAGCGGTGAACCTCGAGGCCGATCCACGGCGGGCCGAGGCCCTGGGGGTGCGTTCCGTGCCCTGGCTGCGCCTCGGGCCCTTTGAACTCCCGGGTGCCCGGTCCCCCGGCGAGCTGGAGACCTGGGCCCGGCGGGCCGTGGACGCGGCGGGCATGGCGGACGCCTGCCACGATCTGCTGAAGGCCGGTGATGCCGCCCAGGTGCGGCGGCTGGTGGCAGAGACGCCGAGGCGGCTCGCGGACCTGCTGCCCATCCTTGCCAACCCGGAAGCCAGCCTGAATGTCCGCCTGGGCGCCGGCATGGTGTTCGAGGAATATGCCGGGGCGCCTGCCCTCCGCGACCTGACGCCCCGCCTTCGGGATCTGGCCCGTTCCGGAGATGCCCGGGTCCGGGCGGACGCCGCCCACGTCCTGGGGCTGGGCCGCGACCCGGCGGCCCGGCCTTGCCTGGAAGCCTTGTGCCAGGACCCGGACCCGGAAGTCCGGGAGATCGCCCAGGAAAGCCTGGCAGGTTATGCCCCATGAACCCCGGCGCCCTTTCCCGGTCCATGGATTTCCCCCGTTGATTGCCGCCCGGAGACCCCCATGAAAAGCGTCCTGTTCCTGATCGTGCTGGCTCTGGGTGCCACCACCCCCGCCCGGGCCATGGACCGGGCCCTGTGTCTGCCCTATCCGGCCAACGCCCAATACACGGAGGAGTGCGGTTCCTGTCACGTGGCCTATTCGCCTTCCCTGCTGCCGGCCAGATCCTGGCGCAGGATCATGGCCGAACTGGATCGCCACTTCGAGAGCGACGCGAGCGTGGAGGAACCGGTGCGCCTGGCCCTGGAACACCATCTGGTGGAACACGCCAGCGACAACGAGGATGCCACTTGCCGGATGGGCATGATGAACAGGATGCTGGCGGGCGAAACGCCCCTGCGCATCACCGAGACCCCGTATTTCCGCCGCCTCCATCGCCCCCTGGGCGAACAGGCCTGGAAGCATGCCAAGGTGGGGTCGCCCGCCAACTGCGGTGCCTGTCACCCGAAGGCCGCCGAGGGCCGCTTTCTCGCCTCCGAGGTCCGCCTGCCGCCCCCCCTGAAACTGGCTGAACGGCGCATGGGCGGCTGCATGGAGAAGCGCGGCCGCGCCAACTGAATCCGGCGCTCCGGCCACCCTTGTCCGCCCTGTCTCCCTCCCTGCTCATCCTGCTGGGCGGCCTGATCGCCGTCGGGCCCCTGTCCATCGACATGTATCTGCCGGCCTTTCCGGCCATGCAAGCCGACCTGGGTGCGCCACCGGGCGCCATGGAATACACCCTTTCGGCTTTCTTCATCGGCCTGGCCCTGGGGCAGTTGGCCTATGGCCCCCTCAGCGACCGCTTCGGCCGCCGGCCGCCGCTGCTCGGCGGCTTTGCCCTCTTTGCCCTGGCCTCCCTGGCCTGTGCCCTGGCCTCGGACGCCTGGAGCCTGGTGGCCTGGCGTTTCCTGGCCGCCCTGGGTGGCAGCGCGGGCATGGTCATCACCCGGGCCGTGGTGCGGGACCGCTGCAATGCCCGGGAGGCCGCCCGGGCCTTTTCCATGCTCATTCTGGTGATGGGCCTGGCGCCCATCCTGGCGCCGCTCCTGGGCAGTTGGATGGCCGGCGCCCTGGGCTGGCGGGCGATCTTCGTCTTCCTTTCCGGGTTTGGTGTCTTCGGCTGGCTGGCGGTGTGGCTGGCCCTGCCGGAAACCCACGACATCCGGCATGAGCCGCCCCTGCGTCTGGCCTCGGTGCTGGCGGACTACGGCGGCCTGCTGCTGAACCGTGCCTTCCTGGGCTATACCCTGGTGGGGGGGCTGGCCTTCGCCGGCATGTTCGCCTACATCGCCGGCTCGCCCTTTGTGCTGATCCACCTTCAGGGCATGGCGCCCAGCACCTTTGGCTGGGTCTTTGGCGGCAACGCCCTGGGATTCGTGGTGTTCAGCCAGATCAACGCCCGCCTCCTGAAAACCCGGCCCCTGACGGGCATCCTCAAGCTGGCGGTGTGGATTCCCGCCCTGGCCGGCCTGGGCCTGGGCCTGGCGGGTCTGGCGGGCTGGCTGTCCCAGGCCCTGGTGCTCTCCGGCTTCTTCCTTTATGTGTCCAGCCTGGGTTTCATCGGGCCCAACGCGGCGGCGGCGGCCCTGGCCACCCATGGCCAGATGGCGGGCAAGGCGTCGGCCCTCATGGGCAGTCTGCAATTCGGGCTTGCCACCCTCGCCGGCGGCCTGGTGGGCTATTTCCACGAAGGGGGCGCGCGCCCCCTGCTGCTGGTCATGGCGGGCGCGGGGGCCGGGGCCTGGCTCGCCCATCGCTGGGTGGAATCCGCCATCGGCCGCCACGCCGGGCAGCCAGCCTGACCAAACCGGCTCAGAAGGCGTCGGCCCGGGGAATCCTCAGCCAGAAGGTGCTGCCTTCGCCGGGCGCGCTGTCCACGCCGATCTCGCCGTCCATGAGCAGCATGAGCCGCTTGCTCAGGGCCAGGCCGATGCCGGTGCCGTCCACACCGCGCCGGTCGGCATCCAGCCGCTCGAAAGGCTTGAACAGGCGGGCCATTTCCTCGGCCGACAGACCGGGGCCGGTATCGATGACCGACAGGCGCAGGGACTCGCCCTGGGCGACGCAGGACACCATCACCCGGCCTTCCGGACTGTTGTACTTGATGGCGTTGCTCAGCAGGTTGATCACCACCTGACGCAGACGCACCGGGTCCGCCAGGGCCAGGTGGTCGGTCGCGCAGGCGGGCGCCACCAGATCGATCTTCCGGGCCTGGGCCTGGGTTCGGACCAGGGCCAGGCATTCGTTCACCAGGTCCATGAGCAATAGGGGTTCCAGGTTCACCTTGAGGTTGCCGGATTCGATGCGGGACATGTCCAGCACTTCGCCGATCAGCTCCAGCAGGTGGTTGCCGGCCCGCAGGATCTCCCGGACCGAATCGGACTGGGACGGATCGGTGACATCCATTTCCAGCAATTGGCCGAAGCCCAGGATCGCGTTCAGGGGGGTGCGCAGCTCATGGCTCATCCGGGACAGGAATTCGGATTTGGCGCGGTTCGCCCGTTCCGCCTCGTCCTTGGCTTCGGAAAGCTGGGCCGTTCGCTGGACCACCCGCTCCTCCAGTTCCTCATTCAGTTTGCGCAGGGCGTCCTCGACCCGCTTGCGCTCGGAGATGTCCGTCACCACGCCGACGTAGTTCGTCGGCCGGCCGGTCTGGTCGGAAACGGTGCCGATGCTGAGCCAGACCGGGTAGGACTCGCCGTTGCCGCGGCGGTCCAGGAGTTCACCGCTCCAGCGGCCCTTGCCGAGGATCTCCCGCCACATGGCCCAATAGAAGGCCTTGTCGTGGTTGTCCGACTGGAAGGCCTGGGTCGGCCTGCCCAGCAACGCCTCCCGGTCATGGCCGGTGATCGCGCAATAGGACGGGTTGACATCCACAACCCGTCCTTCCAAGTCGGTGATGAGCATGCCTTCGCCGGCGCTGTCGAAGGTCTGCTTGTAGAGCCGCAGGCTGCGCTCGGTCCTGGCCAGCAATTCCAGACGATCCGCCAGGCCGACGTTGGCCTGGATGAGCTGGCGGGTGCGCTCCGCCACCTGGTTTTCCAGATCGGCATGGATGGCATCCAGCTCCAGGAGGGCGTGCCGCATGTTTTCCAGGGCGCCATGGATGCGGGCGCCTTCCGGCGTGTCGAAGCCGTCCAGGCCGACGGGCTCGGTGCGCCGCTCGCCCAGGCGGGCCAGGGCATCCCGGGTGGCGCCGAACAGCCGGTCCACGTCATGGCCCAGACGGCGGACCACCCGGAACAGGAAGAAGGTGCTGGCCAAGAGCGCCAGGGTGAAGGGCAGTCCGAAGTAGAGCAGGGTTTGGCGCAAGGTCTGATCGCGGCCGCTCATGGCGGTTCGGATGGCAGCCTGGAGCCGGTTCGCCCCCTGATTCACCGCCAGGGCGGCGAGTTCCGCCTTCGACGCATAGGCGTTGGCCAGGGCGGGGTTGACGCTGAGCATCTCCACGGTGGTGACCAGATGGCTCCGGTAGGCCTGCAATTCCCGGCGGAAGGTGGTCACGTCCACGCCCGGCAGGCGGGCCGGCGCATAGTCCGGGGCTCCGGTTTGCTGGAGGAGGGTGTCCACCCGGTCCAGGAGGCCCTTGCCAGCGGGGTAGATGTCCTCGTCGGAAAGCAATCCGTCCTGACTGTCCTGGACCAGAATCAGAAGTTCAAACTGGACGGAGGCCAGTTGCCGGGTGGCTTCCGAGACCGCGTTGAGTCCGGGCAGTTCATCATCGCCAAACTGGAGCCGCCGGTATTCATACAACCCCAGTACCACGGTGCCGCCGGCCAGGACCAGCAGCAGGGCGGCCAGCACGATGCCATTGATGAGCCGGCTTTTTTCGGTGACGCTGAGACCCTGGGTGGTCCCCATGTCGAACCCGCTCTACCGGCTGGCCGCCGTGAGGGCCCAGGTTTCGGGCGCCACCCGGCCGATTACCCGGAACTGGCCGGCGCCCTCGGGCTGGATCAGGAAGGCCGCCCCCTCGGGCTTGGGCCAGTAGCCGATGGCTTCCTGCAGATTCACGGTATGGGCCACCAGGACGGTGTTGGTGCGCGCCGGTGGTGGCGTGGCCAGCAGGCGGCGCAGCACGGCACCCTTGGCTTCCCTTTCGGGCCTGGCCAGGCCGATGGCGAAATACAGATCGTCGCTGGGCGTGGCCTGGCCGAAGGCCAGGCGGGCTGTTTCCAGGGTTCGGCAGAAGGGGCTGCTGAGCACCGTGCCCACGGGCAGACCCAGGGCGTGGAATGCCGTACCGATCCGCCGGGCTTGAGCCCGTCCCTCGTCGCTCAGGTTGCGCTGACTGCCGCAGTCTTCCAGACGGACGGGTTGCTGGTCCTCCTGGTCCTGGCGGGTCATGGCATGCCGGAAGTAAAGGATGTAACCGCCCTTTCGCAGGGACGGAAGCAGGTCCCGCAACTGGGGTTCGGACAGCGTCGCCAGGCCCGCCCCGGGCTCCTCCGCCCGCGACGGGAGCGGCAGGGACAGGCCGATCGATAGGGCCAGCAGAGCGAGATAGAGGCGAGGGCGGAAGCACACCATGGCGACGACGGGGGAAGGCGGTGGCGGATTTCCCATCTACTTCGGCATGCCTGGAAAAAAATTGAGGCGGGGCGCGGGCTCAGACCCGGCACGGACGTCTCAGGGCCATGTGGGCCCGGATCATGGCCGGCACCCGGCCCGGCCAGGCGGCATCGTCCGGGCTGGCGAGGAAATGATGGAACAGGCCCCGTACGAAGGCCCAGGAATCCAGGGCCATGGCCTCCGGCTCCAGGCCCGCGCGCATCGTGCCCTTTGCCTGGGCCCGGCGATAGGCGTGGGTGGATTTTTCCAGGAAGGCCAGGCCCGGCTTGTTCAACTCGGTCAGGACCCCGGCGAAATCGTCCACGTACTCGCAGCGCAGGAACATGATCTCGAACAGTTGCCGAACCTTCTCGCAGCCCATGATGGCTTCGAAAAGCGCCAGGATGGTCTGCTCGATGCCGTCCAGGGGATCGGCCAGGTTTTCCGCCAGGATCAGGCTTTGGCCCTTGTCCATGAGGGGCAGGGAAATCCGCTCGCGCAGGGCGAAGAACAGCTCGGTCTTGTTGGCGAAATGCCAGTACACCGCGCCCCGGGTGACCCCCGCCGCCTTGGCCACCTGATCCAGGGTGGTGCGGGACACGCCGCGGGCGTGAAAGACCTGGAGGGCCGCGTCCAGTATCTGCTGGCGGGTGAGTTCCGCCTCGGCCTTGGTTTTACGCGCCATGGCGTCGATCAGTATGATCGCGACAGGGATTCACGGTATTGCAACAGCCGGGTTTTAGAACGCTCATGGCATGACTCCATCAATACGGATGCCAAGAATTATTTTACATACATACTCGTTTGTATATACTCAACAACAAATTGTTCCAATCGGAGAATGTCATGCCGGCCACGCTCTGCCTGGAGGCGCCTGAGAGCGCCTCGCGTCTGCTTTTCCCGCTGTTCGCGCTGGCGCTGGCCGCCCTCGCCGGGTGTTCCGATCCCAAGCAGGGTGCCGCCGGGCCGGGTGGCCCCGGGGGGGGCATGCCGGCCCTGCCGGTGACCGTCCTGGAGGCCCAGCCCACCCGGGTGCCCATCAGCGTAGAAGTCATGGCCCAGACCGAGGGCGCCAAGGAAACCGAGGTCCGCGCCCGGGTGGGGGGCATCCTCGTGAAGCGGCTTTACCAGGAAGGCGAGCCGGTGAAGGAGGGCCAGCCCCTGTTCCAGATCGACCGGGCGCCCTATGAAATCGCCCTGGCCCAGGCCAAGGCCGCCCTGGCCGGAGCCAAGGCCCAGGCCGAGCAGGCGGGTCGGGAGGCCGCCCGCCTGAAGGGCCTGCTCGAGAAGCAGGCCATCAGCCGCAAGGAATATGACGACGCCACCTCCAGCGACGCCATCTCCCATGCCGCCGTGCTGGCCGCGGAAGCCACCCTGCGCCAGGCCGAGTTGAACCTGGCGTGGACCACCGTGGCCGCTCCCGTCGCCGGCCAGTCCGGCCGGGCCCTGAAGTCCGAAGGCAACCTGGTGGTCCAGGGCAGCGACAACCTGCTGACCGCCATTCACCAGTCCAACCCCCTGTGGGTGCGCTTCAGCCTGGCCGAGAGCGACACCGCCAAGCTGCCCGGCGGGCGGCTGAACCCCAAGACGGTGAGCGGCGTGGAGCTGGTGCTGGCCGACGGTTCCGTCTATCCCCGCAAGGGTCATCTCAATTTCCAGTCCAGCCAGATCGATCCCACCCTGGGTACCCAGCAGTTCCGGGCCGAATTCGACAACGCCGAGGGCCGGCTCCTGCCCGGCCAGTTTGTCCGGGTGCGCCTCCTCACCGGCATGCGCGACGGTGTCTTCCTCGTGCCCCAGTCCGCGGTGCTGCAGACGGAGCAGGGCCGCCTGGTGATGGTGGCCGGCGCCGACAACAAGGTGGCCCCCCGTCCGGTCCAGGCCGGCGAGTGGCTGGGCAAGGACTGGGTCATCCTGGGCGGCCTCCAGGCCGGCGACAAGGTCATCGTCGACAATCTCATGAAGCTCAGGCCCGGCGCCCCCGTCATGCCTCACAAGCCTGGCGAGATGCCGCCCGGCATGGGCGGACCCGGCGCGGGTGGTCCGGGCAAACCCGCGGCCAAGGGTTGAGGGGGTGCTATGAAACAGCCACTGTCCTTGGTTTTCTTCCCCCTTTCTCAAAGGGGGATTGAGGGGGATTTTGAGGCCACTGCCGAAGCCACCGCCGCCAAATCCCCCCCAGCCCCCCTTTACAAAAGGGGGGGACAAAACCACCGGGCCTTCTCGGCCTGACGGAGACTCGCCATGTCCCGATTCTTCATCCACAGGCCGATCTTCGCATCGGTCATCGCCATC
>DAOQNK010000108.1:2317-7851 GCA_035332045.1 Thiobacillaceae bacterium | reverse complement strand
TAGGTCCAGATATCGGGCCAGGTCGTCGTATCGCCCATCTTGATCTCCACGGTGATGCAGCCCAGGCTGATCATGCCGGGATGGAAGTATTTGTCGCCGGAGTCCCCGATGAGGAACCAGGCGGTGGCGTAGGGGCCGTATTTCGCCCCCGCGTCGTGGGGATAATCGGGCACCTGAAGATCATAGGTGCCAGGCGATGGCACCTTGCCAGAATGGGTGACCGCCTTTACCGGTCCCGCTCCGCCATAGAAGAACTCCTGGGTATCGATGTTGTATGTTGTGAACGCGTAACCGGGCGAACCCGGATCGTTCATCAGATAGCTGCCATGAATGAAGGCGTCGCTGCCCTCGTATTTGCCCTCCTGGGCCTCCACCAGGTAGGCGTCGGCCTGGGATTCGTGGGGCCGGATGACCTCGACCTGGAGAAAATGCGGAAAAAAGTGCGGCTCGCCCTTGGCGACCATCAGGTAATTGGGCACCACCGGCGCCCAGCCTGGATCATTGGGGGCGTTGACGCGCATGATGGCGCCGGCCTCCACCCCGGTCGTATCGGATGTTTCCGCCTCGGCGTCTTCGGCGCTGGGGATTTCCGATTCCTCGAATTCCTCCGCGTCCGCCTCCCCCTCCTCCGACTCGGTCCCGGATTCGGTGGAATCCTCGGTCTCCGTCTGGGCACACCCCGCGGTGGACAAGTAAGGTTTCTTCACATAGCCCCAGAAGTAGCCGCTCTCCCCTTCCTGGCGAGCCCAAACCTCGTCCTTGCCCCGACCCTTGCCCGCCGCCTCGGCATCCCCCACCCAATAGGCCGTGGTGCAGGCCAGAAGCCGTTTCAGGGGCCGCGACGAGCGATGGGGACAATAGAGCACGAAATCCTCGGCGGCGGCCGGGGGGTCCACCACCGTCCGCGTCGGCAAACCCAGGGCCGCCATGTCGGCCTCATCCCGGTGAAACAGGGGCCCCAGGGTCCCCAGGTTGGCGGGGTCGCACTCCCCGGAGGGCAGGGGTTCCCGCTGCACCACGGGCCCGCCTTGGGCCTGTTGCCCCACATGGGCCAGTTCGTGGGCCATGAGGCGGCGGCCGGCGGCCGTGTCCGGCGCGTATTCGCCGGCATTGAAGACGATGTCGTCCCCCACCGTGTAGGCCCGCGCCGACAAGTCCGCGGTCCGCCGCCGGGCGTCGGCGCCGGTATGGACGCGGACAGCGGCCAAGTCCCGGCCCAGGCGGGCCTCGAAATAGCCGCGCGTCGATCCGTCCAGGGGTCGGCCGGCCCCCGTCGGCCGATGGGACTGGGCCGTGGCCTCGGGGACGGTGGGCGTCAGGCCGCCCTCCGAGGCCAGGGGTCGGCCGGCCAGCATGGCCTCGGCCGCCCGGTCGGCCTCTTGTTCCAGGCCACTTCCGGCGCTGGCGCGGGGACCAGGCACGCCGGCGCGGCAGCGGGGACAAGCGCCGCCGCAGGCGCAGGCGGCCCGGGTGGGTGTCATCTGGAAGCCCGTCGATACGGGACGATGGCTGATGTTTGCGGCGCCGGGCTTTCGCCGGGAAGTAGCAAACTGGCTGCTGAGTCTGCTCATGGTAGCCCTCCTCGCAAATTCCGGCGCCGGGCGGAGCCCGGGCAACCTGGCCGCTTCTCCATCGTCACAGGAGGAAGCGATCAATCCAGTCTAGCATCCGCTACCCGGGGATGGGGGTATCCAGCGCGCTACCAGCCACCAAGCAAGAAAAAACCCCGCCGAGACGGGGTTTGACTGCAGAATCGAACTCAGGATTCTCGCCGGCGCGTGAGCCAAACCAACATCGAAAGCCCCACCACCATCAGCATGTAGCTTTCAGGCTCCGGCACGGGTGACAAAGGGCTGTATGCGAAAGCACGCGCTTGTGCGTACAGTTGGCCAGTAGTGATAGCGTCACCGCTACCGACAACGGCGAATGCGAAGCTGCCGCTAATCTGGCTATCACCATTATTAGTGCTGTAGAGATCTCCAGAAGAATTAGCAAAACCGTAGTTGTACAGACCATCACTGTAGGAGCCCGCGATGCCGGCATCGGCATAGCCGTAGTCACTCCAATCCCCGATGCTGCCAGTGACGCTGACATCCCAGCCCACCGTGATGATCGCAACACCTTTGCCGCTCAGCGAAAAATAACCAGTGGTATTGGCCCAACCGTTGGCAAAGTTGCTGGTGCCCAGCAACTCACCAACAGCCGCAGGTTCGGTAGCGGCGTAGGCATGGAGCGTGTTGGCATCACGGCTAACGGTCACCTGAGCTCCAGTGATGTTTGCAGCGCTCTGCAACGGAGTGGAAAGGTCTACCGCTTGATTCCAACCTCCGTAGGAAGCGACATACGGGTTAGATGCGACGGAAAATACTTCGCCATATGCGAAAGACCAGACGAACTCCGGAGTATCCAAACCACCGGAAAGGTCGATCAATTGAACCGAAAAACTTTCCCAGTGAATGGTGGAAGTCGCGCTAGCACCGGCAAAGGCAGGTATGGCGGGGGACAACACACAGAGTAACAAAGAGGACAACAAGATTCGTTTCATAATCTCTCCTGACCGTTAGGTTGTATTGGGATTCCGCTGAGAGCGGAAAGCAAATAGTAGACCACATACTTCCGTGTGGCTTTATTGATTTCCCATATAGAAAAAAGCGTATCAATACAATCGACTAGACACATCCACAATAGCTTCTCCAGCGACCAACCTGAGTTCGTTGGCGACCGTGATGACCCATGATCCCATGGCTGTAAAGAATATCGACGCCGTCCACCCACCAATCTAATGGCCCAATTTCCTGGAAAAAGGACAGCGCACTTCACTCTTATGGCCCGCTCGGCTCACGCCGACTTCTCCACCAGCCGGGCGGTGTCGTTGTAGACCGCCTCGGTCATGGACGGCGCGGTTTCCCCCATGCCCGGCTTCTCCACGATCTCGTCCCGGTCGGGCTCCACCATCAGCGGCTCGGTGTGGTTGGGCCAGTCGGCCATCACCAGGCTGTGGGTGAAGCCCCATCCGGCCTGGTGAATGAAGCGCAGCTCGCCGGTGTGCCGCTGGCGCGCCACCACCCAGTCGACCGCCTTGAACGACAGGTCGATGCGGGTGAGGTCCTGGCCCTGGTGGGTCTTGGGAAAGGTGGCCCCGGGCGTGTCCATGATGACGCTGGTCACCGGGGCGTCGGGGGACGCGGGGATCATGTCGCCGGGCCGATAGAAGGGATAGCGCTGCTCGCCCCGGGCGGAATCGCGGATGGGAAAGGCGCACTCGAAGGCCAGACTGTGGCCATCGGCGTAGGTGGCCGTGGGCGCGTACGCGGTCAGGTCCTGGATGTGGCCCACGTCCCAGCGGCGGAGGCTTGCCGCATCGCCTCCGGAGGCCGTCACCTTGGCCAGGAAACTGTAGGTGGGGCCGTCCAGACGGATACTCTCCCCCAGGTCTTCCGCCGGGCCTTCCGGCCCCGAATAGCGGGGCCGGCCCGAATCCTCCGCCAGTTCAAAGCCGATGCCGGCCAGGGCCGGATCCGGCGGGGGCGGGGTGGAGGGGGACTCGCCCGTGGCGAAATGGTCGTCCAGCCGCCCCAGGGTGATGGGACCGACGATGCCATCCTGCTGCTCGGGGGGGAGATCGCGGTCGGCCTGGAAAGCCTTCACCGTTCGCTCCGTCTCGCTGCCGAACAGCCCGTCCGGGCCATATTCCGGGAGGGGAAAGCCGGCATCGATGAGGGCCCGCTGCACCTTCTGGACGGCGATGTTGATCCGGGGGCCCCGGGAGCCGTTTTTCAGGTGGATCAGGTTGTCCATGACCTGCTCCAGGATGGGATCGCCCTGGAAGCGGGCGGCGCGCAGGCGGCCAGCGGGGGCCGGCTGGCGGCGGAGGATGCCGCCAGCCGCGTCCTCCTGGGCCACGTGGACCAGTTCGTGGGCGATGAGGCGGCGGCCGGCGGCCGTGCCGGGCTGGTATTGCCCCGGGCCGAAAACCACGTCGCCGCCCACGCTGTAGGCCAGGGCCTCCACCTCCCTGGCGGAGGTGGCGGCACCGCCGTCGGCATGGATGCGCACCCGGGAGAAGTCCCGCCCGAATCCGGCTTCCATGAAAGCCCGGGTACTCCGGTCCAACGCCGTCCCGGGCGAGGCGAGGGCCCGGTACACGCTGGCGGGCGCCGCTTGGCCGTCCACGCGTCCAGGGCCTGGCGCGGCCTGGCGCCTGAGCAGGCTGCCCGCGCCTGGACCGCTGATCCTGCCCTGGGTGGCGCTTGGCGACGCCGAGCCCGGCTCCCCGCAGTCCTTGATGATGTCGGCGGCGGGATGGCGCCCCACCTGGAGCAGGCTGCTGTCGCTGACGCGGGCCGTGGCGTGGGCGCAACCGCTGTCCAGGGTGGGGCCCCGGGTGTCCGCCCGGGGGGTATGCCAGCCGCTGCTGTCGCGCGTGAGGGTCTTGCGCGCCAGGCAACGGAAAATGCCCGGCCAGTCGGCCGGGGCGGCGCCCGCCTTCTTCCCGACCGCCTTCTCGGCCCTGGCCTGGTCCCCGTAGACCTTGCCGGCGAGGGCGTTGACGGCCTCGGCGAAGGGCTTCAGGGAGTGGTCGAACGCCCATTGGAAATCGGCGCAATGCTCCGCCTCGCCATCGTGAATCTTCGTCGCCCCGCCGGGCGTGATGGTCCAGCGCAGGGGATATTTCTTCGATGGGCAGTCATAGGGACCGTTCTGCCCGACGAAATGCGCTTCGCCCTCGATGAAGCTGCCCGCCGCCGTATAGACCGACGGAATGCCGGGCAGGGCCGCCGTGGTGGCCAGCAACTCCACTCCGCTTCCCTTGGTCTGGGTTTTCACTTCGGGGTAGGTGACCAGGCTGGTATCCAGGGTGGTCAGGCCGAAATCCTTCATGGACGTGCCGGGTTCCTGGAGAAACTTGTCCCGCGCCAGCCCTTTCGGGTCGCAGGTCGGCGCGGCCTGGCCACCCCCTTGGGATGCCTGCCCGCCCTGGCCTTCGCCAGCCTCGCCTCCGGGGGTGGGCGGTTGTTGAATCGGGTCGGGGGGCGCGGGGGTCACGGGCGGCTCATCGCCCGCCCGGGCGGCGATCACCTCGTTGGCCACCGAGGCCCCCGACGCCACCCGGGCGGCCAGATTCTCGGCCTCCTCCTCCCGGGGGTCCTCTCGGCGCCCCACCCGCAAGCCGCCCCGCGATGCCGCGCAACGCGGGCACCCCCCACCGCAGGCGCAGCGCGGGCGTGGACCGCCGGGCACGTCCGGCAGGGCCGGAGACGGGTACTGCCGGCCCGCGCCGGCCCACGCCTCGGCGATCCGATGGGCCGCCCTCGCGCCCATCGGCTCAGGGGGAAGCCGTGTGTTCATCGATGGCCTCGTCCAATATCCCGGACAGGGAGAAATCCGTCACCGTGCCGTGGGTGCTGGCCATGATGTCGACCCGGCCATCCGCCATGACGGCCTCGGGCCTGACCTGGCTGCCCTCCCGGTCGCACAGGCCGGTCGCCGCGCACAGGCGTGAAGTGAAGGATTCCGAATAGCCCTCGGAAAAA
>DAOQNK010000108.1:0-2217 GCA_035332045.1 Thiobacillaceae bacterium | reverse complement strand
GCCGTTCAGACAGACCAGGATGTTTTCCGGCACGAAGAGGGGCCAGTTCAGGCCCCGCTCCCGGAAGGCATGGAAATCGCCCTGGCCATTGGGCTCCACCTCCACGTAGGTGGTGTGGCCGTAGGCGCCGTGCATCCCCGGCTGCCAGCGGTAGGTGGGCACCACCCGGACGTTGTCGTCGCGGCTGAAACGGGTGCCCCCCACGCTGATGAGGAACAGGTCGGTCTCGCCGATGCTGCCCTCGATCCGATACTGGGGACAGAAGGCATACCCGCTGGTGCCCTGGGTGACGTGGATGGATTGCACGTCGTACAGGGCCGACGCCTGGCTGTCGTCGATGAGCTCCAGCTCCGGCGGCCAGGTGCCCGTGGCGCCCGCGGGACTGAAGTGGCGGTTCTGCTCGAAGTCGTGGTCGCCATCGAATTCCACCAGGGCCTCGTCGCTGGGCACCTGGTCGCAGTACAGGCCGATGTCGTCCCGGCTGTAGCCCTCGGCGGCCATGTAGAAAGCGATGAGATTGGACGGCAGGTCTTCCTGGGAAAAGGAGGAGGAACCCACCAGATCGGTCCAGGCCTGCTGGGTCTCGAAGGCCATGGAGATGCGTTTGAAGAGGCTCAGGGCCACCTCCACCACCTCGTCGTCAGCCAGGGGCCGCAGCAGCCGCACCGTGACGCTGGCGCTGGACAGCACCACGCCGATGCCCGGAGCCCGGGAAGTCATGGCCTCGGTGGTCAGGCGGCCCGTATCGGCGCCGGCTCCGTCGCCGGCCGCCGCCAGGGCCTCCGAAGCGGCCCGCACCCGGGCGATGATGTCCAGGGACAGGCCGGGGTCGGCGTGGGACCAGTCGATCCAGCCACAGTTGTTGGAATAGCTGTAGCGGCCGTCCTCCACACCGCTCCGGGTCGGCACCCGGTCGATGCGCTGGACCCCGGACCGGGCCTGTTGCAAGACGTGGGCCGTTTCGTGGGCCAGCAGCCAGCGGCCCCCCGGATCGTGGGGGGCGTATTCCCCCCGGCCAAAGACGATATGGTTGCCCACGGTATAGGCCCGGGCGGCAAGCCGCCGGGCGCTGCGCTGGGCCGCCGCATCGGTATGCACCCGCAGGTGGCCCAGATCCCGCTGGTAGTGGGGCTCCAGCCAGGCCCGGGTGGCGGGGTCCAGGGGCTGGCCGGGCGAATCGCCCGTCAGCGCCGGGCCGGCGGGTGGGGAAAAAGCCGGGCTTTCGGCCTTGCGGTCCAGCGCCGGTTGTGGCGCCGGCAACAGGCTCCCGGGGGCACCGCCGGCCATGATCCGGTCCGCCACCGCGTCCGCCTGCCTTTCCCGGGCCTCCCCGGGGCGACTCACCGGCAACGCGGCCCTGGCCCGGCATCGCGGGCAGATGCCGCCGCAAGCGCAGGCCGGCCCGCGCCATCCAGCCGCCGCCGGCCTGGCCACCGCCCGGCCGGGGAGGTGGGGCGCCTTGTCGGGCCGCTTCGGCGGTGCCAGGGTGAAATGAGCCATGCCAGGGTCCCCGGGCGCCTAGGCCAGACGGCAAACTTCGTTGAAGTCGCAACTGTCGGGCTTGCGCCGGCAATGGCGCACGCCCACGTTGCCTGGCGTGTAGGTGATGACGTTCCGGCTGATGGCCTGGCCGTTGTACAGATGATTCTGGGCCACCTTGAGGACGAAATCCGGCGGCAGGGAGGACTTCGAGGCGAGGATGTAGCAGTCGTCGAATTTGCCGTTGGCGTCCGTGGTGGCGGTGACGGTGTTGAGCAATCCGACGGCGTTGTAGTGGTCCTCCAGGGCCGTGAAGCGTTCGCCGATGCTCAGGCCGCCGCTGGGAATGGGGCTGACCCCCCGCACGATGTACTGGGCCAGCCGGGAGGCGCCGGATTGTCCATCCGGCACCTGGCAGCCTGCTTTTCCCGCACCGGCCACGTTGGACAGGAACTCGGCATTCACCGGGCAGCCGCTGTTGCCGGCGAGGGGCTCGGCGCCGCCTTCATTTTCCTCCCCGATGCTCGACGGCCCCGTCTCCGGAACCACCGGGGTTACCTCTTCGCTGGAGGAAGAAGGCGTGGAAAGGGCGCCGGCCAGGTGGAGCGGGAACCGGCCGGATGCCGGCTGCCCCTCGTGGCCCGGGGCGGACGCCGCCCGGCAGCGCGGGCAACGGCCGCCGCAGGCACACGCCGACGCGGTCGGCCTGGCACCTGGCCCGGACACGGGCGCGGCGGG
>DAOQNK010000107.1:5086-7853 GCA_035332045.1 Thiobacillaceae bacterium | reverse complement strand
CGGATCTTGAAGCTGCTGAACAGGAAAGGATGGTCCATCCAATCGTCCAGCCGGACATACAAGCCGATCCGGAGCTGATCGATGGCGATGCGTTGTTCCACGGTGGTCCAAGGAGGGGATTGACGGCGGAATTGTATCGGTATTGAAGTGGAATCCAGCGTCTTCGAATTGCGCATAATGCCCCCTTCAAAGGAGAAGCCCATGAACGATGCCCTCGCCACCCTCGCCGGCGGCTGTTTCTGGTGCCTGGAGAGCGCCTACAACCGCCTGGAAGGCGTCCATGAAGCCGTCTCGGGCTACATGGGCGGCCAGGGGGATCGCCCCACCTACCGCGAGGTCTGCGGCGGCGACACCGGCCACGCCGAGGTCGTCCAGATTCGCTTCGACCCGGCCCGGATCAACTATGGCGACCTGCTGGAAATCTTCTTCACCCTCCACGACCCCACCACCCTGAACCGCCAGGGCAACGACGTGGGCACCCAGTACCGGTCGGCCATCTTCTGGCACGACGCCGGCCAGCAGGCCGAAGCCGAGGCCCTCATCGCCCGGCTCGACGCTGAAGGCGTATTCGGCAAACCCCTCGTCACCCAGGTGGAAAAAGCCGCCTCCTTCTGGCCGGCCGAGGACTACCACCAGCGCTACTTCGATCGCAATCCCTACCAGCCATACTGCCAGGCCATCGTCGCGCCCAAGCTCGCCAAGTTCCGCGCCAAGTTCGTCGCCCGCCTCAAGCCCGGAGCCTGAGGCCGGACAGGCCGATCCCCCGGGGAGAGACGGGTAGAATCCCGCCTCCCCCGCCGGACGACATCACCATGCAAGACTGCGTGCAACCCTTCCTGTTCGAACATCTGGACATCCGCGGCGCCCTGGCCAGCCTGGACGGCGCCTGGCGCGACCTGGCCGCCGGCCGGGACTACCCCGCGCCGGTCCGCGACCTGCTGGGGGAAATGAGCGCCGTCACCTGCCTCATCACCGCCAACCTCAAGCAGCCGGGGCGCATGACCTTCCAGCTTCGCGGCGACGGCGCCGTGAATCTGCTGGTGCTGGACTGCGACGAGCGCCTCCACCTGCGCGGCATGGCCCGGCGCCGGGAAGGCGCGGACAGCACAGCCGCCTCCGTGCCCGAACTCCTGGGCGACGGCCGCCTGTTGCTGACCCTGGACGCGGAGGGCATGCGCCAGCCCTACCAGAGCCTGGTGCCCCTGGAAGGCGACAGCCTCGCCGCCATTTTCGAGCACTATCTCAACCTCTCCGAACAGCAGCCCACCCGCCTGGCCCTGGCCGCCGACGGGCGCCGGGCCGCCGGCCTCCTGCTCCAGAAGCTGCCGGACGCCGACCACAAGGATCCGGACGGCTGGAACCGCATCCAGCACCTGCTGGGCACCCTGTCCCACGCCGAACTCCTGGCCCACCCCCCCCTGGAACTGCTGCGCCGGCTGTTCCCGGAAGAGGATATCCGGGTGTTCCCGCCGCGCCCGGTCCGCCACCACTGTCCCGAGGACCCGGAAAAGATCCACGCCATGCTGCGCAGCCTGGGCCGCGCCGAATGCGACGCCATCCTGGCCGAGAAAGGCGAGATCCACGTCCGGGACGACATCTGCAACCGGGACTACCATTTCGACGCGGCCGCCCTGGAAGCCCTGTTCGCCGCCCCCAGCCGCGACATGCACTGATGCCCGGCCCGGCCTTGCAGCCCGCCCGCCTGGCCTTCGCGGCCGACGGCGTGCCCTGGTCCGAGGATTACGGCGATGTCTATCACGCCGCCGACGGCGGACCGGGACAGGCCCGCCATGTCTTCCTGGCCGGCAACGGGCTGCCAGGGCGCTGGACCGGCCGGACCCGCTTCGTCATCCTGGAAAACGGCTTCGGCACCGGACTCAACTTCCTCGCCACCTGGGCCGCCTGGCAGGCCGATCCCGGGCGGCCCGACCGCCTCCACTACCTGGCCGTGGAGAAACACCCCTTCGGCCGCGACGATCTGGCCCACCTCCACGCCGCCTGGCCCGAATTCCAGCCCCTGGCCGAGGCCCTGCGCCAGGACTGGCCGGTGCCGACACCGGGCTTCCACCGCCTGGCCTTCGCCGGTTGCCGAGTCGTCCTGACCCTCATGTTCGGGGAATCCGAAACCTGCCTGGCGCGGCTGCGAGCCACGGTGGACGCCTTCTACCTGGACGGCTTCGATCCCCGGAAGAACCCCGACATGTGGTCTGCGTCCCTGTTCCGGCGCTGTGCCCGCCTGGCCGCGCCGGACGCCACCCTGGCCACCTGGTGCGTGGCGGGCGCGGTCCGCGACGCCCTGGCCGAGGCCGGCTTCGCCACCGGAAAACGCCCCGGCTTCGCCCGCAAACGGCACATGCTGACGGGGGGCCTCGCCGCCACCCATGCCCCCTCCCCCGCCCAGTTTTCCCCGTCCCACGGCGAACGCCGGGCCGTGGTGCTGGGAGCCGGCCTGGCCGGCAGCGCCATCGCCTGGCGGCTGGCGGCGCGGGGCTGGGAGGTGGACGTGCTGGAGCGCCACGAGGCCCCCGCCCGGGAAGCCTCGGGCAACCTGGCCGGCATCGTCCGGCCCCTCCTCTCCCGAGACGACAACATCGCCTCCCGCCTCAACCGGGCCTGCTTCCTGCATACCGCCCGGAGCTTCGTCCAACTGGACCGGGAAGGCCATCCGCCCCGGCGATGCTTCAACGGCCTCCTGCAGATGGCCCGAGACCCCGACCACGAAGCCTTGCAACGGGCGTTGGCCGCCCGCTTTCCCTCGGAATTCGTG
>DAOQNK010000107.1:0-4986 GCA_035332045.1 Thiobacillaceae bacterium | reverse complement strand
CCGCCGGCCGCCTGCCCGCCCTGGAGCACGCCCTGTGCCGGGAGGGCTACCTCACCCCTGCCGTGGACGGCATCCACTGCCTGGGCGCCTCCTACGCCTGGGACGAGGGCACGGAACTGCGCACCGAGGAGCACGCCGGCAATCTCGTCCGCCTGGCTCACATGCTGCCCGGCGCCGAAGCGGACCTGGAACCCGCCAGCCTGGACGGCCGGGTGGGATTTCGAGCCGCCACCCCGGACCGCCTGCCCCTGGTGGGCGCCCTGCCCGATCCGGCTTCCGTCCTGGCCCGGGACTGCCGGCTGGCCGACCTGCCCCGCCTACCGGGCCTCTACGGCCTCCTGGGCCTGGGCAGCCGGGGCCTGGTCTGGGCCAGCCTGGCGGCGGAAACTCTGGCCAGCCGGCTGGATGGCGACCCCCCACCCCTCGAGGGTGATCTGATCGACGCCCTGGATCCCGGCCGCTTCAGGCTCCGGGCCCACCGGCGTGGCCGCGGCTGACTTTCCCGGGCGAAAAAAAGCCCCGCCGAAGCGGGGCCAACTACGGAGAAAGACGATGGCTCGATCAGGCCGCCTTCCGCCGGCGGGCGGCCACGCCCACGACCCCCAGGCCCGCCAGGAGCAAGGCATAGGTTTCAGGCTCCGGCACCGGCACCGCGGTGGTATCGGTCAAGGTGAAGGCCAGTCCGCCCGAGGCGTTCAGGACCATGGCCTGGCCGACGATGTAATGCAGATGGGAGCCCATGCCGCTGCTGGCGGTGGACCACTGGAACGGCTTGGAGGTGTAGTTGTTGACCACCGACAGGGCGTAGTAGGGGCTCTGGCCGTTCAGGGTGAGGCTGGTGGGCAGGTCGATGTAATAGGCATACAGGCTTCCGGACACCAGGGTCTTGTGGACCTGGGCCTGGCTGTAGAGGGACTGGCTCAGCAGGTTTGTGGTGAACTGGCCTTCGGTGCCCACCCAGCTGAGGCTGCACGAGTAGCAGGAGGCGGCGAACAGGTCCACGGCGAAATTGCCATCCGTGTTGGAGCCATACCAGGTGATGCGGTTGAAGGTGGCGCTGCTGGGCAGGGAGAAGTAGGCCCAGGCTTCCATATCCCAATCCAGGGACCAAGTGAATCCCGGATCGCCCGGGTTGTTCCAGATCGCCGAGGTGTCGGCGAAGCTGGAAGTGGGCGCCTGGGAATAGACGTCGACGGCGGCCTGGGCGTTGTAGGCCAGGGCCAGGGCCGGGAGGAGAGCCAGAAGCTTGCCGCGGAGAGTATTCATGGAGGTCACCTGGGAGAATGCGTATCGTGGAAATTATGCACACGCAGAATACTCCAGATATCCCCCCCAGACAATCACCCTATTTTCAAACGGGTTGCTCGCCCGGCGCCGACCGGGACCGGTAGGCGCGGGGATCGATGCCCAGCCGGCGCATCTTGGAGCGCAGCGTGTTGGGGTTGAGGTTCAAGAGGCCGGCCGCGCCGAAGGGACCGTCGACCCGACCGCGGCTGCGTGCCAGGGCGGCCTCGATGTGCAGCCGGCTGGCCTCCGTGAAGGTCGCCAGGTCGCCGGCCTCGGGGGCCGTCACGCCGTTCGGCAAAGCCTGGCGCGGCGCGGGCAAGGCCACCCCCAGGGCCCGGGCCACCTCCAGCCGCCGCCCGTCTCCCAGGATGGCGGCCCGTTCGATGACCGAGGCGAACTCCCGCACGTTGCCCGGCCAGGGATAGGCGGCGAGGGAGGCCAGGTCGGCGGCGTCGGGCATGCGCGGCGGCAGGCCCAGGCGCTCCGCCGAGCGCAGGGCGAAGTGGGCGGCCAGGGCGGGAATGTCCTGAAGCCGCTCGCGCAGGGGCGGCAGGGGAATAGGAAAGACGGCGATCCGGAACCAGAGGTCTTCCCGGAAATCGCCAAGGGCCACCGCCTGGCGCAAGTCCCGGTTGGTGGCCGCCACCAGGCGCACGTCCACGTTCAGGGTGCGCTCGCCGCCCACCCGCTGGAAACTGCCATCCTGGAGCACCCGCAACAGCCGCACCTGGGCCGCCGGGGGCAATTCGCCGATCTCGTCCAGGAACAGGGTGCCGCCGTCGGCCCGCTCGAACCAGCCCTTGCGGGTGGCCAGGGCGCCGGTGAAGCTGCCCCGTTCGTGGCCGAAGAGTTCCGAGTCGATGAGTTCCGGCGGAATGGCGCCGCAGTTCACCCGCAGGAAGGGGCCGTTGGCCCGGCGGGAATGGCTGTGCACGGCCCGGGCCGCCACCTCCTTGCCCGTCCCGGTTTCCCCCAGGATCAGCACCGGCGCCTCGGACCGGGCCACCTGGGCCACCGCCGCCATGACCTCCCGCAGGCCCTCCGTGGCGCCGACGATGGCCTCGTTGAGCCCGGCCCGCTTCAGGCGCGCGCCGCGCCGTTCCTCGGCCAGACGATGCAAGAGCAGGCGGGACGGCGACCCCAGCAGTTCAGCCAGCCGCGAGAGGAAGTTTTCCAGTTCCGCCTCGTCCCCGCTCCAGCCTTCGGCTGCGGCATCCAGTTCCGCCAACGCCCGGGAGAACCGTTTCATTTCATCATTTTTCATTGCCAGCCCAGCATTCCGTGCCATGGGATAGTTCAATCTAGCCCACGCCTCGGACAGCGGCCAGGCCACAGGGCGGCATCCCGGTGCCCGGCAGCCATTGCCCCGGATCGACCAGGGCATTGTTCGCGCAGCGCGGGGTTTGCAGACGGAAGTGGCGGTCTTCCCCCGTCGACAAGGGAGGCAGGGGGAATGGCCCGGCATTCGGGCAGGCAGTTGGTACGGCGCCTGCTACAGTGAAAGTGACGGGCGCGTTCCACGGGCGTTGGGACGGCACTCTCGCGCGAGACCCGCCGCGCCGGCACCCGCCAGCCCCACCCGACTATAGGGCGGGGCATCTGGCCTCCTCGACTGGGGAGGCCGGGGGGGAAGGGCCCCGGCTCTCTCAGGGCCCTTCCGCTCCCCATCCCGCCCATCTGTTTCCAGGTCAGTTGCGCCCGGCCGCCCGCCTCAAGGCCTCGGCCAGGGCGCCGCTCTGGGGTGCCGGTTGGGCGCGGGCTTCGACGCGCCCACGGCTGGGGGTGGCCGGACTCGCGCCGGGCGGCGGCGGGGTGTCCTTCATGCGCATGGACAGGGCGATGCGGCGCCGGGCGATGTCCACCTCCATGACCTTCACCTGGACGATATCCCCGGCCTTCACCACCTCCCGGGGGTCCTTCACGAACTTCTCGGACAGGGCCGAAATGTGCACCAGGCCATCCTGATGGACGCCCACGTCCACGAAGGCGCCGAAGTTGGTGACGTTGGTGACCACCCCTTCCAGGCGCATGCCGGGCTTCAGGTCCTTCAGGTCGTGGACCCCTTCCTCGAAGGCGGCGGTCTTGAAGGCCGGCCGGGGATCACGACCGGGCTTCTCCAGTTCCTTCAGGATGTCCCGCACCGTGGGCAGGCCGAAACGCTCGTCCACGTACTTGCCCGGATCCAGGCGCTTGAGGGCGGCGGCGTTGCCGATGACGCTCCCCATGTTCAGCTTGAGGTCCCCCAGGATGCGCTGCACCACCGGATAGGCTTCGGGGTGCACGGCGGACATGTCCAGGGGATTGTCGCCCCCGGGCACCCGCAGAAAGCCGGCGGCCTGCTCGAAGGTCTTGGGTCCCAGGCGGGGCACCTGCCTCAGGGCCTCCCGGTTGGGGAAGGGGCCGTGGGCGTCCCGGTGGGCGACGATCTGCCCGGCCAGGCTGGCATTGAGGCCGGACACCCGGGTGAGCAAGGCGGCGGAAGCGGTGTTCACGTCCACCCCCACGGCGTTGACGCAATCCTCCACCACCGCCTCCAGGGCCTGGCCCAGCTTGATCTGGGAGAGGTCGTGCTGGTACTGGCCGACGCCGATGGCCTTGGGCTCGATCTTCACCAGTTCCGCCAGGGGATCCTGGAGGCGGCGGGCGATGGACACCGCGCCCCGCAGGGAGACATCCAGATCCGGGAACTCCCTCGCCGCCAGGGCCGAGGCGGAATACACGGAGGCGCCCGCCTCGCTGACCGTCACCTTGGCCAGGCGATGGTCGGGCTGGAGCCGGGCGATGCGGGCCATCAGGTCCGCCGCCAGGCGATCGGTCTCCCGGCTGGCGGTGCCGTTGCCGATGGCGATCAGTTCGGCGCCGTGGGCCGCCACCAGCCGGGCCAGGCTGTGGAGGGCGCCTTCCCAGTCGTTGCGGGGCTCGAAGGGAAAGACCGTGGCGGTCTCCAGCAACTTGCCGGTGCGGTCCACCACCGCCACCTTCACGCCGGTGCGGATGCCCGGGTCCAGGCCGACCACCGCCTTGGGACCGGCCGGGGCGGCCAGCAGCAGGTCCTTCAGGTTGCTGGCGAAGACCCGGATGGCCTCCACCTCGGCCCGCTCGAAGAGGGCGTTCATCAGGTCCAGTTCCAGGTGCAGGGAGAGCTTCACCTTCCAGGTCCAGCGCACCGTGTCCATGAGCCACTTGTCGGCGGGCCGGCCCCGGTCCGCCAGGCCCAGGTGGGCGGCGATCATGCCCTCGCAGGGGCTGGCGCCCTTCAACGTCGCTTCGGCGGCAAGTTCCTCCGGCAGCTTGATGGCCAGGCCCAGGACGCCCTCGTTCCGGCCCCGGAACAGGGCCAGGGCGCGATGGGAGGGCAGATCCTTCCAGGCCTCGTCGAAGTCGAACCAGTCGCGGAACTTCTGGCCCTCGGCCGCCTTGCCCTCGATGACCCGGGACACCACCCGGCCCCGGTCCTGGAGAAGCGCCCGCAAGGCCTCCAGGAGCCCGGCGTCCTCGGCGAAGCGTTCCATGAGAATCTGCCGGGCGCCGTCCAGGGCGGCCTTCACATCCTCGACGCCCTTGTCCGCGTCCACGTAGGCGGCCGCCTCCGCCTCGGGCACCTTCATGGGATCCGCCAGGAGGGCATCGGCCAGGGGCTCCAGGCCCGCTTCCCGGGCGATCTGGGCCTTGCTGCGGCGCTTGGGCTTGTAGGGCAGA
>DAOQNK010000106.1:0-7961 GCA_035332045.1 Thiobacillaceae bacterium | reverse complement strand
CGCTTGATCAGCGAGGCGGTGAGGTTTTTTGTGGCGGGTGGCGGCGAATAGACGGGCGCGATGGCTGCCAAGCCTGCGCGGTGGGTGGCGGGGTGCAGGCCCAGGACCGTGCCGATGGGGTAGCCGGTGAAGTAATAGAGGCGACCTTCCTTCGCCTGGCTGGAGTTTCCGAGCTTCAATGGGGGCAGCGCCTCTCCCTCGAACCTGAGGATGACCAGATCGTGGTCCGGGTCGGCGGCGACCTTCTCCGCCTTGCGCGCAGCGATGCCATCGGAAGTCGGGATCAAAATCGCCAGGGCTTCCCCCTTTTCTGTCTCCATGACGGCCGGGGGCACATGGGCATTGGTGATGACGTGGTGGCCATCGGCCACCACGAAGCCGGTGCCCGCCAGCTTTATCCTGGGCGTGCGCAAGGGGTGGACTGTCCCGATGCCGACGATGGAGGGTTTTACGGTGGGCAGCACGTCGACGATGTCGGCGGCGGCCGAGTGGAAAAACAGGCTCAATGAAACGGCCGCGGCGGCCGATAAGAAGCAGGTTGCCATTGTCCTGAGCATGATGTCCTCCAGATTCGTGCCCATCATGCCACGGTCTTTACTCGTTAGAATGTCCGCGCTTTTTTCTCGGGAGTCGTCATGACCATCGTCGCTGTTGTGGGCCTGGGCTACGTGGGTTTGCCCCTGGCCGTGGAATTCGGCAAGAAGTTCGAAACCATCGGGTACGACCTGTCGGAAGACAAGATCGCCAATTACAAGAACTATTGCGATCCCACCGGCGAGGTCAGCTCCGAGGACCTGAAGGCGGCGACCCGGCTCACGGTCAGCACGGATCCCGCCTCGATTTCCAAAGCCGACGTCATCATCGTCGCCGTCCCGACCCCCGTGGACGAGGCCCACATTCCCGACTTCTCACCCTTGGTGGGCTCCTCCACCACGGTGGGCAAGCACATGAAGAAGGGCGCCATCGTCTGTTACGAATCCACCGTCTATCCCGGCGCCACCGAGGAGGTCTGCATTCCCCTCCTGGAAAAGCATTCCGGGATGAAATGGATGCGGGATTTCCACGTGGGCTACTCCCCCGAGCGGGTCAACCCGGGCGACAAGGAACGTACCATCACCCGCATCGTCAAGGTGGTCTCCGGCGACGACGGCCCCACCCTCAAGACCCTGGGCGACCTCTACGAATCGGTGATCGTCGCTGGCGTACACCGGGCCAGCAGCATCAAGGTGGCCGAGGCGGCGAAGGTCATCGAGAACACCCAGCGGGACCTGAACATCGCCCTGATGAATGAACTGGCCCTCATTTTCGACCGCATAGGCATCGATACCCTGGAGGTGCTCCAGGCGGCCGGCACCAAATGGAATTTCCTGCCCTTCCGGCCCGGCCTGGTGGGCGGCCACTGCATCGGCGTGGACCCCTACTACCTGACCCACAAGGCGGAGATGCTGGGCTATCACCCCCAGGTCATCCTGGCCGGCCGGCGTATCAACGACGGCATGGCCGCCTGGGTGGCCCAGCAGACGGTGAAGAACATGATCAACAACGGCACGCCGGTAAAGGGCGCCAAGGTCATTGTCCTGGGGCTCACCTTCAAGGAGGACTGCCCCGACCTGCGCAATTCCAAGGTGGCGGACCTGGTGAAGGAACTCCAGTCCTTCGGCTGCGACGTGAAGGTCCACGACCCCATCGCCGAGAACCAGGAGGCCGAGCACGAATATGGCATCAGCCTCACCCCTTGGGAGTCCCTGCCGGAGCAGGCCGACGCCATCGTCGCGGCGGTCTCCCATCGTCAGTACAAGGCCATGCCCCTGGCGGACATCCTGGGCAGGCTGAAATCCGGCGGCGTGTTCACCGACGTCAAGTCGGCCTACGATCCGGTCGCCATCCGCGCCGGTGGCGCCTTGCTCTGGCGCGTCTGATCCCGTGTTCCGCCCCGCCGGTTGCCGCCGGCGGGGTCCTTCTGTTCAGGTTTCCATCATGACCGCCTATTCCGACCTGCTTGCCCGCCTGCCTTCCGAACCCAAAACCTGGCTCGTCACCGGTGTGGCCGGCTTCATCGGCTGCAACCTGCTGGAGCGTCTGCTTACCCTGGACCAGCGCGTGGTGGGCCTGGATAACTTCGCTACCGGCCATCGCCACAACCTGGAGCAGATCCGGGCGGCGGTAACGCCCGCCCAATGGGGCCGCTTCCGTTTCATCGAGGGTGACATCCGCAGGCTGGAGGATTGCCAGGCGGCCTGTGCCGGAGTGGATTACGTGCTGCACCAGGCGGCCCTGGGCTCCGTGCCCCGTTCCCTGGAAGACCCCGTCACCACCAATCAGTCCAATATCGATGGCTTTCTCAACATGCTGGTGGCGGCCCGGGAGGCGAAAGTGGCCCGATTCGTCTATGCCGCTTCCAGTTCCACGTACGGTGATCATCCCGGCCTGCCCAAGGTGGAAGACGTGATCGGCAAGCCCCTCTCGCCCTACGCGGTGACCAAGTTGGTCAACGAACAATACGCCGACGTGTTCGCCCGGGCCTATGGTTTCAAAACCATCGGTTTGCGCTACTTCAACATCTTCGGCGCCCACCAGGATCCCAACGGCGCCTATGCCGCCGTGGTGCCCAAGTGGACCTCGGCCATGATCCACAACGAGCCGGTCTACATCAACGGCGACGGCGAGACCAGCCGGGACTTCTGCTACATCGCCAACACCGTCCAGGCCAACCTGCTGGCCGCCACGGCCACGCATCCGGACGCCGCCAACCAGGTCTACAACGTGGCCGTGGGGGACCGCACCACCCTCAACGACCTGTTCGAGGCCATCCGTTCCATTCTTGAACCCCGCTTCCCCCACCTGCAGGGCTTCAAGCCCATCTACCGGGATTTCCGGGCCGGTGACGTGCGCCATTCCCTGGCCGATGTTTCCAAGGCCAGGACGCTGCTGGGCTACGAGCCCAGCCACCGCATCCGGCAGGGGCTGGAAGAGGCCATGGACTGGTACGTGAACGACCTTTCCCGGTGATCTCGGCCAAGGCGCTGGCCCGTCGTCCGGTTCGCGCCCGGGCGGCGTGCCTTGTCCTGGCCGCCCTGTGGGCTCTGACGGCCCGAGCCGAGCTGCCCCCCACCGTGGCCCAGGCCCTCAAGCAGGCCGGCATCCCCGACTCCCACGTGGGCATTCTGGTGCGCGACGTGGACGCGGATACGCCCCTGCTGGCCCATGGTGAAACGCGATCCTTCAACCCCGCCTCGGTGATGAAGCTGGTCACTACCCTGGCGGCGCTGGATGGCCTGGGCCCGGCCCAGACCTTCAAGACCCGGGTCTGGGTGGAGGGCGAGGTGCGTGAGGGCGTCCTCTTCGGGAACCTGACGCTCCAGGGAGGCGGCGATCCGGGGTTGACCCTGGAGCGCTTCTGGCTGCTGCTCCGCGAAATCCGCGCCCGAGGAATCCGCGAAATCCGTGGCGATGTGGTCCTGGACAGTACCCAATACGACTTGGAACCCCTCGATCCAGGCGCGTTCGACCAAGCTCCCCTGCGGCCCTACAACGCGCCTCCGGCCGCCTTGCTGGTGAATTTCAACGCCTTCAACCTGCGCTTGCGGCCCGGTCCCGGCGGCGGCATTCTTGCCGGCCTGGATGCCGAGGATGTGGTGGTCCTGGATAACCGCCTGGAGGCCGTGGACGGTCCCTGCAACGGCTGGCGGGAACAGTTGGGCATCGTCAACGAAGAGGGACGCTTGCGCCTGTCCGGCCGATATCCGGTGGCCTGCGGCGAACAAGTCCACCCGCTCAGCCTGTTGGCCCCGGAAGCCACCCTGGCGGTCTGGTTCCGGACCTTGTGGAAGGAAGCCGGCGGACTCCACACCGGCGCCATCCGGCCCTGCACCCCTGCCCCCAGCGCGCGCCTGCTCCTGGAATTCGATTCCCCCCCCTTGGCGAACCTGGTCCGGGATGTGAACAAGTACAGCAACAACGTCATGGCCAAGATGCTGTTGCTGAATCTGGGCGTGGCCCGTTACGGCGCCCCGGCCACGTGGGACAAGGGGGTCCGGGCGGCGCGGGCCTGGCTGCAGGAGAAGGGCCTATGGTCCGAGGAAATCGTCCTGGAAAACGGCGCGGGACTCTCCCGGATCGAGCGGATCTCGGCCGCCACCCTGGCCCGGCTGCTGGCCTACGCGGCGGCCAGGCCCGCCTACTATGAGTTCGCCGCCAGCCTGCCCGCCCTGGGTCTGGAGGGCACCCAGAAGAATCGCCAGGGCCTTCCCGCCCTGGCGGGCCAGGCCTGGCTTAAGACCGGCAGCCTCAATGGCGTGCGCAACCTGGCCGGCTACGTGCTGGGACCCGATGGCCGGCGCCGGATACTGGTCATGCTCGTCAATCACGGCAACGCCCAGGCCGCCGGCAAGGCCCAGGATGCCCTCCTGGAATGGGCCGCCGGGACGCCGTCCGGCACGCCTGTGGCGGGGGGCGGGAGCAAGGCTAAAGTGGAAATTAAGCATTAACTTATACACACGCGGGGCCTTGACACCCCCGCTTCGTAAGGGTAATCCCCGAGCCCTGGGGCGTGTTTATTAACCCATTGAATATTAATGATTATTTGGTTGCCCATTTTTTGGGCCTGGGCGATAAACTGGCGTGGCATAAGGCTTTTTGGCAGTTTGATGACGCCTTGTCCACACAGTTATCCACAGCTTCCGTGGACAACCCCTAAACCCGCTTTCCGGCCATCCGGTTCGTTCGTTCTCCTGTCAAACCACTTTAACTTCACAGGCTAATCACAGCAGTGTCCGAGCCCGACCCTTTCCGTTCCGGAGGCATCGCCCGGGTAGCCCTGGATACGCCCCTGGATCGGCTTTTCGACTACCAGGCCCAGGCGGCCACGCCCTCGGATATCGGCCGCCGGGTCGAAGTGCCTTTCGGCCGCCGCCGCGTGGTCGGGGTTCTGGTGGCGCTGGCGGAGACCTCCGATTTGCCCCGGGACCAGTTGAAACCAGTATTGGCCATTGACCGGAACACGCCGCCCCTGCCGGATGACCTGCTGGAATTGTCCCGATTCGTGGCCGGCTACTACCAATATCCGTTGGGGGCTGTCCTGGCGGCGCTGATGCCGCCCGCCCTGCGCCGCGTGAAGTCGGTTTTCCGCGTGGCCCCACCCGCCGCCTACCGGCTGACCGAGGAAGGTCGGGCGCGGACGGGCCAGCTGCCGGCCAGGGCCACGGCCCAGGTGGCCCTGGCCCGGCGCCTGGCGGCCGATAGCCTGGACCGGTCGGTCTTATCAGACTCCGAAAAGACGCTGATCCGCGCCTGGCTGGCCCGGGGGTGGGTGGAAGCCGTGACGGGCCCGACCGGCGACGCCGAGCCTGGGGCCGGCCCGGTGCTGACCAGCGAGCAACAGGCTGTCCTGGACGCCCTGGATGCCGCGCCTCCCGGCTTCGCGGTCAGCCTGCTGCACGGGGTCACGGGCAGCGGCAAGACGGAAATCTACCTGCGCCTGGTTGCCGAGGTGCTCGAACGCGGTAGCCAGGCCCTGGTGCTGATTCCGGAAATTCATCTCACGCCCCAGTTGGTGGAGCGCTTCACCCTGCGTTTTCCAGGGCGCCGCCTGCTGTGCCTGCACAGCGGCCTGGCGGAAGGGGAACGGCGGGCCGCCTGGATGGACGCCCTGGAGGGTCGCGCGGACATCGTCCTCGGCACGCGACTCGCGGTATTCGCGCCCCTTCCCAGACTGGGCCTCATCGTCGTCGACGAGGAGCACGATGGCGCCTACAAGCAGTTGGAGGGCCTGCGCTATTCCGCCCGGGACGTGGCTGTCTGGCGGGGGCGGCAGCGTGGCGTGCCGGTCATCCTGGGCTCCGCCACCCCTTCCCTGGAATCCTGGCGCAACGCCCAGGCCGGGCGCTACCAATTGCTTAACCTGAGCCGGCGCGCCAACGCCCGGGCCCGGCTGCCCGCCGTCCGCCTGGTGGACAGCCGGGCCGACCGGCCCCGGCAGGGCTTTACCTCCGCCCTGCTGACCGCCCTGGAGGAAGGCCTGGCGCGGGGGGAACAGAGCCTGGTGTTCATCAACCGGCGCGGCTATGCCCCCACCCTGCTGTGCAACGGCTGCGGCCACGTGTTTCCCTGCCCCCGCTGTACCGCCCACCTGGTGCTGCACCGGGAGCGGGGCGGTTACAGGCTGGTCTGCCACCACTGTGGCCTCACCGCCCGGCCGCCCGAAGCCTGTCCCGATTGCGGCGGCTTGGACCTGCGCCCCGCCGGCCAGGGTACCCAGCGGGTGGAGGAAACCCTGGCCGAACGTTTCCCCGACGCCCGCATCCTGCGGGTCGACCGGGACACCACCGGGCGCAAGGGGGCCTTCGCCGCCATGCGCGATCAGGTAGAGGCCAGGGAGGTGGACATCCTGGTGGGTACCCAGATCGTCGCCAAGGGCCATGACTTCCCCCACCTCACCCTGGTGGGGGTGCTGGGAGCCGATCACGCCCTCATTTCTCCGGACTTCCGCGCCACCGAGCGCCTGTTTGCCCAGCTCATGCAGGTGGCGGGCCGCGCCGGCCGGGCGGAGCAGCCTGGCGAGGTGCTGATCCAGACCGCCTACCCCAGGCATCCCCTCTACCAGTCCCTGATGGGCCACGACTATCCAGGCTTCGCGGCGGCGACGCTCAAGGAGCGGCGCGGCGCCGACGCCCCGCCCTTCGTCAGCCAGGCCCTGCTGCGGGTCGAGGCCGCCGACGAGACGATGGCCATGGCCTTTCTGCTGGCGGCCAGGGAGGCGGGGCTCGCCCTGGAACAGGGCATCACCCTGTTTGATCCGGTGCCCGCCTTGCTGGCCCGGGTGGCCAACCGCCATCGCGCCCAATTGCTGGTGCAATGCGCGTCCCGGGCCCGCCTCCAGGCCTTCCTCAAGCCCTGGGTGGCAGGCCTGCGGGCCTTGCCCGCCAAGGCCGCGCGCTGGAGCCTGGATGTGGACCCGGTGGATTACTGAAGCCGGCGGGCGTGATAAAAAAACTTAACTGGCGGTAGGCTGGACAGCCATTAGACTGAATCCAGTTTGTCAACAAACAGAACTTCATGAAGACAAGACCCCAGGAAGACCCGGCCCCGGAGCCGGAATTGCGGGAGATCCTCGCCCGCCACGCAGGTAAGCCCCATCAGTTGCTCCAGGCGCTGCGCGAAATCCAGGAGACCTTTCAGCGCATTTCCCCACCGGCCGAGACCCGGTTGGCGGCGGCCTTGGGCGTGCCCCTGGCCAGGGTCAGGGGCGTCATCGGTTTTTATGCCTTTCTCACCGAGAAACCCTGGGGCCGCTACCGGGTGCTGTTCTCCGACAACATCACCGACCGCATACAGGGTAACCTGGATTTGCTGGCCAGCCTCTGCGAGAAGCTCTGGGTGGAAAAGGGCCGCCTGTCGGAGGATGGTCTGGTGTCGGTGGATACCACTTCCTGCACCGGCCTGTGTGACCAGGGGCCCGCCCTCCTGGTGAACGGCCGGGCCATCCCCCGCCTCACCACCCAGCGGCTGGCCAGGATCGCCGACCTGATCCTGGCCCAGGCGCCTCTGGAAACCTGGCCCGCCGAGTTGTTCGCCATCGAGGACAACATCCGCCGCAAGGATCTTCTCCTCGCGCATGGCCTGGTGCCCGGCGACGCCTTGCGTGCCGCTCTGGCCCGGGGCGCCGAGTCGGCTGCGGAACTGGCGGCCAATGCCCGCTCCTGGCGGGAAGGCCATGGCGGCGGCCCCAGTGGTCCCGCCGCCACCCTGGAAGAGATCAAGCGCGCCAATCTCCGCGGCCGGGGCGGCGCCGGCTTCACCACCGGCCTCAAGTGGGAAGCCTGCCGCAACGCGCCGGGCCGGGAGCGTTACGTGGTTTGCAACGCCGACGAAGGCGAACCCGGCACCTTCAAGGACCGTGTGCTGCTGGCCTCGTACGCGGACCTGGTGTTCGAAGGCATGACGGTCTGCGCCTACGCCATCGG
>DAOQNK010000105.1:0-7961 GCA_035332045.1 Thiobacillaceae bacterium | reverse complement strand
CGTCCAGCCGGGCCAGCAGTTCCCAGCCCTGCTGGGCCACCACCTTGCGGGTGACATTGAAGTTGCGGGTGGTCTCGTCGTAGACCTGCTTGTCGTAAAGCATCTTTTCCCGCATCTGGCCGACGATCTGCTGGTTCTTGCCGGACAAGGCCTCCAGGTCCCGCAGGCTCTGCCGGGCCGCCTGGATGCGGTTGTTGGCGGTCTCCCGGGCCTCGGTCAGCAACGGCCCCACCTCGCGGGTCACCGAGTCGCGCATGATCTTCTCGCGGGAAGGGATGATCTCCCGGGCCAGCATGACTTCCAGGGCCTGGATGCCGGAACGCCTCAGGAGATCCTGGTCCCCCCGGATCTTGCCCACCAGGGCCTTCTGGGCGGAAATGGCCATGACGCTGGACGGCGAAATGTTGAGCTGGGTGGCGGTGGATTCGATCTGGCGCTGGATGGTGCGGCCGATCTCCTCCGGGGTCTTCAGATCGTCCCAGAGCATGTCGATCTTGTTCAGCACGGCGTAATGCTGGCTGGCGTGCTTGGACACCCACTTGTTCCAGATCTCGAAGTCGGACTGGGTCACGCCCGTATCGGTGGCCAGCAGGAACAGCAGGGCGTGGGCGTTGGGGATGGCCGAGATGGTCAGTTCCGGTTCGGCGCCCATGGCGTTGAGGCCGGGCGTGTCCAGGATGGCCAGGCCCGATTCCAGCAACGGGTGGGGGTAATTGATCATGGAGTAGCGCCAGGCGGGAATCTCGACCCGGTCCTGATCCTTTACCATGTAGCCCAGGTTGGGGTCGTTCTCGTCCCACAGACCCAGGGCCCGGGCCTCGACCTTGAATACGACCTTGGTCTCCGCCAGCTTGCGCATGGCCGTGACCATGGCGTTGGGGTCGGAGACATCCAGCTTGATGGTGCTCCACTCCACAGGCAGCCGTTTCAAGGCATTGATGCTGTCGTCCCGAAAGCGGGTTTCGATGGGCAACAGCCGGATGTAGGGCTCGGTATCCGCGTCGTAGTAGATCTCGGTCGGGCACATGGTGGTGCGGCCGGCGTCCGAGGGCAGAAGGCGCTGCTTGAAGTCCGAGAAGAACAGGGCATTGATGAGCTCGGTCTTGCCACGGCTGAATTCAGCCACGAAGGCCACCATGAGCCGATCCCGCTTCAGGTTCTCGGTCAGGTCATAAAGCCGCAGCAGCTGCTCGGGTTCGGCTTCGGTATGGTGCTCCAGCCATTCCTTGTAGGCCGTGATCACCTTCACAAGCCGGTCACGCCGGTTCTTGAACCGGGTGATGCCGCTTTCCAGGCCGTAATTCATCCGTTGTTCCCCATGAGTCGCTTGGCCGCCTCTTCCGGGCTGACGGCAGCCCATACTGCCTTGTGGCGGGACTTTTCACCACGCAGGATTCTAACCTCCTTCCGGCCCAAGCCAAGGCATCCCGCGAGGAAATCGATGAGGGCCTCGTTGGCGGCCCCTTCCACGGCCCTGGCCCGCACCCGGACCTTGAGGGATTCGCCATGCTCGCCGGAGATTTCGCTGCGGGCGGCTCCGGGCTGGACATGGATATCCAGTTCCACACCCTGGCCGGAAGCACGCATCCAGGGGTTCACAACATGACCAGCGCGAAACGTTCGAGGGCCGCCACCGGCGCGATCAGCAGCAGCTGGATGACGATGACCGCGGCCAGGGGCGAGAGGTCCACCCCGCCCATGGGCGGAATGATCCGCTGGAACGGGGCCAGGACCGGCCTGGCCAGGGCATAGAAGACCGGCGCCAGGGGCGAAAAGGGATTGACCCATGACAGGATCGCCTGGACCAGGACGAAACCGATGCTCACGTACAGCCCCAGGCGCAGGGCGGCGGCCAGGGCCAGCAGCAGGAAGCCTGGCCATACCCCCGGGCCGGCCAGCCCGAACGGATAGCCCATCACCCAATGGACGCCCAGGGTCATGACCAGTTCGGCCAGGTAGAAAAGCAGAAGGCTGGCCCAGTCGAGGCCGAACCAGCCCGGCAACAGGCGACGCAGGGGCCGGACCGCGAAATCCGTCACCCGGATCACAAACTGGGCGAAGGGATTCCGGAAAGGCACCCGGGCCCATTGCATCCAGAAGCGCAGGAAAAACGCGCAGGCCAGCAGGTCGAACAGCGTGCGCAAAAGGAACTGGGCGGCGTCGGCAAACATCAGTCTCGCCCGAGGATATCGCCCAATTCCCGGGCTCGTTCGGCGGCAGCCTGGGCGGCACGGGCGATGGCGTCCTTCACGCCGCCTTCCTCCAGGGCCAGGATGCCCCGCTCGGTGGTCCCTCCCTTGGACGTGACACGGGCACGCAGCTCGGTGGGGGAGGCCGCGTCCTGGACGGCCAGGGTGCTGGCGCCCAGGAAGGTGCGCAAGGTCAGCTGGCGCGCGGTTTCCGCCGGCAGGCCGAGCGCCACGCCCGCCTGCTCCAGGGCTTCGATGAAGTAGAAAACATAGGCCGGGCCGCTGCCGGAGATCGCCGTCACCAGGTCGATGCCCGCTTCCGTATCGACCCAGACCACCTGGCCAACCGCCTCCAGCACCCGGGTCGCCTGGTCCCGCTGGGAGGCGCCGACGCCGGGCAGCGCATACAGGCCCGTGATGCCCTCGCCCACCAGGGCCGGCGTGTTGGGCATGGCGCGCGCCACCGCCCCGTGGCCGCCGAGCCAGCGGGCGATATCCGTGGCCCGCACGCCCGCGGCAATGGACAGCACCAGGCAACCGGACTTCAGGGGTGGCAAGCCGCGCAACAGGGCGGAGAGCTGCTGGGGTTTAACGGCCAGGACCAGCACGTCGGCGTCCAGGCAATCGGCGGCGCTTTCCTCCACCAGCACGCCGAATTCCCCGGCCAGCCAGGCCCGGCGTTCGGCGACGGGCTCGGCGACGCGGATGGCGACGGGCTCGAAGCCCTTTTTGAGCATGCCGCCGATCATGGCGGCCGCCATGTTGCCCCCGCCGATGAACCCAATTTTCATGACTGTTCCTTCCTCATCGCTGATCGTAAGTCCTTCCGCCGAATATCGCGGTACCCACCCGAACCATTGTCGCACCTTCCAGAATAGCTTCCTCCAGGTCGTCGGACATGCCCATGGACAGGGTGTCCAGGGCCAGACCCTCGCGCCGGCCCGCCGTCAGCAGGTCCGCCATGACCGCGAAGCGCCGGCGCCGCAAGTCCTGGTCCCGGGTCGGCTCGGGAATCGCCATGAAGCCGCGCAACCGGATGCCCGGCAGACTGGCCGCCAGCCTGGCCAGCGCCAGGGCCTGGGCCGGTTCGACGCCGCTCTTGCTGGCCTCGCCACTCACATTGACCTGGATGCACAGATTGAGGGGCGGCAGAGCGGTCGGCCGCTGTTCGGACAGGCGGCGCGCCACCTTTTCCCGATCGACGCTGTGCACCCAACTGAAGCGCTCCGCGACGGGCCGGGTCTTGTTGCTTTGCAGGGGACCGATGAAATGCCATTCCAGGTCCAGATCCGCCAGGTCCGCCATCTTCGCCAGGGCCTCCTGGACATAGCTTTCGCCAAATACGACCTGGCCCGCGGCATGAGCCTCCCGCACCGCGGCGGCCGGAAAGGTCTTGCTCACCGCCAGAAGATGCGCACAATCAGCACCTCGTCCGGCCTCGGCACAGGCGGCCGCGATCCTGGCCCGGCAAGCTTGCAAGGCGGCCGCGATTGCGCCCATAATGCCCCGCGCTCCCTCGGAAAATCACGTAACTCGGGGAATTATAATGGAAATTTCCGAGCTCCTCGCCTTCTCGGTCAAGAACAAGGCCTCCGACCTGCACCTCTCGGCGGGACTGCCTCCGATGATCCGTGTGCATGGCGATATCCGTCGCATCAACGTGCCGCCCCTTTCCAACCAGGAAGTGCGGGCCATGGTCTACGACATCATGAGCGACGCCCAGCGCAAGGGTTACGAGGAGCACCTGGAGGTGGACTTCTCCTTCGAACTGCGCGACGTCGCCCGTTTCCGGGTCAACGCCTTCAACCAGGAGCGGGGCGCCGGCGCGGTGTTCCGGACCATTCCCAGCGTGGTGCTGACCCTGGAACAGCTGGAGGCGCCCAAGATCTTCAAGGACATCTCCGACACACCCCGGGGCATCGTGGTGGTCACCGGCCCCACCGGCTCGGGCAAGTCCACCACCCTGGCGGCCATGGTGGACTATGTCAACGAGAACCAGTTCGGCCACATCCTCACCATCGAGGACCCCATCGAATTCGTCCACAAGAGCAAGAAGTGCCTCATCAACCAACGGGAAGTGGGTCCCCATACCCACGGCTTCGCCGAGGCACTGCGTTCCGCCCTGCGGGAAGACCCGGACGTCATCCTGGTCGGTGAAATGCGGGACCTGGAAACCATCCGCCTGGCCCTGACGGCGGCGGAGACCGGTCACCTGGTGTTCGGCACCCTGCACACCTCTTCGGCGGCCAAGACCATCGATCGGATCATCGACGTGTTCCCGGCGGCGGAAAAGGAAATGGTCCGCGCCATGCTGTCCGAATCCCTGCGGGCGGTCATTTCCCAGACCCTGCTGAAACGCAAGGATGGCGGCGGACGGGTGGCCGCCCACGAAATCATGCTGGGCACGCCAGCCATCCGGAACCTGATACGGGAAGCCAAGGTGGCCCAGATGTATTCATCAATCCAGACCGGCCAGGCCCTGGGCATGCAGACCCTGGACCAGGCCCTGGTGGACCTGGTGCGCCGCAACGTGGTGGATTCCGCCGAGGCTCGCGCCATCGCCGTGAATAAAGACATGTTCGCCTGATCGGCCGGGGGGCCCATGGATGCACTGACGAAAATCTACGAATGGCTGCGCTTCATGGTGGCGCGCAAGGCCTCGGACCTGTTCATCACGGCTGGCTTTCCCCCCGCCATCAAGCTCAACGGCAAGGTCACGCCCATCACCAAGCAGAGCCTGACGCCCACCGACAGCAGTATGCTGGCCAAGGCGGTGATGAGCGAGAAACAGCAAGCCGACTTCCTGGCCACCCATGAAGCCAACTTCGCCATTTATGAACCGGAGATCGGACGCTTCCGGGTCAACGTCTTTCAGCAGCAGGGCCGTACCGGCCTGGTGATGCGCCACATCAACACCACCATTCCCAAGCTGGAGGACCTGCATCTGCCGCCCGGCCTCAAGGATGTGGCCATGATGCCCCGGGGCCTGGTGATCGTGGTGGGTGCCACGGGGTCCGGCAAGTCCACCACCCTGGCGGCCATGGTGGGGCACCGCAACCAGCACGCCCAGGATCACATCGTCACCGTGGAGGACCCCATCGAATACGTCCACGCCCACGGCAAGAGCATCATCACCCAGCGGGAAGTGGGCATGGACACCCTGGACTGGGACGCGGCCCTGAAGAACACCCTGCGGCAGGCACCGGACGTCATCATGATCGGCGAGATCCGCGACCGGGACACGATGCAATACGCGATGGCCTACGCCGAGACCGGCCACCTGTGCCTGTCCACCATCCACGCCAACAACGCCAACCAGGCCCTGGACCGCATCCTCAGCTTCTTCGCGAAGGAACGCCGGGAGCAACTGCTGCTGGACCTGTCGCTGAACCTGCGCGCCATCATCTCCCAGCGCCTGATTCCGCGCACCGACAACAAGGGCCGCATTCCCGCGGTGGAAATCCTGCTCAACTCGCCCCTGGTCACCGATCTGGTGATGAAAGGCCGCCTGGACGAGATCAAGGACATCATGTCCCGCTCCCGGGACCTGGGCATGCAGACCTTCGACCAGTCCCTGTTCGATCTCTTCAGCATTGGGATCATCAGCGGCGAGGACGCCCTGCGCAACGCCGATTCCTTCAACGACCTGCGCCTCAAGATCAAGCTCCATCTCAAGGACAGCAAGGGGGATTCGCCCCTGGGCGGTCTGGAGCATCTGGACATCGTCTGAGCGGCGCGGGCGACGCCCGCGCCGGCGTGGTGTCACAAGGCCTTGTCCAGAAAGTCCTTGACCAGCACCAGCAGTTGTTCGTCTTTACCCTCGAAGAAGTGGTCGGCCTTGGGTGCCATGGACTGGGCGGATTTCTTGTTGCCGGACAAGCCCTTGGCCCGTGCCTTCACACCCTCCAACACGGCGGGCAGGTCGTTTTCGCCATATAGATCGAAAACCGGAATCTTCAGCTTGCTGTAGTCCAGGCTGGCTGGCGCGCCGATCGCCACCCAGGCGGCCACATCCGCGCCGGGGTTCTTTTCCAGGTAACGCGCTGTCATGCGGCATCCCATGCTGTGGGTCACCAGAACGATCTTCTTGTAACCCTTGGCTTTCATGAAGGCGACCGCATGGGCGAGGCGCTCGGCGGCCTCGTCGAAGGTAGCCGGGTAATCCTCTCCCTTGGCCTCGGCCTTCAGCACCGGCATCTGCACCGACAAGGTGGCGTAGCCCATGTCCGGCAAGCGCTGACGCAGGGGAGCGATGAGACCCCAGTCCGGATGCACACCCATGCCATGCACCACGATGACGCCCGCCTTGGCGTTAGCCGCCTCGGTGTACAGCGTCAGGTACTTGTGGCCATTCCCGAGTTCCAGCCAGACCGGATCGCCAGTCAGCACGGCGGGCAGGACTTCTTCGGCCCATTTCTTTTCCCGGGCGTAATCGGCGGCCAGGACAGGCACGGCCAGTAGCAGGGCAATGATCAGGGACAGCAGGCGCATGGTGGACTCCTTGAACAAGTGGGGAAGCATCAGCCAGTCAGGAGGCTGAAGGCCATCCGGATACCCAGGATGTAAAGCAGGCCGGCGAAGAGTTTTTTTACTGTTGCCACAGGCCAGCGATGCGTGGCCCGGGCGCCCAGGGGGGCGGTGATCCAACTGCCTGCCGCGATGGCGGCCAGGGCCGGCAGGTATACAAAGCCCAGACTGCCACCCGGCAGACCCGCCACCGTTCGCCCCGACAAGGCATAGCCCAGGGTGCCGGCCAGGGCGATGGGAAACCCCACGGCGGCGGAAGTACCGATGGCCCGGCGCAGGTGGGTATTGCACCAGAGCAGGAATGGCACGGTCAGGGTCCCGCCGCCGATCCCCACCCAACTCGACACCAGGCCGATGACCCCGCCCGCCAGGCTCATGCCGGGCCAACCGGGCATGGGGCGACTGGGCTTGGGCTTGAAGCCCAGCAGCATCTGGGTGGCCGCGTAGAACAGGAAGACCGTGAAGAATACCTTCAGGCCGGTATCCGACAGCCACGCGGCGGCCAGGCTTCCCGCCAGGGTGCCCGCGACGATGCCAGGCGCCATGCGCCCCACCGTCGGCCAGTCCACGGCGCCGTGGCCATGATGGGCGCGCAAACTGGAGACCGAGGTCAACACGATCACCGCCATGGAAGTACCCAGGGCCAGGTGGATGTTGTAGGCCGAGGCGAAACCCTGACTGGCGTAAGCCCAGCTCAGCACCGGTACCATGATGAGCCCGCCGCCCACGCCCAGCAAACCGGCCACGAAGCCAGCCACCAGGCCTAAGGCCAGGTAGACGAGCAGGAACGGTTCCATCTCAAGCGCCGATTCTGGCCAGAATGAACTTCCATTCGTCGGGGTCCACCGGGGTAATGGACAGCCGGTTTCCCTTGGCCAGGATGCGCATGTTGGCAAGCTGCGGCGACGCGCGCATGTCGGCGATGGACAGCAGTGTCGTTTTCTTCTTGAACCGAACCTCCACGTTGAACCAGCGCGGGTTCTCCAGGGTGGCCTTGGGATCGAAGTACTTGCCACCCGCCTCGAACTGAGTCCCATCCGGGTAGGCCAACCTGCTCACCTCCGCCAAGCCGGCGACGCCCGGCTCCTCGCAGGAGGAGTGGTAGAACAACACGCCGTCTCCCACCTTCATCTGGTCGCGCATGAAGTTGCGGGCCTGGTAGTTGCGCACCCCGAACCAGGCCACATGGCCGTCCCGGGCGAGATCGTCGATGCTGTATTCCGAAGGCTCGGATTTCATGAGCCA
>DAOQNK010000104.1:2326-7975 GCA_035332045.1 Thiobacillaceae bacterium | reverse complement strand
AGGATGACCACCGTGAGGTTGTTCTTCACGATGGGCAGGTTGCCGAAGAAGTAGCCGACCGGCACCAGCAGGCCGACCCAGAGCAGCGCCCCGAGGACGGAAAAGCCCAGGAAGCGGGGATAGGTGAGGCGGCCGATGCCGCAGACGAAGGGCACGAAGGTCCGCACCACGGGCACGAAGCGGGCGATGATGATGGCCTTGGGACCATGCTTCTCCATGAAGGCGTGGGTGCGTTCCAGGTTTTCCTGCTTAAGGAAGCGGCTGCCCTCGAACTGGAATACTTTCGGCCCCAGGAAGCGCCCCACCCAATAGTTGACGTTGTCGCCGCAAAGCGCGGCCACCACCAGGGTGCCGGCCACCAGCCAGGGATCCATGCCCCCCGCCGCGGCCACCGCCCCCGCCACGAACAGCAGGGAATCCCCCGGCAGGAAGGGGGTGACGACGAAGCCCGTCTCCATGAAGACGATGGCGAACAGGATGGCGTAGACCCAGACGCCGTAGTTCTGGACCAAGAGGGCCAGGTGCTTGTCCAGGTGCAGGACGATGTCGATGAACTGGCCCAGCAATTCCATGGCTCAGCGGCGCAGCGTCATGCGGTAGACCTTGCCTTCCATCATGCCCGGCACCCAGAGCTTGCCCTGATCGTCCAGGAAGATGTCCGCTGGGCCGGCCAGGGGGATTTTCTCGTTGGCCACGCTCACCTTGCCGGTCTGGGTGTCCAGCACCTGCAACTGACCGGCAGGTTCGAACTTCACCCAATTGGAGATCAGCCAGCGATTGCCGCCAATGCCCACCACGCCGTCGAAATAGCCCGCCGGACTGGGAGTGAACTGCTTATCCAGCTTGGCGCTGAGGCCCTCCAGCGTGTAGAGCTTGACCGTGCCGTTGGGCTGGCCGTCGGTGCCCCACTCCACCACGATCAGGCGGTTGCCGGCCAGCTTCATGCCGTTGGGACCCTTGGGCGGCGTATCGAAAGCCAGTTCGCTGAACTTCTTTGCCTTCAGATCGATGACGAAGACCTTGCCGATATCGGTGGCGGAAAGCAGCAGGCGGCGGCTGTCGTAACGGGTGAACGCATTGAGGAACTTGGCCCCAGAGGCCGCCATGTCCAGTTCGAACACCTGCTTGCCGTCACCGATATGAAAACCCACCACCCGGTCGATGTCCGCCACGTAAAGAACGCCATCCACGGCGATCATGCCCTTGGGACCATTGAGCTTCTCGGCCCACTTGAGGGCCTTGACGTTGCCTTCCCGGTCCAGCTTGGAAATGAAGCCGTCGCCGTCCTTCTCCATGGGTTCCAGCTTCACCCCCAGGTTGGAGACGAACACGTCCTTGCCGACGGCCACCACGCTCTCCGGCGAGGAGAAGCCCGGAATGGTCCTGTCCACCAGGACACTGGCGGCCTGAGCGCTACCGAAGACGAGGGCGAAAAGCAGGGCGATGAGACGCATGGGGGCTCCTTTGGATTCGGACAACAATCAGACCATGGCGCCAGATTCGGGCTTCACCGGCTTGATGAAGTCCTCCCGGGTGACGCCCAGCCACATGGTGATGGGGCTGGCCACCAAGACGGACGAATAGGTGCCGACGCCGATACCGATGATGAGGCACAGGGCGAAGCCATAGAGCACTTCCCCCCCGAGGAACAGCATGGCCAGCACCATCAGAGAGGTGGTGCCGCTGGTGATGATGGTCCGCGACAGGGTGGCTGTCTTGGCATTGTCCATGATGGCCGCCACGTCGGTGAGGCGGGTCTTCTTGAAGTTCTCCCGGATCCGGTCGAACACCACCACCGTGTCGTTCACCGAGTAGCCCAGGATGGCCAGCACCGCCGCCAGCACGGTGAGCGAGAACTCCCACTGGAACAGGGACCAGACGCCCAGCACGATGAAGATGTCATGGGCCGTGGCGAAGATGGCGCCCACCGCCATGCGCCATTCGAAGCGCAGGGCCAGGTAGAGGGCGATGCCGATGGAAACCACCACCAGGGCCAGGGAGCCGTCCTCCAGCAATTCCTTGCCCACCTGGGGGCCGACGAATTCCACCCGGCGCATCTGCACATTGGGATCTTGCTGCTTCAGCACCACCAGCACCTTTTCCGACAACTGGGCGGAAGTGACGCCGGCCTTCACCGGCAAACGCACCAGCACCTCGGTGGAGGTGCCGAAGTTCTGCACCTGGGCGTCGCCGTAACCGTTCTTCGCCAGCTGGTCGCGCACGGCGGGAATGTTCGCGGCGGCGGGATAGCCCACCTCCATGACGGTGCCGCCGGTGAAATCGACCCCCAGATTCAGGCCCTTGGTGGCCAGCAAGGCCACCGAGGCCAGGATGCAGGCGACGGACACGAAGATGGTGCTGCGCGCCCAGCGCATGAACGGAATGTCTTTCTTGACGTGGAAGAGTTCGAGCATGAGCGTGGCCTCAGATGGAGAGCTTGGTCAGGCGCTTCACCCGGCCATAGCTGAGATTGACCATGGCCCGGGACACGGTCACGGCGCTGAACATGGATGTCAGGATGCCCAGGCAGAGCACCACCGCGAAGCCCCGCACCGGGCCGGAGCCCAGCCAGAACAGGGCGATACCGGCGATGAGGGTGGTGATGTTGGAGTCCAGGATGGTGTCCCAGGCCCGCTCATAGCCGGCCGCCAGGGCCGCCTGGGGCGTCATGCCGTTGCGCAACTCCTCACGGATGCGCTCGGCGATGATGACGTTGGCGTCGATGGCCATGCCCAGGGTCAGGGCGATACCGGCGATGCCGGGCAGGGTCAGCGTCGCCTGCATCATGGACAGCAGGGCCACCAGCAGGAACATGTTGGTGGCCAGGGCCAGCACGGAAACGACGCCGAACAACTGATAGTAGATAGCCATGAACAGCGCGATGGCGGCAAAACCGATCAGGGTGGAATTGAAACCTTTCTCGATGTTGTCGGCGCCGAGGCTGGGGCCCACGGTGCGCTCTTCGATGATCTCCATGGGGGCCGCCAGGGCGCCGGCGCGCAACAGCAGGGCCACGTCGTTGGCCTCCTGGGGCGTGTCCATGCCGGTGATCTGCACCCGGCCGCCGCCGATCTCCTCGCGGATCACCGGAGCCGTGACGACTTCCGTCTTGCCCTTCTCGATGAGCAGGATGGCCATGCGCTTGCCCACGTTCTCCCGGGTCACGTTCTTGAAGATGCGGGCGCCACGGCCATCCAGGTTGACGTGGACGGCGGCCTGGTTGGACTGGTTGTCGAAGCCGGGCTGGGCGTCGGTGATGTAATCGCCGGTCAGCACCACGTTCTTCTTCACCAGCACCGGCACGCCGTTGCGTTCGTAATAGAGTTCGGTTCCAAAGGGCGGCGTGCCGGCGGCGGCGGCCTGGACGTCGGCGGGATTGGCCATCCGCTCCTCGTCCACCATGCGGATTTCCAGGGTCGCGGTGCGGCCCAGGATCTCCTTGGCCTTGGCGGTGTCCTGCACGCCCGGCAATTGCACCACCACCCGGTCGATGCCCTGCTGCTGGATCACCGGCTCGGCCACGCCCAGTTCGTTGACCCGGTTGCGCAGGGTGGTCAGGTTCTGCTTCAGGGCATCCTCCTGGGTCTTCACCTGGGCCTGTTTCTTGAGGCTGCCGGTCAGCACGTACTCCTCGCCCGCCCGGCCGTCCTCCAGCTGCAACTCGGCGTAGGCGCTCTCGATGGCCTTGCGGGCCTGATCCCGCTGGTCCGCGTCGCGGAACTTGATGACCACCGCCTGGCCTTCCCGGCTGATGCCGGCATAGCGCACCGTCTTCTCCCGCAGCAAGGTGCGGATGTCACCCTGGTAGCGTTCCGCCGCCTTGTCCAGCGCCTTGGGCATGTCCACCTGCAAGAGGAAATGCACGCCGCCGCGCAAGTCCAGGCCCAGGTACATGGGCAGGGCGCCGATGGAGGCGAGCCATTCCGGTGAGGCCGGCAGCAGGTTTAGGGCCACGGTGTAGCCTGGTCCCAGGGCCTGCTGGAGGGCATCCTTGGCCTTGATCTGGGTATCGGTATCCTGGAAACGCACCTTCACGCCGCGCGCGTCCATGGCCACGCCCTGGGCTGCAATGCCGGCTCCCTGAACAGCGGATTCAACCCGCCGCATCAGGCCCGCATCCACCTTCTCGGTGGTGCGCACCGGTGTCACCTGCACCGCCGGCACCTCGCCGAAGAAATTGGGCAAGGTATAGAGGAAAGCAATCACCAGGGTGATGGCGATCATCAGGTACTTCCAAAGGGGATAGCGGTTCATTTTTTAGATGCGGGGTAAGGGGTAAGGGGAGGGGAAAAGGGCGTGGAGCGAGGGGTTTCCTCGCTCCTCACCCATCACGCCTCACAGATCTTTGATCGTTCCCTTGGGCAGCACGGTCTGGACGGTGGCACGCTGGAAGATGCTCTCGGTGCCGCCGCCGATGTCCAGGGTGATGTACTGGTCGGTGATCTTCACCACCTTGCCGAGCTGGCCGCCCATGGTGATGACCTCGTCACCCTTCTGGATGGCCTCCTGCATCTTCTTCTGATCCTTGGCCCGCTTCATCTGGGGACGGATGATCAGAAAATAAAAAAGCGCGAACAGCACGACCAGGGGCAGGAAGCTCATGATCGGATCGGGCTGGCCGGGATCGGCGGCAAAAGCGGGGGAAATCAGCATGGTGAAGGGTTCCTGATGAAAAAACTGGCGGATTCTACCATCCGCCCGTTTTCAATCCGCTGTCTGAGCGATAGGCGCAGAAAGCGTTCCCCGTCCCGCCAGGAATTCCCGCCGCCAGGCTTCGAAGCGGCCCTGTTCGAGCGCTTCCCGCATGCGGGCGGTGAAGTCCTGATAGAAGTGCAGGTTGTGGAGGGAATTGAGGCGCGCCCCCAGCATCTCGCCGGATCGTTGCAGGTGATGCAGATAGCCCCGGCTGAAGTGGCGGCAGGTGTAGCAGCCACAGGCCGGGTCGATGGGACCTGTGTCGTTCTTGAAGCGCGCATTCTTGATGCGCATGTCGCCGGACCAGGTGAACAGCAAGCCATGGCGGGCGTTGCGGGTGGGCATGACGCAATCGAACATGTCGATGCCGTTGGACACGGCGTGGACGATGTCCTCCGGCGTGCCCACGCCCATCAGGTAGCGGGGCTTGTCGGCAGGCAGGCGGTGGCCCATGTGGACCAGGATGCGTTCCATGTCCGCCTTGGGCTCCCCCACCGACAGGCCGCCCAGGGCGTAGCCGTCGAAGCCGATCTCCGCCAGCCGCTCCAGGGAGCGCTCCCGCAGATCCTCGTACATCCCGCCCTGGACGATGGCGAATAACGCATTGGGGTTGCCCTCGTGGGCCGCCTTGGAGCGCTCCGCCCAGCGCAGGGACAGTTCCATGGACTGCTTCGCCGTCTCCCAGTCCGCCGGATAGGGCGTGCATTCGTCGAAGATCATGACGATGTCCGAATCCAGCACCTTCTGGATCTGCATGCTTTTCTCAGGCGAGAGCAGCAGGCGCTGGCCGTCCAGGGGCGAGGCGAACTTCACCCCCATCTCCGTGATCTTACGCAGATGCGTCAGGCTCCAGACCTGGAAGCCGCCGGAATCGGTGAGAATGGGGCCCCGCCAGCCCATGAAATTATGCAGCCCGCCATGGGCGGTGATGACGTCCAGGCCCGGGCGCAGCCA
>DAOQNK010000104.1:0-2226 GCA_035332045.1 Thiobacillaceae bacterium | reverse complement strand
GGACAGCGCTTTCGCGTGGAAGTCGCGGCCAGCGAGGCGGCCCGGGAACAAGGCCTGTCCCGCCGTCCCGCCCTGGCCGCCGAGGCGGGCATGTTGTTCGTGCTGCCGGCCCCCGGCTTTCATGGCTTCTGGATGAAAGACATGGCCTTCCCCATCGACCTGGTATGGATCAGCCCGGACCAGGTGGTCCTGGGCACCCTGCGACTGGCGCCCTGCACTGCTCAGTCCTGCCCCGTCCACTACCCGCCCGGGCCCGCCACCTACGTGTTGGAAGTCAACGCCGGCCGCTTTGCCGGCAAGGTGGGGGAACGGGTCGAGTGGCGCTGCGCCACCGCCCCCGGTCCCTGACCCTTACCAGCTTTGCCGGCCCTTGGACTTGGCGCCCGCCGGGGCGTGGGCCGCCCAGTCATGGCTTTTCCGCTCCGGGCGCTCCCCGGATTCGGCGCGACGGCCTTCAGGCTTGGCCCAGGGCTTCGCGTGCTTTTCCCCCTGTCCCCAGCCATGGGGACGATCCGTCCTGACTTCGGGCTTGCCTTCCTTCCAGTGGGGCTTGCCCTGCCAGGCGCCGGCGGGACGGTGCTCGGCCGGCTGACCGTCGGCGGGCGGCTCCCGACGGGGGCGCTCTTCCCACTTCCGGTCGTCCGCCTTGCGCTCGCTCCAAGGCTTGCTCTCCCCCCAAGGCTTCTTGTCGCCCCAGGGTTTTTTCTCGCCCCAGGGCTTCTTGTCGGCCCACTGCTTGCCGCCGGGCTTCCGATCGAAACCCCGGCCCTTGTTGCCGAAGTCCTTGTCATGGCGCAACTTGGGCTCCAGGCCGGGCACCACTTCCACCCGCACCGGCTGGCCGATGTAGCGCTCGATCTCGCGCACCAGGTGGCGTTCCTTGCCGTGCACCAGGGTGATGGCGATGCCGGCGCGGCCGGCCCGGCCGGTGCGGCCGATGCGGTGGACGTAGTCCTCGGCCTGGCGGGGCGCGTCGAAGTTGATGACGTGGCTGATGCCGGCCACGTCGATGCCCCGGGCCGCCACGTCGGTGGCCACCAGGATGCGCACGTGGCCGTCCCGCAGCTTCTGCAGGGTGCGGTTGCGCTTGTGCTGGGGCATGTCGCCGTGCAGGGCCGCAGCGGCGAAGCCCTGCTCCAGCAAGGTCTCACACAGCTCCTCGGCGCTGAGCTTGGTGGCGGTGAACACCACCGCCTGGTTGACGCCCACATCCCGCAGCAGGAAATCCAGCAGCCGGTGTTTGTGGCCGATGTCGTCGGTGAACAGCAGGCGCTGGTCGATGTTGGCCTTGTGCTCCTCCTTGGTGGCCACCTCGATGCGCTGGGGCGACCGGGTCATCTGGGCGGCGATGCGGCCCACCTGGCCATCCAGGGTGGCGGAGAACAGCAGGGTCTGGCGGGTCTCCGGGGTGCGGGCGACGATGTGCTCGATGTCCTCCACGAAACCCATGTCCAGCATGCGGTCCGCCTCGTCCAGCACCAGCACCTCCAGGCGGGAGAAGTCGATGCGGCCCCGCTCCAGATGGTCGATGAGGCGGCCGGGGGTGGCGATCATCACTTCCGGGTGCACCTTCAGGGCCTGGAACTGGGGACCGAAGGGGGCGCCGCCCACCAGGCAGACGGTGCGCAGCTTGCGCATGCCGGCGCCGTAGATCATGGCCTGCTTCTGCACCTGCAGGGCCAGTTCCCGGGTGGGGCACAGCACCAGCAGGCGCGGGCCGTTGCCGGGCAGTTGGGAGGGCTCGGCCAGCTTGTGCAGGCTGGGCAGCAGGAAGGCGGCGGTCTTGCCGCTGCCGGTATGGCTGGAGACCAGCAGGTCGTGCCCTTCCAGGGCGGCGGGAACGGCCTGCCGCTGGACTTCGGTGGGATCGGTGTAGCCCGTGGTTTCCAGGCATTTCAAAACGACGGGATTCAGACCCAGTTCGGCGAAGCTCATGCAATTCCTTTATCAAACAAAACGCCACCCGGCCAGGCATCCATGCCGGGCAAAGGGCGGCCGCACCCGTCGCGGGGCGCGCATCATCAAATCAGGAGCGAGGGCCCGGAGGCCGCGTCGATTCCCGCGAAACACCGGCGCCAACCGTGTGCCGGGATGCCGAATCGACGGAAAGAATTTCCGCGAGGGAATCAGGTGAGGTCGGGGACGATGGGGCTGTGAAAACAGTCCCGTGGGCTATGGAAAACGGTCGGGAGACCGTAAAGCCGACTACTGCGTTGCACAACTGGC
>DAOQNK010000103.1:5156-8043 GCA_035332045.1 Thiobacillaceae bacterium | reverse complement strand
GACCCGGAGGATGGCAGCGGCGTCTCCGTGGTCTCGGCCATGGCGGATTCCCTGGAGGAAGCAGGCTAGTCTTCAATCATCCCCGGGTTGGCCGAGGCATGCCATGGCGGCCAGTCATCACTGGAAGTGATCCAGGCCGGGGGGCCACGGCGGTGAAGTCGGCCGTGAAGTAGTATCTCGGCCGTCCCGACCTGCCCGTCCCCCGTGCCCTTGAAACCGATCTTGAACCGCTCACGCCTGATCCAGCGCCTGCGCGCCCGCCTGGTACGAGATGGCTACCCGCGTTTGCAGATGTCCCTGATCGTCCTGCTCACGGGGGGAGTAGGTTTCCTGGCGGCCTCCCTGCTGCTCAAGGCTGGCATGGATACAATGTGGCTGCGCTACCTCTGTGCCTTTGTCGTTGCCTATCCTGCCTACCTGCTGCTGCTCTGGCTGTGGTTGCGGACACGGACAGAGGATTACACCGATTTCCCGGATGTCTCGAATCTGGTCCCATCCTCCTCGGGGTCCGCCGATCCGGTCCTGGCCGTCGATCCGGCCCGGTGGCCGGTCGAAGGCGGTGGCAGTTTCGGCGGCGGCGGCGCCAGCGGCGGGTTCGATGCACCCCTGGCCGGAGAATCCATCAGCCTGGACGAAGGCGCGGCGGAGGGCATCACCGACGTGGCAGGGGATGCTCTGGGCGCGGCCGGCGATGCAGACGAGTTCGCCATCGTCCTGCTGGTGGTGATCATGCTGCTGGCAGTAGTGGCCAGTTCGGTCTGGGTGGTCTACACGGCGCCGGGGCTGTTCGCCGAACTGACCGTCGACGGAGCCCTGTCGGCCGGCCTGTACCACCGGTTGCGCAAGGCGGAAACGCGCTACTGGCTGGAAACGGCAGTAAGACGAACCCTGATGCCGTTCATCCTGACCACCGCCGTTGTCGTCGGCTGCGGCTGGTACCTGCAGAAATGGGTGCCCACGGCACACTCAATCGGTGATGTGACGGCGCACCTCAAGCACGGGTAGGCGATACATGGTGCCTGCCTGCTTCACGGCTTTTCCTTCCTGTACCTGTCGTAATCCGGCAGCGGCGCGGTACGTTCCGGCTGGCCCGGCTGGGTCAGGATTTCATCCCGCTTGCGCAGGCCTTCGTAGGCGCCCCGCTCCCAGTCGGCGCAGGCGGTGAGCAGCGGGGCCAGAGCGAGCAGGACGAGCGGGGTTCGGTGCATGGGGTCTCCCGGGCAGCGCGCGATGCCGCCATGATCGCGCAAAACCGGAAGCGCTTGCGCGGCTGCCTCAAACCTGGACGGCGAGCGCCCGTTCCGCGTGGTCCGGCTGGACGGTCAATGCTTTCTCGGCCGGTTCGAAGACTGGGGTGCGGGGGCGGGGCCCCGGGTTTCCAGATGGCGGAAGGTGATGCGGCCCTTGCTGAGATCGTAGGGGGACAATTCCAGGGACACCTTGTCACCGGACAGAATGCGGATGTGGTGCTTGCGCATCTTGCCGGCGCTGTAAGCCACCAGGGAGTGGCCGTTTTCCAGGGTGACAAGATAGCGGGCGTCGGGCAGCACTTCCGTGACGACCCCCTGCATTTCGAGCAGTTCTTCTTTGGCCATGGCGATCCCTCCGGGGAAAAGTGAACAGGACCTCACCCGCATGCCGGCGGGTGGGTTTCCTGATGGATTGGTTTGCCGCCCTAACCGGGCGGGGCGGCCGCTCAGTCGGCGGCGCGGATGTTGCTGGCCTGGAGGCCCTTGGGACCGGTGGTCACATCGAAGCTGACCCGCTGGCCTTCCTTGAGGGTCTTGAAGCCCTGGCTCTGGATGGCGGAGAAATGGGCGAAGAGATCACTGCCGCCCTCGTCGGGGGTGATGAATCCGAAACCCTTGGAGTCGTTGAACCACTTCACGATGCCTGTTGCCATGTCTTGATCTTTCCAAATAACAAAAAAGGGATTGCCCCGTGCGGGCGAAGGTCAAGAAGGCGGGTGATGAATCGAGAAGAAGTCCGCGAGGCGCGGAAATTGAGCCGGACAGCAGCAACGCAACTTGAAAATCGCGACGGCACTATCCTCCCTATCCGGGGCGATGGCAAACACTATCTGGCGGCGGAGGGCTTCCAGGCGGCCTGATCGCGCCCGCGAACCGAGGGTTCAGAACGTCAGGCCCAAGTCTTCCGCGATCAGGCGAAGCCAGGTTTCCAGGCGGTCGTCGGTAAGCTGCTTCTGGTTGTCCTGGTCCAGCACCAGGCCCACGAAGGCTCCATCCCGCTCGGCCTTGGAAGCCATGAAGTCGTAGCCGTCGGTGGGCCAGGCACCCACCACCCTGGCACCCCGGGCGGTAACGAAGTCATGGAGGAGGCCCAGGGCGTCCACGAAGTTGTCGCCGTATTTCTCCTGATCGCCCAGGCCGTAGAGGGCCACGGTCTTGCCGCTGAAGTCCACATCCTTCAACTGGGGCAGGAACTCGGCCCAACTGGGGTTCTGGCAGTCCGCCTCCAGGCCGGGCAGGTCGCCCTCCCCCAGGGTGGGGGTGCCCAGGATCAGGTAGTCGTAGCCGGCCACCAGCTCGGGCGTGGCCTTGTTGACGTTGAGGGCCTCGGCCATCAATTCATCGTCGGGAAAGCGCTTCTTGATCGCCTTGGCGATCTTCCGGGTATTGCCGGTGCTGCTGCCGAAGAACAGGCCGATGCGGGCCATGGCGTTTCCTTTGCGGTAAGGGGATACCCCTTACGCTAGCAAGGGCCGAGCCAGGGCCGCCTCTGCACGCAACTTATTGTTTCTTATATGCACCCATGCAGCAGGGGCGGGTGATTGTCGCAAACCCCACAGGCCAGCCTACAGCACCACCTGGGCACCCAGCTCCACCACCCGATTGGGAGGCAGGCCGAAGTAAGTGGCGGGTCCGCC
>DAOQNK010000103.1:0-5130 GCA_035332045.1 Thiobacillaceae bacterium | reverse complement strand
TTTCCCGCCAATAGGCCATGTCCGAGCCCTTCTTCGGGATGAGGGTTTCGCGGCCCAGGAAGAACGTGGTCTCGGTGAGGTCGCAGGGCATGCCCTTGCCAGCGCAGGTATGCAGGGTCCTGGTGAGGTCCGGCCGGTCCATGAAGCCGAAGCTCACCTGGGCCTGATAATACCGGCCGCCCAGATAGGTGATCTTCAACCGCCGGTGCATGGGAATGAACGGCTGGTCCGTGAAACCGACGCACAGAATGACCACCCGCTCGTGCAGGCACTTGTAGTGCTTGAGGCTGTGCAGCAGGGCATGGGGCACGTGGTTCGGGTAAGGCGTCAGGAAGACGGCAGTGCCGGGCACCGTGGGAATGTCCGAGTTGGCCAAGCTGGCGACAAAGGCGGGCAAGGGCATGGTGTGTTGGTCACGGCGCGCCTTGAGCAGATCGCGGCCGCGCTTCCAGGTGGTCATGAGCAGATAGACCAGGGCGGCGAAGGCCAGGGGGAACCAGCCGCCGTCGAAGAACTTGAGCAGGTTGGCGGAGAAGAAGGCCAGGTCCACCGCCAGGAAGCCGCCCAGGATCAGGCCGCCGGCCACCGGACCCCAGCCCCAGAAACGCCGCGCCACCACATAGACCAGCAGGGTGGTGATGATCATGGTGCCCGTCACGGCGATGCCGTAGGCCGCCGCCAGGCTGGTGGAGGAGCCGAAACCCAGCACCAGGGCCGCCACCGCCAGGAACAGAGCCCAGTTCACCCCGGGCAGATAGATCTGCCCCCGCTCCCGGTGGGAGGTGTGCTGCACCAGCATGCGCGGCGCGTAGCCCAGCTGGATGGCCTGGTGAGTGATGGAATAGGCCCCGGAGATGACCGCCTGGGAGGCAATGATCGTGGCGGTGGTGGCCAGGGCCACCAGTGGATACAGGGCCCAGTCGGGCGCCAGGTGGTAGAAGGGGTTGTCGATGGCCTCGGGATGGGCGATGAGCAGGGCGCCCTGGCCAAAATAGTTCAGGGTCAGGGCGGGCAGCACCAGGGCCAGCCAGGCCAGGCGGATGGGCTTGCGGCCGAAGTGGCCCATGTCGGCATAGAGGGTCTCGGCCCCCGTCACCGCCAGCACCACGGCGCCCAGAGACAGGAAGGCCAGACTCGGGTTGGCCTGGAAGAACAGGAACCCATACCCGGGCGACAGGGCCAGCAACACCCGGGGTTCGTGCATCACGTTCACCAGGCCGAGCCCGGCCAGCACCAGAAACCAGAGCGCGGTGACAGGCCCGAACAGGCCGCCGATACGACCCGTGCCCTGTTTCTGTATGAGAAACAGGCCCAGCAGGACGCCCAGGGTCAGGGGCACGATCCAGGGCTTGAACACCGGCGTGGCCACTTCCAGGCCTTCGACGGCCGAGAGCACGGAAATCGCCGGGGTGATGACGCCGTCGCCATAGAACAGGGCCGCGCCGAACAGCCCCAGCAGCATCAGGTAATGGCCATGGACGGGGTTGCGGGCATGGCGGCGGACCAGGGCCATGAGGGCCATGATGCCCCCCTCGCCTTCGTTGTCGGCGCGCATGATGAAGGCGGCGTACTTCACCGACACCACGCCCACCAGGGACCAGACGATGAGGGAGAGAATGCCCAGGATGTTGTCCGCCGAGATGGGCACGGGATGGTGGGCGCCGGCGAACACCTCTTTCATCGTGTAGAGGGGGCTGGTGCCGATGTCGCCATAGACCACGCCCAGCGCGGCCAGGGTCAGGGCGGGGAGGCGTTGGTTGCTGTCGGTGCGGCCCATGGCGTTTCCTATGCGGTGGTCGGACGGGACGGCTTCATCCCTTGAATCGGTAGCCCACGCCCAGTTCGGTGAGCAGGTGGCGAGGCCGCGCCGGATCGGCTTCCAGCTTGTGGCGCAGGCGGCCAACGTAAATTCGAAGGTAGTGGCCATCCTCGCCGTGGCCCTGGCCCCACACTTCGATAAGCAACTGACGCTGGGTGAGGACCCGGCCCCGATGGGCGATGAGGGTGGTGAGCAGGTGGTATTCCCTGGGTGTGAGGCGGACTTCCTCCCCCGCCCGGATCACGCTGCGGCGAGCCAGGTCCACCACCACGTCGCCGAAGGCCACGCTGGATTCCTCTTCTCCGCCGCGCCGCTCGGCCCGGCGTAACAAGGCGCGGGTTCGGGCCAGCAGTTCGGCGACACCGAAGGGCTTGGCCAGATAGTCATCGGCACCGGCGTCCAGGGCCGCCACCTTGTCCGCCTCCAGGCTGCGGGCGGACAGCACCAGCAGGGGCCGATCGGACCAGCTTCGGTAGGCGCGGATGAAGTCCAGGCCATCGCCGTCCGGCAGTCCCAGGTCCAGGATCACCAGATCGGGGTGTTCCGCGGCGGCTCGCTCCAGGCCGGCGGCGAGGCGGTCGCATTCCAGCGTGCGGCAGCCCTCTCCCTCCAGGGCCAGGCGCACAAAGCGGCGGATGCGGGGCTCGTCCTCGACAATGAGCACCGTGCTCATGCTTCCTCCTCCACGCCGGGCGGATTGCCCCGGGCCAGGGTGAAGCGGGCCCGGGCGCCGCCTTCCGGCGGGTTGTCCAGGCGCAAGCGGCCGCCGTGGGCGGCCACCACTTCCCGGCAGATGGCCAGGCCCAGGCCGGCGCCGGTCTGGGCCGGCTCGCTGGCACCCCGACGGAAGGCCTCGGCGCGCAGTACGCCTTCAGGATAACCACCACCGCGATCGCTGACCTCCACTTCCACGCCCTCGGCCTCCAGGCGGGCGCGGACGAACACTGGGGTGCGGGGCGAGGTGTGGCGGGCGGCGTTGCCCAGAAGGTTGGCGAGCACCCGCTCCATGAGCAGGGGATCGAAGGCCAGCAAAGGCAGGTCCGGCACCAGTTCGATATGCAGGGGGTGGCCGTCCAGTTGCTTGCCCAGCCAGGCCACCGCGGCGCCCACCACCTCCTCCAGGGACTGCCAGTCCAGCCGGGGCTTCACCTCGCCGGTATGGAGCCGGGCCAGGTCCAGCAGATTGGTGGCCATGAGGGACATGTCCATGGCTTGGTCGCGCAAGGCCTGGGCGGTTTCCCGATGCGGCGTGGGCAAACCCGCCTCCGGCCGGGCCAGGGTATCGGCCAGGCCCACCAGGGCGGTGAGCGGCGTACGCAAATCATGGGACAGGCTGGAGAGGATGGAAGCCCGCAGCCGCTCCGAGGCCATGTTCAGTTCCGATTCCTGGGCCACCTGGACGTAATGCAGACGCTCCAGCGTGAGCGCCGCCAGGGAGGCGACGGCATCCACCAGACCCCGTTCGCTTTCGTGCCGGTCTTCGCTCAGGGCCACCGCCAGGACACCGCGTACCCGCATGGGCGCGCACAAAGGCAGATAGAGCACCGTTTCACCGTGGCCGGTAGCGCCCAGCCGTTCCTGTACTTCCTCCCTTTGATAGGCGCGTTGGGCCAGGTCATCGGCCATTCCCGAATCACCCACGGGAACAAGCTTTTCCAGGTCATCCGGCAGGTAGAGCACGGAGTGGCCGTCCATATTGCGCCGGAGGAAATCATCCAGGATGGCGGCCACCTGTTCTTCTCGAATCACGCCGGCCAGTTCCCGCGCCAATAGATAGAGATCCCGGGTGCGGATTTCGCTGCGCGAGGATTCATCGACCCGGCTGCGCAGTCGCGCCGCCATCTGGCCCGTGGTGAGCGCCACCGCCAACATCACGACGAAGGTGAGCAGATACTGGGCGTCCGCCACCGCGAAGGAAAAGTGGGGAGGGACAAAAAAGAAGTCGAACAGGGCCACCGAGAGCAGGGCGGCGAACAATGCCGGGCCGCGCCCCAGGCGCAGAGCCACCAGGAACACCACCAACAGGAACAGCATGTTGATGTTGGCGGGATCCATCCAATCCATCATGGGGTGGATCACCACTGTCGCCGCGCCGCAGGCCGCGGCGGCCAGGAGGAATCCAGACAGGGTGCGGAAATGGAGGGGATGCAGCATGGAACGGAAGGGATGCCCGGTTGGTTTCATCATGGCAGGCCATCCGTAAATTCTGTGTAAACGGGCACCTGTTTCAAACACGACAATCCCTCCGAGCCGTGATCTTCCAGACAGGGAGTTGGAGGCGGTTACGAAATAATACATATATATATCAATATGTTATAAGGTTACCAAGGCCTGGCATGGGGCTTGCAAAACTCCGGCACAACCTCTTTTCCAGGAGCCCGCCATGATCACCCTGACCCCCAAAGCCCAATCCGCCATCTCCAACTTCATCCAGGGCTCCGCCACCCCCGTGGCCGGCCTGCGCATCGCCATTTCCGGCGGTGGCTGCTCCGGCTTCCAGTACGGCATGAGCCTGGAAGAGACCAAGGCGGAGGACGACGTGGTGGTGGAATGCGGCGGCGTCACCCTGCTGGTGGACCCCTTCTCCGCGCCGCTGCTCACCGGCGTGACGGTGGATTTCGTCGATAGCCTGAACGGCTCCGGCTTCAAGTTCGAGAACCCCAACGCCAGCAGTTCCTGCGCGTGCGGGTCCTCCTTCTCCGCTTGATACGCAAAGGAAACGGCCATGTGGGACTACTCCGAAAAGGTCAAGGAACACTTCTTCAGCCCGCGCAACTCCGGCGCCCTGGAAGATGCCAACGCCGTGGGCGACGTGGGCTCCATCAACTGTGGCGACGCCCTGCGCCTGATGCTCAAGGTGGACCCGGACACGGAAACCATCCTGGACGCCCGCTTCCAGACCTTCGGCTGCGGTTCCGCCATCGCCTCCAGCTCGGCGCTGACCGAAATCATCAAGGGCAAGAAGCTGGATGACGCCCTCAAGGTCAGCAACCAGGACATCGCCGACTACCTGGACGGTCTGCCGCCGGAAAAGATGCACTGCTCGGTCATGGGCCGGGAAGCCTTGCAGGCCGCCATCGCCAACTACCGGGGCGAGGAGTGGAAGGACGACCACGAGGAAGGCGCCCTCATCTGCAAATGCTTCGCCATCGACGCGGTCCTCATCGAGGAAACGGTGCGGGCCAACAACCTCTCCACCGTGGAAGAGGTGACCAATTACACCAAGGCCGGCGGCGGCTGTTCCTCCTGCCACGAAGGCATCGAGGAAATCCTGGTCAAGGTGCTGGCGGAGCGGGGCGAGACCTTCAACC
>DAOQNK010000102.1:0-8063 GCA_035332045.1 Thiobacillaceae bacterium | reverse complement strand
TCGGTGAGCCGGGAGTTGGTCATGTGGCTATGCACGCCCGATGCGCCGGCAAACGTGGGGCCGGCACCCGTCCCGCCGCAGAGCGTCTCGTAATACTGATGGGTGCCATCCCCGAAGCTGAAGTTGTTCATGGTGCCCTGGCTGGCCGCCAACTGGCCGAGGGCGGCGAAGAGGGCATCGACGATGTTCTGGGAGGTTTCCACATTACCGGCCACCACGGCGGCGGGTGGAAGAGGGCACAACAGGCTGCCGGGTGGCAGGATGATGTCCAGCGGCCTCAGCACGCCGGCATTGAGGGGTATGTCCTCATCGAGGAGCGTGCGGAACACATAAAGCACGGCGGAATGGGCAATGCTGGCCGGCGCATTGAGATTGCCCGGCCCCTGGGGGCTGGTGCCGGAGAAGTCGATGCGGGCACGGCCGGCGGCGTGGTCGATACGCACCTCGAGGCCGATGCGGGAACCCTCGTCCAGTTCCAGGCCGCAGGCGCCGTCGCCCAGCCGATGCAGAAGGCGCTTCACCGCGGCTTCCGCGTTGTCCTGAACGAAACCCATGTAGGCGGCCACCGCCTCGGCGCCGACTTCCCGCTCCAGTTCCCGCAGCAAGCGCAGCCCAAGGGCATTGGCGGCCACCTGGGCATGGAGATCCGCGACGTTCTGGTCGGGGTTGCGGGCGGGATGGGGGTTGTCGGAAAGCCAGGCACGCACCTGCTCCTCCAGGAACAGGCCGTCCCGGACGATACGCAGGCCGTCGGACAGGCAGCCTTCCTCTTCGATGCGCCGGCTGTTCGCCGGCATGGAACCCGGGCTGATGCCGCCCACGTCGGCATGATGGGCCCTGGAGGCCACCACGTAGCGCAGGGCCACGCCTGCGTTGTCGAAGATCGGCGTCACCACCGTGATGTCGGGCAGATGGGTGCCCCCGGCATAGGGGGAATTCAGCAGATAGGCGTCGCCGGGCCGCATGGGGTCGTCCCCGGACGGCCCGGTCGGAAAGCGGGACAGAATCGCCCGCACCGAATCGCCCATGCTGCCCAGATGCACGGGAATGTGGGGCGCATTGGCGATGAGGTTGCCCGAGGCATCGAAGAGGGCGCAGGAGAAATCCAGGCGTTCCCGGATGTTCACCGACCGGGCGGTGTTCTGGAGCGTCCGCCCCATGTCCTCGGCGATGCTCATGAAGCGACGGTTGAACAGGCTGAGCCAGGCGGGGTCGGCGCGCGTCGGCTCCGGCTTGCGCCGCGTCAGATTCCCCGCCGACAGCACCAGATCGCCGCGCACCGTCATTTCCGCGCTCCAGCCAGGCTCCAGTACCAGGGTGGAGCCGGCGTCCACCACCAGGGCCGGGCCGGCCAGGACTTGCCCGGCCGGCAGCGCTTCCCGCCTGTAGAGCGGCGTTTCCTGCCAGGCGCCGTCCAGGAACACGGACCGCCGGGCGAAGGGCTCGGCCCGGCCAGCCGGCGCGACAACCTCGGCCGCGGGTTCTTCGCCCCCCTCCACGATCTCTTCCTCCAGGGCCGCGCAATAGAGGGCGCGGCCCGGATCCGCGAAGCCAAAACGTTGCCTGTGCTGTTCGTGAAAGGCCTGGGCCAGCAGGACGGGATCGTCGCCCAGGGGCACGGGCAGGGTGGTGTCGGAGCCAACATAACGAAGCAACAGCCTGACACGGCTGATCCCGGGATCGGAGCGGGTGGGCAATCTCGCCTCTTGCGGCCGGTTCGTCCACCAATCGTCCAGGGGGGCCTCCACGGCCACCTGGCGAAGCCTTCGCCGTTCGGCCAGGCCGATGCCGTACGCGGACAGCACCGACGCGTAGGGCGACACCAGCACGGTCCCGATGCCCAGCCGGGCGGCCACCGCGCAGGCGTGCTGGCCGCCCGCGCCGCCGAAGCCGACCAGGGTGAAATCAGCCGGATTGACCCCCCGGGCCAGGGTGATATGACGGATGGCATCCGCCATGTGCTCCACGGCCACATCCAGAAATCCCGCCGCCAGTTTCTCGGGTGAATAGTCCAGCCCCAGGCTGGCGTTGACCTGATTGGCCAGGGCCTGGAAGGCGTGTTCCACCCCCCGGCGGTCCAAGGCCTGATCGCCCCGGGGTCCGAAAATCGCCGGGAAACAATCGGGCTGGAGCCGCCCCAGCAACAGGTTGGCATCGGTGACCGCCAAGGGGCCGCCATGGCGGTAGCAGGCCGGTCCAGGCAGGCTTCCGGCGGATTCCGGCCCCGCCAGCAGGCGCTGCCCGTCGAACTTCAGCAGGGAGCCGCCTCCCGCCGCCACCGTGTGGACGCCCAGCATGGGCACCCGGATGCGGTGGTTGGCGACCCGGCAATCCAGGGTGCGCTCGAACTCCCCGGCGAAGAGGGACACGTCGGTGGAGGTGCCCCCCATGTCGAAGCCGATCAGCCGGTTGAATCCAGCGGCGCGCCCCACCTTGGCCATGCCCATTAGCCCGCCGGCGGGCCCGGACAGCACGCTGTCCTTGCCTTGAAACAGCCGGGCCTCGGTCAGGCCGCCGTTGGATTGCATGAACTCCAGGTGCGCATCCGGGGGCAGGGCCTCGGCCACCTGGCGGACATATCGTCGCACCGGCGGCGACAGGGTGGCGTCCAGCACCGCCGTTTCGGCCCTGGGCACGTACTTGATGAGGGGGCTGGCCAGGTGGGACAGGCTGATCTGTTCGAACCCGGCGGCACGGGCGACCTCGGCCGCGGCCAGCTCGTGGACGGGATTTTTCCAGGCATGCAGAAACGCGATGGCGCAGGCCCGCAAACCCGCCGTGCGGGCGGCGGCCAGGGCGGCCTCCAGGTCGGTCTTCAGCAAGGGCTTGAGCACCGAACCATCGGCGGCCATCCTTTCCTCGGCTTCGACGACCCGCGCATAGAGGGGGGCTGGCTTGCGGATATCCAGCGCGAAGATGTCGGGACGGGCCTGATCGCCTATCTCCAGGGCCTCGGCGAAGCCGGCGGTGGTGATCAGCAAGGTGGGTTCGCCCGTGTGGGTGAGCAGCGCATTGGTGCCCACCGTGGTGCCCATTTTCACCCGGTCGATGACGCCCGCGGGCCAGGGCTCGCCGGGCCTAAGGTCCAGGATGGCGCGGATTCCCGCGATGGCCGCGTCCGGGTAGGCGGCGGGGTTCTCGGAAAGCAGCTTGGTCCGGGTCAGGCTGCCATCGGGCGCCCGGGCCACGATGTCGGTGAAGGTGCCGCCCCGGTCTATCCAGAATTGCCAGGCCATGGCGGGGCAGAGTGGAGCGCCGGGATCAGAGCCCGGACTCCTCCAGCATGTTCAGGGCATCCTTGGCCAATTCCTCGCATTGCTCCGGAGTCAGCATGAGGTGGTCCAGCGCGGCCTCGCCCCGCTTTCCCCATTCGACACTGCCCGACAGGCGGGAGGCGCTGCCTTCCACGAATTCGGCCAGCAGGGATACCGCCACCAGGTTCAAGGCCTCGGAGGCCAGGGAGGACCTGAAGATGTCCAGCTCATGGTGCTGGCCGATGGCCAGGCGGATGTGCTCGGGCAACTGCCAGCCCTTGGCCAGCAGCGCCCCCACCACGGCGTGGTTGGTGCCCAGTTCGGCATCCTCCACGTCGGTGAAGCTGCGTTCCGCCTCGGCATTGGCCTTTCTCAGCACATCCTTGTAGTGGGGGAACCGCTGCATGAGCAGGGGAATCCCCGCGTTCTGGAAGAGCCCGAACAGGTGGGCATCCTCCCGGGGCACGCAGCCCAGGTTCTGGGCCAGGTAGGCGGACACCAGGGCGGTGCGGGCCGCCTCGTCCCAGAATCGGTCCAGTCCCTGGGCGGGCACGGAATTTCTCAAGGACAGGCTCATGACGAGGGAGCCGATGTTTTTCATGCCCAGCATGTTGACGCCATGCTCGATGGAGGTGACCTGGCGGCGCAAACCGAAGAAGGGCGAATTGATGGTCTTGAGGACGGCGGCCGCCAGGCTCACGTCGGTGGCCACCAGCTGGGCGATGCGCCGCAGGTCGGGTTCGGCCTTGGCGCGTTCCTCCAGGACCGCGTTGACGACGGCGGGACGCGGCGGAATGGTGACGCCGGCGAGGATTTTCTCGGCTTCCTGCTGGGTGAGATCGACCATGGGCTTAGGCTTGGTTGCGTTGATTGGGGGCGCCCTGAGCGCCACCCATTAACGGCAGGCTGCGGATTGACTTGAAAGCACCGGACATCGGACGGTTTGCCCTGAAGGCGCCCGTCCGCGCGGGGCAGGGCCCGCGCGTGTCTCAAGCCGGATCAGATGCCCCGCAGCAGTTCATTGATGCCCACCTTGCTGAGGGTCTTCGCGTCCACTTTCTTGACGATGACCGCGCAGTAGAGGCTGTACTTGCCGTCGGAGGAGGGCAGGTTGCCGCTCACCACCACGGAGCCGGCGGGCACGCGGCCATAGAAGACCTCGCCGGTCTCCCGGTCGTAGATCTTGGTGGACTGGCCGATGTAGACGCCCATGGAGATGACGCAGTTGTCTTCCACCACCACGCCTTCCACCACTTCGGAACGGGCGCCGACGAAACAGTTGTCGCCGATGATGGTGGGGCCGGCCTGGACCGGTTCCAGCACGCCGCCGATGCCGACGCCGCCGGACAGGTGGACGTTCTTGCCGATCTGGGCGCAGGAACCCACGGTGGCCCAGGTGTCCACCATGGTGCCCTCGTCCACGTAGGCGCCGATGTTCACGTAGGAGGGCATGAGCACCACGTTCTTGGCGATGTAGGCGCCCTTGCGCGCGGCGGCGGGCGGCACCACCCGGAAGCCGCCCTCGCGGAAGTCACGGCTGTTGTAGTCGGCGAACTTGGAAGGCACCTTGTCGTAGTAATTGGTGAAGCCGCCCTTGATGAAGAAGTTGTCCTCCATGCGGAAGGACAGCAGCACCGCCTTCTTGACCCACTGGTGGGTGACCCAGTTCTGGCCGTCGGTGCGCTCGGCGACACGCAACTGACCCATGTCCAGCAGGTCGATGACGGCCATGACCGCGTCCTTGACCTTGGGCTCCACGTTGCGGGGGGTGATGTCGGCGCGGCGTTCGAAGGCTTCCTCGATGATGGCTTGCAAGTCTTGCATGTCTTTTTCCTTCAATGGGTTGTTGATCGTATTTGATGCGATGTATTAACTTGTTTTCAGGGCGAAGGCGGCGATTCGATGGGCCGCCTCCACGCAGGCTTCCAGGCCGTCCACCAGGGCGATGCGGATAAAGCCCTGACCGGGATTCACGCCCTTGGCCTCCCGGGCCAGGAAGCTGCCGGGCAGCACGGTGACGTGCTGTTCCCGGTAAAGCGCCCGGGCGAAGGCCGTGTCGTCGCCACCGGGCACCTTGGCCCACAGGTAGAAGGCGGCGTCCGGGGCGTCGAATTCCAGGGCGTCCTTGAGCAGGGGCATGACGGCGGCGAACTTTTCCCGGTACTGGCGGCGGTTGTCGCGCACGTGGGCTTCGTCCCGCCAGGCGGCGGCGGAAGTGGCCTGCACCGCCGGGTTCATGGCGGAGCCGTGGTAGGTGCGGTAAAGCAGGAATTGCTTGATGAGCGCCGTGTCGCCCGCCACGAAACCGGAGCGCAGGCCCGGCACGTTGGAGCGCTTGGACAGGCTGTTGAACACCACCAGCCGCTCCTGGCCCCGGCCCAGTTGCTTCGCGGCCGTCAGGGCGCCCAGGGGCGGCGCGGCCTCGTCGAAGTAGATCTCCGAATAGCACTCGTCGGCGGCGATGGCGAAGCCGTGGCGGTCGGCCAGCTCGAACACCGTCTTCCACTCGTCCAGGGCCATGACCTTGCCGGTGGGGTTGCCGGGCGAGCAGACGTAAAGCAGGTGGGTGTCCGCCCACAGGTCTTCAGGTACCGAGCCAAAATCCATGTGGAAGCCGTTTTCCGGCAGGGTGTTGAGGAAGTAGGGCTTGGCGCCGGCCAGCAGGGCCGCGCCTTCGTAAATCTGGTAGAAGGGGTTGGGGGACACCACCCGCTTCACGTGCTTGCTGGGGTCGATGACCGCCTGGGCAAAGGCGAACAGGGCCTCCCGGCTGCCGTTCACCGGCAGGATCTGGGTGGCCGGGTCCAGTTCCACGCCGTAGCGCATGCGGCACCAGTCGGCGATGGACCGGCGCAGGTCGTCCGAGCCTTGGGTCACGGGATAATGGGCCAAGCCCTGGAGATTCGCGGTGAGGGCTTCCTTGATGAAAGCCGGCGTTGCATGCTTGGGCTCGCCGATGGAAAGATTGATGGCGGACAGGGCCGTATCGGGCACGATACCGGCAAAGAGTTCGCGCAATTTCTGGAACGGATAGGGCTGGAGCTGGTTGAGGCGCGGATTCACGACGCAAGCAGAACACACGAAAGAATCGGATTATATGTCGAGCCCCCCTGTCGCCGCTTCCCTGACGAACCGCTTTCCCGGCCTGGCCCCGGCCAGCCTCTTGCTGGCGGCCACCACCTGGGGGCTTCTCTGGTATCCCTACCGGCTCCTGGAAGAGGTGGGCCTCTCCGGCAGCCTGGCTTCCCTGTTGACCTATTGCCTCGGCCTCCCGCCCCTGCTCTGGCTGGCCTGGGGACGGGCCCGGCCGACGCGTGGCGAATTCCCCTGGCTGCTCGCGGTCGCCCTGAGCGCTGGCTGGACCAATCTCTCCTATGTCCTCGCCGTGGTCCAGGGCGAGGTCATGCGCGTCCTGCTGCTGTTCTACCTGGCGCCCTTGTGGACCGTCCTGTTCGCCCGCCTGATCCTCAACGAGCGGCCTGGAGGCGCCGGCTACGCCGTCGTCGTCCTGGCCCTGGCGGGCGCCGTGGTGATGCTCTATCGGGGCGGCGGCCTGCCGTTGCCCGTCAACGTCGCGGAGTGGCTGGGGCTCTCCTCGGGTCTGGGGTTCGCCCTGTCCAACGTCCTCATCCGCAAGACCCGGGATATCCCCATCGAGACCCGGTCCCTGTGGATATTCGCGGGCGTGGCCGTCATCGCCGCCGTGTTCGCTTCGCGGGAGGCGGCCATCCTGCCTCGTCTCGCCAGCCTGGATGGACCCCACTGGCTTCTGGCATGGGGCATCGTTCTGGCCCTCTTCCTGGCCACGTTTACCGTGCAACACGGCCTGGCCCATGTCTCCGCCAACCGCGCCGTGGTCATCCTCCTGTTCGAACTGGTGGTGGCCGCCTTCTCCAGCCGCTGGCTCGCCAACGAGCTCATGGATGTCCGGGAATGGCTGGGCGGGACCATGATCGTGGCGGCGACCCTTTTTTCCACTCGCATCAAGAGCCATGGCTGATCTGCTTGCCCTCCTGCATGTTTCCTATCTGGTTTCCGACCTGGGCCGCGCCCGGACCTTCTATGAGGGCACCCTGGGCCTGAAGCCCTCGCCGGCACGCCCGGAACTGGGATTTCCTGGTGTGTGGTACGACGTGGGGGCCGGGCAGATCCACCTCATCAACCTGCCCAACCCCGATCCCGTAGAGGGTCGGCCGGCCCACGGCGGGCGCGATCGCCACGCGGCCCTGGGCGTGGCCCGCTGGGAAAACCTGAAAGCCAGGCTCGATGCCGCCGGGGTGGCTTACACCCTGAGCCGGTCCGGCCGGCGGGCCCTGTTCGTGCGGGACCCGGACGGCAATACCCTGGAACTGGTGGAGCAGCCGGCCGCCTAGAGCTGGCCGGCCGCCCGGCAAACATGTGGTGACAAGGCACGGCTTCGGGAGAAGGCGGGCATGGAATCTTGAAGAGGATTCCCATGGGGGAGTCCAGCCGTTATGCTCGAAGGCTGTTTGCCAGTCGCCGCGCCGGAAAAATCGATGATCCTGAACAACCCCACCACCTCCCTCAGGCCCATGGTGGCCAGCAAGCCCTCCACGGAGCTTTACCAGCTGCCGCCCCTGGGCATGGACGCCGCCAGTCTGGCCATGGACATCCGCCGCTACTTCGGCATCTATCTGGGCCGGGATCGCCATTGCCGCTCCACCCACTATCCCTACCAGGCCCTGGTGCTGGCCCTGCGGGATCGCCTCATGGAACGCTGGAAACGCACCCGCTTCGCCTATGAGGAGCGGGATGCCAAGCACGCCTACTACCTGTCCCTGGAATTCC
>DAOQNK010000101.1:0-8065 GCA_035332045.1 Thiobacillaceae bacterium | reverse complement strand
TCGCCTCCGTGGTGTCCTGGTGGCTGATCTTCGAGAAATGGTCCCTGCTCCGCCGGGAATGGCGCCAGACCGAGGCCTTCGAGCGGGAGTTCTGGGGCGGTGGCCACGCCGAGATCGTCAAGCGCATCGGCGAGGAGGGTCGGCGCGGCAGCCTGGAAGAGGTGTTCCGGGCCGGGCTTCGGGAGTTCCGCGGCAAGCGCATGCTTACCGTCACGCCCCAGGCCGTGCTGGAAAGCGCCCGCCGGGCCATGCGCGCCGCCTACCAGCGGGAAATGGACCAGATCGAGGCCTATCTGCCCTTTCTGGCCACCGTGGGTTCCGTGTCGCCCTATGTGGGCCTGTTCGGCACGGTCTGGGGCATCATGAACGCCTTCCTGGGGCTGTCCAACGTGGCCCAGGCCACCCTGGCCCAGGTGGCACCGGGCATTGCCGAGGCCCTCATCGCCACCGCCATCGGCCTCTTTGCCGCGATACCGGCGGTCATCGCCTACAACCGCTTCACCCACGACATCGACCGGCTGGCGAGCCGCCATGATGTGTTCATGGAGGAGTTCTCCAATCTGCTCCAGCAGGAAGCGGCCCGGAAATGATCCCGCGCCGCGCCCGCCGGGCCATGAACCAGATCAACGTGGTGCCCTACATCGACGTGATGCTGGTGCTGCTGGTGATCTTCATGGTGACCGCGCCGTTCATCAATCCGACCCAAGTGGAGCTGCCCAGCGTGGGCAAGAGCGCCGCCGCGCCCACCGCCCCCCTGGAGGTGGTGGTCCGGGCGGACGGCACCCTCCTGTTGCGGGACCGGGGCAACGGCGAGCCGGGCGAGGCGGTGCCGGAAACCGGCCTGGAGGCGGCGGTGCGCGCCCGGATGAAGGTCCGGCCTGGCCAGCCCATGGTCATCTCGGCCGACAAGAACGTGCGCTACGAGGCGGTCATGAAGGTCATGGATGCCCTCCAGTCCCTGGGCGTGGGACGGGTGGGCCTGCTGGTGAAGCCCGCCCAGCCATGACCCGCAACGGCCGCCTCCAGCATTTCTCCTCGGGCGGCCTGGCCCTGCTGGTGCACGGTCTGTTCTTCGCCGCCCTGGTGTGGGGCGTGTCCTGGAAAAACCCACCCAGCCTGCCGGTCCAGGCGGACCTCTGGAGCGCCTTGCCGGAACCGCCGCCCCCGCCCCCGGTGCTGGAACCGGCGCCTTTGTCCGCGCCGCCCCCGCCGCCACCCGTGGTGGAAAAGCGGCCTGACGATGCCGAGATCGCCCTGCAAAAGGCCGAGAAGAAAAAACAGGAACTTGCCCGCCGGGAAGAGGACAAGCGCAAGGAAGCCGAGCGCCAGGCGGAATTGAAGAAGCAGGCCGAACTCAAGCGCCAGGCCGAGGAGCAGGCCAGACTGGAGAAGGCGCGGCAAGAGCAGGAGCGCCTGGAACGCGAGAAAAAGGAACAGGCCCGCCGCCAGATGGAGCAGGACCTGGCCCGTCAGATGCAGTCCGAACTGGATGCCGAGTCGGCCCAGTTGCGGGCAATCCAGGAACGGGCCAAGGCTGGCCGCCAGGCCCGGGTCATCAATGACTTCAAGCACCGGATCCAGGCCAAGATCCAGGCCTACGTCCGTTTGCCCCAGAAAATGGTGGGCAACCCCGAGGCGGTGTTCCTGGTGACCCTCTTCCCCAATGGTGAAGTCAACCGGGTCACCCTGGTGAAGAGCAGCGGCCAGCCGGTCTACGACTCCGAGGTGGAGCGGGCCATCCTCAAGGCTTCGCCCTTGCCGCTGCCGGGGGACAAGGAGGCGGCTTCCGTGTTCCGGGACGGCCTGACCCTGAAATTCCGCCCCCAGGATGAAGCCGGCGGGGGAACTTGACACCGGTCCAGTGGGCCAGAGGGCATTGCTGGTAAACTCCCAAAAACCGATTACCGACCGTCCATGCCTTTCCGCCTGCTCGTTGTCCTGCTATTCGTATTGGCCAGCCCCCTCGCCCTGGGCGCCATGACCATCGAGATCGTCGGTGGTGCGACCAACAAGATTCCCCTGGCCATCCCTCCCTTCGCCGGTACGCCCGCCGAGTCCGCCAATCCCGCCCAGGTGGTGGCCAGCGACCTGGGGCGCAGCGGTTACTTCCGGCTGGTGGAAGAGGGGACCTCCACCCCGGTGGATCCCCAGTCGCCGGGCCTGCCCGCCTGGAAGGGCCGGGGCGCCGATGCCGTCCTGGCCGGCCAGATATTGCCGGCCGCCCATGGCAAGGTGGAAGTCCGCTTCTGGCTGTTCGACGCGGTCCGCCAGACCCAGCTCGCCGCCCTGGCCTATACCACCAGCCCGGCCGGATTGCGCGCGGTGGCCCACAAGATCGCCGACGTGGTGCACGAGAAGCTGCTGGGCGAACCGGGCAGCTATTCCGGGCGCATCGCCTACATCCTGAAGCGTGGCGGCCGCTACGAACTCCAGGTGGCCGACGCCGATTCCCAGAATGCCGTCACCGTCACCGGCTCGCCGGAACCCCTGATCTCGCCCGCCTGGTCGCCGGACGGCCAGAAGCTGGCCTATGTATCCTTCGAGGACAAGAAGCCGGTGGTTTACGTGCAGAACCTGGCCGATGGCGGCCGTCGCGCCGTGGCCCGCTTCCGGGGCTCCAACTCGGCGCCGGCCTGGTCGCCCGACGGCCGCAAGCTGGCCGTGGCCCTCTCCAAGGATGAGACCTCCCAGATCTACCTGCTGGACCTGGAGACCGGCGAGACCCGCCGCTTCACCCGGGGCGGCGCCCTGGACACCGAGCCGGTTTTCAGCCCGGATGGCCAGTGGCTGTTCTTTACCTCCGACCGGGGCGGCACGCCCCAGATCTACAAGGCCTCCCTGGCCGGCGGCGAGGCGAGCCGCGTTACCTTCGAGGGGGGGTACAATGTTTCTCCGACCCTCTCCCCGGATGGCAAGACCCTGGCCTTCGTGCATCGTCGCGATGGCCGCTTCCATGTGGCCGTCCAGGATCTGGGGAGCGGCCAGATGCAGGTGCTCACCGATACCGCCTTCGACGAATCCCCCAGCTTTGCTGCCAACGGCCGGATGATTCTCTATGCCACACTGGTGAACAGCCGTGGTGTCCTGGCCACGGTGAGCGTGGACGGCAGGGTGCGGCAACGCCTGTCCCAGAACGGCGATTTGCGCGAGCCGGCCTGGGGACCCTGAGTATCATGACGAAAAACGAGGAGCCAATATGAAACACGTACCTGTCGCCATTCTCATCGCCGGGCTCCTGGCCGGCTGTTCGGACATGGCCAGCAAGGACGCCACCATCGAGGATCGGGCGGTGGCCAGCAAGGACGCGAAGAAACCGGCCGAGGCCAAGCCCGCCCAGCCTGCGGCGTCGGTGCCGTCCCAGGGTCAAGCTCCGGCTGGTGGAGAGGGGGCCGCCAAGTCCGCAGCCACGCCAGCGAACAAGGTGGAGACCCGGGGGCTGGCCGCCAACGAGACTGAGGTGAAGTCCCTGGATGGTTCCGCCGCCGGCACCAAGGGTGCCGATGGCAAGCTTTCGGGAAGCTCGGCCCAGGCTGGAGCCGCCGCGGCCGGGAGCCTGGCCATGGATCCGAAGAATCCCGCCAGTCCCTTGGCCAAGCGCCGGATTCTCTTCGATTATGACAGTTCGGCCATTCGTGACGAATATCGCGGTCTGCTGGAAGCCCACGCCCAGTATCTGAAGAAGGAAAAGGCCGCGAAGGTCATTCTCCAGGGCCACGCCGACGAGCGCGGCAGCCGGGAATACAACCTGGCCCTGGGTCAGCGCCGTTCCGAGAGCGTCTTCAAGGCCATGGCCTTGCTGGGCGTGCCCGATGGACAAATGGAAGCGGTTTCCCTGGGCGAGGAAAAGCCCGTGGCCGAAGGTCACGACGAAGACGCCTGGAAGCAGAACCGCCGCGTCGAGATTCTGTATCAGGGCGAATGAAGCGACACATTCTGCTGTTGATGGTGGCCAGTCTGGCGGGCCACGCCTGGGCCGGCCCCGCCGAGGACGCCCTGGCCCAGGCCGCCGACCTGCGCAAGGCGCTGGCCGCCCAGGAAGAGCGTTCCGCCCGTCTGGAGGCCCAGCTTCAGAATCAGGGCCTGCTCAATCTGCTAAACCAGGTGGAAGCCCTTAAGGCCGAAGTTTCGCGGTTGCGCGGCGCCCTGGAAGAGCAGGGTCATAAGATCGATGTGGCGGACAAGCGAACCCATGATCTGTACTCGGACCTGGATGGCCGGGTCAAGGAACTCGCCAGCCGCCCCGTGGCGCCATCGCCCGACGCGGTTCGCTTGCAGGTGGCGCAATCCCTGGTGAATCCTTCCCCGGCGCAGGTCACGGTGGACAGCGAGGCCGAGGCGAGAGCCTACGAGTCCGCCCAGGCCCTGGTGAAAGCCTCCAAGTACAAGGAAGCCGTCACCGCCTTGCAGGGCTTCCTCAAGCAGTATCCCAACGGTGCTCTGGCGGCCAACGCCTGGTACTGGATCGGCTTCTCCCAGGTGGGACTTTCCGACTTCAAGGCGGCATCCGCGGCCTACCAGCGCCTGCTGAAGGATTTTCCCGCGAGTCCCAAGGCGCCGGACGCCTTGCTTTCCCTGGCGCGGACCCAGGCCCAGCTCAACGACAGCGACGCCGCCAAGGCCACCCTTGATCAGCTCCTTGCCAAGCATCCCCAGAGCAAGGCGGCGGAGAACGGCAGGAAGCTCCTGGCGACACTGAAATAATGCCTGGGCCGGACACCCGCCTGCGCGTCACGGAAATCTTTTTCTCCCTCCAGGGGGAAGCCAGCCGGGTGGGGCTGCCCACGGTTTTCGTGCGGCTCACGGGCTGCCCCTTGCGGTGCGGCTATTGCGATACCGACTATGCCTTTCAGGGCGGCGAATGGCTGGACCTGCCGTCGATCCTGAGCCGGGTGGACACATTCCCGACTCGACATGTGACGGTCACCGGCGGCGAGCCCCTGGCCCAGCGGGGCTGTCTTGAGCTGCTTTCCGCCCTTTGCGACAAGGGCTTGGACGTGTCCCTGGAGACCAGCGGCGCCCTGGACATTGGCGGGGTCGATAGCCGGGTAGCCCGGATCGTCGATGTGAAGACGCCGGGATCGGGCGAGGTGGCGCGCAATCACTGGCCCAACCTGGCTCTCCTCACGCCCAGGGACGAATTGAAGTTCGTTCTGACCGGGGAGGAGGATTATGTTTGGGCGAGGGGGGTGCTGGTCGAGCACGGCCTCACCCAGCGTAGCCCCGTGCTGTTTTCCCCCGCCTGGAGTAGCCTGGATCCCGCCATCCTGGCGGAATGGGTGTTGCGGGACGGCCTGGCCGTGCGGGTGCAGGTGCAGTTGCACAAACTGCTCTGGGGCGCGGAGCCGGGCCGATGAGCCGGCGCGCCGTGGTCCTGCTTTCCGGTGGCCTGGATTCGGCCACCGTGCTGGCCATGGCCCGCCATGCCGGTCACGAATGCCACGCCCTCAGCCTGGACTACGGCCAGCGCCATCGGGCCGAATTGGATGCCGCCTGGGCCGTGGCCCAAAGCCTGGGTGTCGCGGAACACCGAGTCATGCGCTTGGACATGGGAGCCTTCACCGGCTCGGCCCTGACCGACCCGGACATCCCCGTCCCGGAATTGCCGGAGCCTGGTATCCCGGTCACCTACGTGCCGGCCCGCAACACCATCATGCTGGCCCTGGCCCTGGGCTGGGCCGAGGTGCTGGATGCCGCGTCGATCCACATCGGTGTCAATGCTCTGGATTACTCCGGCTATCCCGATTGCAGACCCGCTTTTGTCCAGGCCTTTCAGACGCTGGCCGACGTGGCCACGAAACGAGCCGTGGACGGTCGCCCCATCCGCATCGAGGCTCCCTTGATCCACCTGTCGAAGGCCGAGATCATCCGTCGCGGTGCGGCGCTTGGTGTGGACTACGCACTCACAGTGTCCTGCTATCAGGCCGACGCATCGGGGCTGGCCTGCGGCCGCTGTGATTCCTGCCGGCTGCGCCGGCAGGGCTTCGAGCAGGCTGGCATCTTCGATCCCACCCGTTACGGGAAATGACCGATTGCTTCCCGCATCCCGTCCACGAATAATCCGACCCCACCCATAAATGCCCGCGAGAGGAGACGAATAGATGGAGCACATGGAAAACCCCGCCCTGGTGGTGGCTTGGCTGGGATTCTTTCTGGCCCTGGTTTTCGGCTACGTGGCGAACAAGACCAGTTTCTGCACCATGGGGGCGGTCTCGGATGTGGTCAATATGGGTGATTGGGGGCGAATGCGGGCCTGGCTCCTGGGTATCGGATTGGCTGTCCTGGGTACCAACCTCCTGATCTACTTTGGCTATCTGGACGTGGCCCAGACCTATTACACCCGCGGCACCCTCCACTGGTTCGCCGCCTTGGTGGGTGGCCTGACCTTCGGTGTCGGCATGACCCTGGCGGGTGGTTGCGGTCAGCGTACTCTGGTGCGCCTGGGTGGGGGCAACCTCAAGTCGGTGGTGGTGTTCATGTTCCTGGGCTACACGGCCCTGGTGACCATGAACGGCGTACTGCGGGCGTTCGTGGATGGCGTGCTGCGCGCCGAGGTTTTCACGGTTCAACTGGACGGACTGCAAACGCTGCCCAGCGTCCTGGGCATGGCGGACAAGGTCTCCCAACTGGCCATCGGGCTGGTCTTGGCCCTGTTGACCATGGCCTTCGTCTTTTCCAGCAAGGAATTCCGGGAAAGTCGCGACAATATCCTGGCCGGCGTGGTGATCGGCCTGGTGGTAAGCGCCGGCTGGTATGTCACCGGACACATTGGTTTCGGCGAGAATCCGGAGACCATGGAACTTGCCTACATGGGCACCGACTCCCATCTGGCCGAATCCATGACCTTCGTCGGTCCCCTTTCCTACACCATGGATCTTTGGGCCTATTGGCGGGACAAGCACATCACCTTCGGGATCGCCAGCGTATTTGGCGTGGTGATTGGCTCGTTCCTCTATTCCGTATTCAACCGCAGCTTCCGCTGGGAGTACTTCAATTCTCCCCAGGACATGTTCCGGCACCTGGTGGGTGCTGTCCTCATGGGTTTTGGCGGCATTACCGCCATGGGGTGCACCATCGGCCAGGCGGTGACCGGAGTGTCGACTTTATCCATCAGTTCCTTCATTGTTTTTTTCGGAATCGTTGCCGGAGCCGCCCTGACGATGAAAATCCAGTATTATCTGATGATGCGTGAAGGCTGATCCGAATGTCCTATTAAGTCAGATGGGTGTCATGCCGATAATGCAGGTGCGGGGATATCCGCGCGGTGAGATGGAAAGGATAATGAATGCATAAGCTGCTGGGCGCCATGCTGGTCATATTCTTGGCCTTGCTGGCTATCCCTTCCCAGGCTTCCGCCGAGGCCACCAAGGCCATCAATTTCGAACTCACCGACATCAACGGCAAGGCCGTCAAGCTCTCCGATTTCAAGGGCAAGTGGGTTCTGGTGAACTTCTGGGCGCCCTGGTGTCCCTTGTGCTGGGTGGAAGTGCCCGCTCTGAATGAACTGAACAAGCGCAAGGATTTTGTCGTCATCGGCATCGGCCTGGACTATGGCCCCGATGAAAACGTGGTGCGCGAGGCGGCCAACCGCCACAGCCTGGAGTTCTTCGCGGTCGTCGCGGGCGGCGCCCGGCGTAACCCCGACAGCCCCTTCCGCCAGATTGGCCCGGTGGACTTTTATCCCACTTCCTACATTTACGATCCCAACGGCGAGATCGTCATGTTCATTCCTGGGCAGGTTCGCATGAACAAGGTGCTGGCCTTCATGGAGGAATACAAGTCCAAGAACACCCAGATGGCCGCGGGTGCCAAGGCCGATGCGCCCGTTGCCTCGCCCATCAAGGAAGTCAATTTCAGCAAGCCTGATCCTGCTGCCGATCCCGCCAAGGCCGGGGCAGCGAATAAGGGCAAGGTGCCGCCGGCGGTGGCGCCCGTCAAGCCCAAGACGGTGACGTACTGATGCTTCGGCATTGACCTGGCGCGCGAATCATTGACATAATCGCGGTTCTTTCCGGGTCGGTAGCTCAGTCGGTAGAGCAGCGGACTTTTAATCCGTTGGTCGCGAGTT
>DAOQNK010000100.1:0-8161 GCA_035332045.1 Thiobacillaceae bacterium | reverse complement strand
AGAAATAGCCGTCCTTGTCGCGCACCGCCCAGTCGGAGGAGGAATACAGCAGTTCCTTCTCGAACTGGCCGAAGTAGCTGTTGATGAAGCGCTTGTCGTCGCCCCAGACCGTGGTCAGGCAGCCCGGCGGCAGGGGCGGCACTACAGTGAGCACACCCTTCTCCTCGGGACCGCACTCGGCGGCGGTCATCTCGTTCACCACCTTGATGTTGAAGCCATAGGCGGGAAAGCCGGGGGAGCCGAAGCGGTTGGGTTTCAACTCCACGCCGGGCAGGTAGCTGAGCATGGCCCAGCCGGTTTCCGTCTGCCAGTAGTGGTCCAGCACCGGCACGCCCAGGCCGTCGCTGATCCAGCGCGAAGTGGGCTCGTCCAGGGGTTCGCCGGCCAGGAACAGGTAGCGCAGGCTCGACAGGTCATATTTCTTCAGCCAGGCCGGGTCCTGCTTCTTCAGCACGCGAATGGCCGTGGGCGAGGAGAACATGGTGGTGACCTTGTGTTCCTCCACGATCTTCCACCAGATGCCCGGGTCGGGCCGGATGGGCAGGCCCTCGTAGACGATGGTGGTCATGCCGTGGATGAGGGGCCCGTAGATGATGTAGCTGTGGCCCACCACCCAGCCGATGTCCGAGGTGGTGAACATGGTCTCGCCGGGCTGGGCGTTGTAGACGTACTTCATGGTGGAAGCCAGGGCCACGGCGTAGCCGCCCACGTCCCGCTGCACGCCCTTGGGCTTGCCGGTGGTGCCGCTGGTGTAGAGGATGTAGCTGGGCTCATTGGACTCCAGCCAGGTCACCGGCACCTCGGCATCCCGGTATTCGTCGCGCAGGTCCCAGTAGTCCTCGTCCCGGCCGGCGACACGGCGCATGTCCGGGTCCAGGCCCCGGTCCACGATGAGCACCTTGGCAGGCGGGAACTTGGATTCCTTGATGGCCTCGTCCACCAGGTGCTTGTAGGGCACGGCCTTGCCGCCGCGCATGCCGGCATCGGCGCAGATCAGGAGACAGGGCTTGGCGTCGTCGATGCGCAGGGCCAGGTTGTGGGCCGCGAAGCCGCCGAACACCACCGAGTGGATCGCGCCCAGCCGGGCGCAGGCCAGCACGCAGAAGATGGACTCGGCGATCATGGGCATGTAGATCACCACCCGCTCGCCCTTCTTCACGCCCAGGCTTTGCAGCACGGCGGCGCAGCGGTTCACCTCCCGGTGCAGTTCGGCGAAGCTGTACTGCTTCTCCTCGCCGGTTTCCGTCGAAAGGTAGATCAGGGCCGGCTGGTCGGCGCGGCTGGCCAGGTGCCGGTCCACCGCGTTGTGGCAGAGGTTGGTCTCGCCGCCCACGAACCATTTCCGGAACGGCGGATGGCTGTAATCCAGAACCTTTTCCGGGGGGCGATGCCAGTCGATCAAGGCCGCCTGTTCGCCCCAGAAGGCATCGGGCGCGTCGATGGAACGGCGGTAAAACGCTTCGTAGTTCATCGGTCGTCTCCTCCGGATGGGTCCGGTATGTTGTGGGCAGCATTGTGCGCTGCGGGGTGAATTTTGTAATACATCAACCCCATAAGCCATAAGCCGCTTTAAACCTGAGCATTAATGTTGGGTATTTCCAGCCCCCCGACCCCCCCGGTTCCGGCGACAATCCACCCGTCACCTCAAGTCATGACCGTTTCGCGCCGAAATTACCTTATGGGTTGCCGGTCCGGTATCCGCCTGGGAGTGTGACCTCGATACCGTCCCTGACCATCGAACCCTGATGTCTTCGGAGGTCCTGCATGGCGCTTTGCCAAGCTTGGCGATGCTTCCGGGCCCTAGCGGCCCTGATGGCCCTGGGCCTGGCCCTGGCCGGGGCGCCGCCGGCCAGGGCTGAAGAGCTCATCCGCATCGGCGTGTTGGCCAACCGTGGCGCCGAGCATGCCATGAAGTTGTGGGCACCCCATGCGGAATACCTCAACACCGAGCTGACCCCCTTGCGCTTCGAAGTGGTGCCGCTGGCCTTCGCGGAATTGCGCGCCGCGGTGCAACGCCGGGATATCCAGTTCGTCATCACCAACAGCGGCCATTACACGGAAATGGAATTGGCGGGCGAGGCCAGCCGCATCGCCACCCTGCTGTTGCGCAGCCCCCAAGGCCCTCTGGACCATTTTGGCGGCGTGGCCTTCACCCGGGCCGACAACCGAAATATCACCCGCTACGCCGACATGGGCGGGCTGCGTCTGATGGCGCCGGACAAGTCCAGCCTGGGGGGCTGGCAGGTCCACCTGCGGGAGGCCCGGGAACAAGGCATCGACCTGGACAAGACGGCCCGATCGATTGCCCTGACGGGCAACCACGAGAAGGTCGTGGAGGGCGTGCTGGCCGGCGCCGCCGACGTGGGCCTCATCCGCACCGACGTGTTGGAATCCCTGGCAGCCAGGGACCGCGTGAAGCTTTCCGGGCTGCGCGTCATCAATTCGCGCCACGAGCCCGGATTTCCCTACCTCCTGAGCACCCGGCTGTATCCCGAATGGCCCCTGGCCAAGGTGACGGGTGTGCCCGACGAGCTCGCCAAGTCGGTCACGATCTGCCTGCTCACCCTCCCGGCATCCCACCCCGCCGCCCAGGCGGCCGGCATCGTCGGCTGGACCCTGCCCCTGAACTACCAGAGTGTCCATGATCTTTTCCGGGAAACCCGGCAGGGCCCCTACGCCAACCAGCCCATCACCTTCGCCGACGTCCTCGCCGAGTATGGCCGGCCCCTCGCCGCCCTGCTGCTCCTGGCCTTCCTCTCCCTGGTGGGCCTGATCTGGTACATCAACAGCGTCAATGCCTCGCTCAAGGAGGAAATCCGGCGGCGGATCGAGACCGAGCACAGCCTGGAGGAAAGCGACAGCCGCTTCCGGGACATGGCCGATACCCTGCCCAGCCTCATGTGGATGGCCGGGGTGGACAAGCAATGCACCTTCTTCAACCGGGCCTGGCTTGCCTACACCGGCCGCGCTCTGGACCGGGAACTCGGCGACGGCTGGACCCAGGGGGTCCATCCGGACGACCTGGCCTATTGCCTGAACGTCTACACCGCCGCCTTCGACGCCAGACAGCCCTTCGAGATGAAATACCGGCTCCGCCGGGCCGACGGCGAATTCCGCTGGATCGTCGACTCCGGCACCCCCAGGTACGGACCGGACGGCGCCTTCCGGGGCTATTTCGGCCACTGCCTGGACATCACCGACGTGCAGTCCCTGGCCACCGCCCTGGAGGAAGGCCGGGAACGCTACGCCCTGGCCCAGCGGGCCGCCCATATCGCCAGCCTGGACTGGAACATGGAAACCAACCGGCTCCAGTGGTCGGACGAGATCGAACCCATGTTCGGCTACGCCCCGGGGACCTTCCCCCATACTTTCGAAGCCTTCATGGAACGGGTCCACCCCGACGACCGGGAGAACGTCGACGCCGCCGTGCAAGCCGCCATGGAACACGATCGGCACTACGCCATCGAGCATCGCGTGGTCCGCCCCGACGGCCGCGTGCGCTGGGTGGCGGAAACCGGAGACGTCTACCGGGACGCCCAGAATCGGGCCGTCCGCATGATCGGCATCATTCAGGACATCACCGCCCGCCGCCAGGCCGAGGAAGCCCTCCGGCAGAGCAACGACAAGCTCAGCGCCTCCCTGGCCGCCCTCCAGATCCATGCCCGGGATCTCACCCATCTCAACGAAATGAATGAACTCCTGCAAAGCTGCCTGCGGGAGGAGGAAATCCACCGGGTTTTCGAGCACATGGCGCGCAATCTCCACTTGGGCCTGGGCGGCATGCTGGCCATCGTCCGGCCCGGGGGCCGGGGTGCCCAGACCGTAGCCTCCTGGGGCGACAGCGCGGGCATGGAAAGCGTCTTCCCCCTGGATGCCTGCTGGGGCGTACGCCGGGGCCAGATCTACGAATCCTCCCACGACATGGCCGGCCCCCACTGCGCCCACTTCCTGTCCGACCCCGCCGTTGTCAGCCTCTGCCAGCCCCTGGTGGTGCAGGGAGAGACCCTGGGCCTGATCACCGTGCGGGCTTCCGCCCAGGCCAGGGACGGCGATTGGCAGCGGATTCGCCAGTTGGCGGTCAGCCTGGGCGAAGCCCTCAAGCTCGCCCTCTCCAACATCCGCCTGCGGGAAGCCCTGCGCGAACAAGCCACCCGGGACCCCCTCACCGGCCTGTTCAACCGCCGCTACCTGGACGAAACCCTGCCCCGGGAACTGCATGCCTGCCTGCGCAACGACGAACCCCTGGCCCTCGCCATCCTCGATATCGACCACTTCAAGCGCTACAACGACACCTGGGGCCACGAAGCGGGGGATCGGGTCCTGATCGAGGTGTCCCGCATCCTGCGGGACCATTTGCGCGCCTCCGACATCGCCTGCCGCTACGGCGGCGAGGAACTGGTGGCGGTCATGCCCCGCGCCGAACTCTCCGAAGCCCGGGAGCGCCTCTCCCGCATCGCCAACCTGGTCAGGGACGCGGACGTCCACACCCTTGATCGGCCCCTGCCGCCCGTGACCTTTTCCGCCGGCATCGCCGTGGCCCCCACCCAGGGCGAGGACGCCGACGCCCTCCTGCGGGCCGCCGACCAGGCCCTGTATGCCGCCAAGCTGGCGGGCCGGGATCGGGTGTTTTCGGCGGGGGAGGATGCCTGATCCCGCTGCCTGCCCAGGAGCTTTAATGTCGCTTTAAGGCTCCCGGCCCAGAGTACGGCCACCGGATGTCCGCCTGGGGCGGCATCCCCCTCGCCACATCCTGGAGACCACCATGCCTAACCTCGCTTTTCCGTCCCGTGCCCGTCCCTTTGCCAGAACCGCTACCTCCCTCGCCCTGGCCGGCGCGCTGATCCTGGCCTGGGCCGATTCCCAGGCGGCGGGTGCCGTCTGGTCCGCCACCACCACCCTGGCCAGCGACAGCCAGACCCAGGGCATCCTCAATCCAGCCATCGCGGCCAACACCGTGGGCCAGAAGCTGGCCGTCTGGGTTCAAGGCGGCCAGGTCCAGGCCCGCTTCTATGCGAATGGCGCCTGGGGCGCTCCGGTCGTCCTCTCCCAGGCGACCCTGGGCGTTGCGTCGCCCACGGTGGCCCTGGCCGATGACGGCAAGGCCGTGGTCGGCTGGATTCAGACCCAGGGCAGCGGCACCTCCAGCCTGGAAGCGGCCTTCCTGGCCAACGGGAGCTGGAGCCTGCCGGTCATGGTATCCAACGCCAGTATCACCGTGGCCAGCCCCAAGGTGGGCTTGAGCGGTAGCGGCCAGGCCACCCTGGCCTGGTCGGAAGTGGACGGCACGGGCACCCAGTGCGCCATTCAGGCCGCCACCGGCAGCGTTGCCGGCGGCTGGTCCCAGCCCCAGACCCTGGCCAATGCCTGCCACAGTTTTGTCTCGTTGTCCGTCAACGCCGCCGGCGAGGCGGTGGCCGGCTGGGGTGACATCAACTACCTGACCGGGGCCGGCGTCTACGTGGCCACCCGGGACACTGCGGGCACCTGGACCGGCGTCACCGAACTGGCCCCGCCCCAGTATCGGCAGTATCTGCCCTCTTTCTCCATGGGCGAGGACGGCACCGCCGTGGCGGTGTGGGTCAACACGTACACGGGTCTCATGTATAGCCGCAAGCGCCCGGGTGCCAACTGGAGCGCGGCGGGTACCGCCTACGCGGGCATGTCCAACATCGCCAGCCTCTCGGACGTGACCGTGGACGGCCAGGGCAACGCCACGGCCGTGTTCCTGACCTGGACCATGCTGCCCACCGGCGCCATCGCCTATCCCCTTCAGTCCGCCCAGTTGAAGAAAGCGGCGAACACCTGGAGCAAGCCCATCTACGTGACCGCGAAGAACCAAAACATCTACAACTTCAGTGTCGAGTCCAGCTCCGCTGGCAGCCTGGGGGTGGCCTGGAGCGATGGCGGCACGGGCAAGACGGGCGTGGCCACTATGCTGCCCGGCGAGACCCGCTGGACCAATGCCACCCTGGGCAAGGGCGGCTATGAGGTCTCCCTGGACATGGCCGCCGGCAACGCCGCCCTGCTCTGGAACAACACCTATGCGCCGGTGAGCCTGAACGTCAGCACGGCGGTGGCGCCCTGATCGCGCCGCTTCAGGACTCGCGCACGTAGGTCCCGGGCGCCGGGGCGAGGGCCGGGTATCGGGCCGAGCCCGGTACCCGGGCCGGGCGCGGGGGTCCGCACTGGCTCTCCAGCCAGACGACCCAGTCCTCCCACCAGGACCCCGGCGTCTTCTCCAGTCCGGCCCGCCAGGCTTCCGGGTCCCTGGCGCCACTGGCCTCGCCGCTCCAGTAGCGGCGCTTGGGCGGATCCACCGGCGGGCTCAGGATGCCCAGGATATGGCCCGAGGTGGCCAGGGTATAGCGCACCGGCCCGGATACCAGGCCGGCGATCTTGAAGGTCTCTTTCCAGGGAGCGATGTGGTCCTGCTCCGCGCCGACCGCGTAGAGGGGTGCCCGAATGGCGCGCAAGTCGATGGGCCGTCCGGCCAGGGTCACCGCGCCGGGCTCCACCAGGCGGTTGCGGAGGTAGAACTCCCGCAGGTAGAAGCTGTGCATGGCCCGGGGAAGGCGGGTCGCGTCCATGTTCCATTGCAGCACGTCCATGGGCGGCGGTTCCTCGCCATAGAGATAGCTGCTCACCGTGTAGCGCCATACCAGGCTGTTGGGGCGCAGCCAGCGGAAGGAGCCGGCCATCTGCTTGCCATCCAGCAAACCGCCGTTGCGTTCCATCTGGGCTTCGATCCACTGGACGCTGTCCTCGGTGATGAAGACATCGATGTCGCCCGGATTGGAAAAATCCACCAACGTGGTGAACAGCGTCCAGCTTGACGCCGGCGCTGGCTTGCCGCCGTCTCCGGCGCTCCAGGCCTGGGCGCAGGAAAGCAGCGTGCCGCCAATGCAGTAGCCCACGCCATGGACCGCCTCCACGCCGCCTATCTCAGCGGCCACCTCCAGGGCTTTGAGGGCGCCCTCGACGAGGTAGTCGTCAAAGCGCGTCTCGGCCATCTCCGGCCCGGGATTCTTCCAACTGGTGATGAACACCGTGAACCCCTTGCCCACCAGGAAGCGGATCAGGCTGCGCCGGGCATCCAGGTCCAGCACGTAGTACTTGTTGATCCAGGGCGCGACGATGACGATGGGCACCTGCCGCACCTCGGCGGTGGCCGGGGCGAACTGTATGAGTTCCAGCAGGTCGTTGCGGAAGACCACCTGCCCCGGCGTGGCGGCAATGTCTTCCCCCAGTTCGAAGCCCGTCTTGTCGACGATGCGCACGTCGCCCTCGATGAGGTCCGCCAGCCATTGGCGATAGCCCTCCACCAGGCTCTGGCCGCCGCTGGCGATCATGCGCCGCAGGGCGGCCGGATTGGACCAGAGGAAGTTGGACGGGGCGATGGCATTGAGCCATTGCCGGGTCCAGAAGGCCGCCTGGCGACGGGTTTTTTCCGGCACGTCGGGCGCTTCGAAGATGGCATCCTCCAGGGCCCGGCAGCCCAGGAGGTAGGACTCCTTGAGGTAATCGAACCAGGGGTTGTCCTTCCAGGCCGGGTCCTGGAAGCGCTCGTCGTGTTCCGACGGCCTCACCGCATCTTCGCCGGCGCCAAGGAAGCGCGCCATGAACTGGGCCTGGATGGTGGCCAGATCGGCCAGATAGGCGCGCATCCTCTGCCCCAATTCATCCGGATGCTTGCTCCAGGCCGTGACGACCGCCTCTCCAGCCGCGAAGAGACCAAAGGGATCCAGGCTCTTTGGCACAAGCCCGGACAGGGGCGTGGAAACATCCACGGTGGAATCGTCGTCCATTTCAGGCACCCCGGGGAGGTAGGAGCCGGAGATTATCCCCCCGCTCCCAAGAGCCCGTCCTGGACTTCACGCCGACGCAGCCGGAAATTCGAAAAAAAACGGCTTGCATCGCTGCAAGCCGTTAGTTTGAGTGGCGTCCCCACGGGGATTCGAACCCCGGTTACCGCCGTGAAAGGGCGATGTCCTAGGCCTCTAGACGATAGGGACTGATGAGGCCGAAAACCCGGCTTTACTTACCGGATTTTCCGTATTGGTGGTGGAGGTAAGCGGGATCGAACCGCTGACCTCTTGCATGCCATGCAAGCGCTCTCCCAGCTGAGCTATACCCCCACACGAGAGTCGCGCATTCTAGGGAT
>DAOQNK010000099.1:0-8427 GCA_035332045.1 Thiobacillaceae bacterium | reverse complement strand
TGTCGTCCTCGTTGTACACCACGCCGGCCACCAGGCTGCCGGCGCCCAGCATGCGGCCGGCGCGTGCCGCGCTGACCGGGTCTACCAGTCCGGTTTCGGCGAGCTTCATCTCCCGCAGCAGGAAATCCATCCTAGTCCGTTCCAGCACCTTCAGGGACGGCACCTGGGCCAGGTCTGTGGCCACCATGGCCTGGATGGCCCGGTTGAAGGGCTTGGCCTTGGCTTCGGGCGATTGGTCCTTGCTGCGGAAGGGCAACAGCGCCACGTGGAAGCGGTCGGTCTTCTGGAAACCGGCCGCCTTTTCATCCGCCACGGCCTCCCGGGCAAAACGCCTGGCCTGTTCCCGCTCAAGCAGGGTGATATAGCCTCGCACGGTCTGGGTCCTGGCCCAATCGCTGGGCGCCTGGGCGGCGTACTTCCGCCAGGAAGCCATGGCCGCATCCAGGTCATTGCGTTGCAGGGCTTCCGCCCCTTCCCGGTAGAGCCGAGCCAGATTGGCTTCCTGCCCGGCCGTGGCGGCAGGCGGCTTGGCCTGCGCCGAGTAGGGGGCCAGGCCCAGGCGGGCATTCAGTTCCGCCAGGCGTGACGAGCCGCAGCCGGCCAACGCTGCGGCGAGCATGAGAGCCAGGACCGATCGCAAGCCACGCGCCATCTTCATCCCCATCCAATGTTATTGCTTGTCTCCGCGCCTTCGGCATCGGGCCCATGCATTCTGGGTCCGCCTTCGCCGCCCTGGCAAGTTTCCTTCCGGCCTGAAACATCCCGGCCTCAGTCAGTAATGGTTCGGAAATACCAGGCTTACAGGCCAGCGCCAGACTGGGCTCACCGCCAGGCGAACGGCGCCGGCGGCCAACCTTAAAAGGAGTTTTCCATGAAATCCTCGATCTTGCGTCACCCCGCTCTCCTCCTCTTGCTGGCCAGTCTGGCGACCGGCCCCGCCCTGGCAGACCCGGGGTCTTGCCCCCGCGGCACGGGCGCCTCCACGAGCGCGCCCGCTGCCGACACCATCAATACGCCCCAATTCCAGGCACGGATGCGCTGGATCGAAACAGCGCTTCGGGAAGGCCGGATCACGTCCTACGAGGCGGGTCGGCTGCTTCGCCAGGAGTGGGAACTGGCGGGCCTGCAACAAGGTTTCCTGGATGGCGCCCGCGCGAACCCGAGCGGCGGCTGTGGCCCCTTGAGCCCGGACATGGCCGCCCGGCTCGCGCCTCTGGGCAACATGGCCCTGGAGGGACTGCAATCCGCGGGAAGTTTGATGCGGACCCTTCTCAAGGAGACCGAGCGACTCATCCAGGAGAAAAACGCCACCGGCGAGGGCCCCATCTGAGTCCCAGTCCGCCGGGGCACCCGCGCACCTGAACTGTGCGCCATGCCAGCCCTCGCACCATCGGCGAGCATGGCGCCTGATCCAGCCCTGCGACAACCCCAGTACTTATATCGAAAGACATATCAATTCAGGACCTTACCGCCCCGGGCTTTACCCATTGCCATGGTGTGGTTCTTGCTAGGGTGCATGGCATACGCGAGGACACGACAATGGCTTCCTATAAAGGCATGGAACTGGATGACGGCCTCTCCGACCTGATCCGACACATGGACAGCGTGGAGGAGTACCGGGAGACCTTGCAGACCCTACAAGGCGTATGGGACAACCTGACCCTGCTGGGCCAGCTCTCCGGCACCGGCACCGACATGAGCGGCACCCGCCAGGCCTTCCAGCGTCTCACCTGCGACCTCCTCAACAGCCTGGGCCGGGAAACCCGCAAGAAAACCGTCCAGGAAATGCGCGCCAAGGCCCAGGTGGCGGTGGATATCATGATCCGCAACCTGTTCGAACGCACCGCCGACATCGGCTTTCTGGCCACCGACGACGACCTGCGCGCCTACCTGGAATCCATTGCCGGTGCCAACGGTGCCGATCCCAACGCGCGTGCCCGGCTGGAGTCGCGCTTCGAGGAATACGCCCGCAAGTATTCGGTCTACAACGATATTCTTCTGCTCACCCCGGATGGCCGCGTCCATGCCCAACTGGACAAGGCTCACCGGGTGGAGACGTCCGCCGATCCCCTGATCCGCGCCTCCCTGGAAACCCGGGACGCCTATGTGGAGACCTTCCGGGCCAGCGACCTGCAGCCCGGCGTGCCCGCCGCCTTGATCTACTCCTACCGGGTCACCAACCGGGATGGCCGTCCCCTGGGCGTGCTCTGCCTTTGCTTCCGCTTCGCCAACGAGACCGCAGGCATTTTCGCCAACCTGGCCGGCCCGGGCGACTGGTCGGTGATCACCCTGCTGGACGAATCCGGCCATGTCATCGCCAGCAGCGACGCCTGGCAGGTACCCGTGGGGGCACCCCTGGAGCGGGTGCCGCACCAGGACTGGAAGGTGGTGCGCTTCGCCGGCCGGGAATACCTGGCCACCACCCGCGCCACCCGGGGCTACCAGGGCTACATGGGGCCGGGATGGTATGGCCACGTCATGCTGCCGCTGGAACACGCCTTCGGCCAGGCCGCCACCGGCAGCCTGGACCAGGTGGATCCGGAGATCCTGGCGGGGGTCATGGCCAACCCCGACCTCTTCGACCAGCGCTTGCGCGATATCCCCGCCCAGGCCGAGCAGATCCAGCGGGAACTCAACCGCTCGGTGTGGAATGGCAACGTCCGCCACAGCGGCGACGGCAAGTCTCTGAACCCGGCTTTTTCCAAGGTGCTGCTCTGGGAGATCAGCAACACGGGCCTGAAAACCCGGGACGTGTTCGAACGATCCATCTCCAACCTGCACGAAACCGTGGTCTCCGCCATCCTGGAGAACAGCCGCTTCCTGGCCTCCCTGGCCATGGACATCATGGATCGCAATCTTTACGAGCGGGCCAACGACTGCCGCTGGTGGGCACTCACCTCCGCCTTCCGGGAACGCCTGGCCGCGCCCCTGGATGAAGCCGGTGGCCGCGCCATCGGCGACATCCTGGCCTACATCAACGGCCTCTACACGGTGTACGACAATCTCCTGGTTTTCGACCGCCAGGGCCGCGTGGTGGCGGTCTCCAATCCGGAATACGCCAGCCTGCGCGGAACGCTGCTGGTGGACGATTGGGTCAAGCAGACCCTCGCCCTGCGGGATTCCCAGAGCTACACCGTATCGACCTTCGGCGCCACGCCCTTGTACCGGGAACGGCCCACCTACATCTACGCCGCCGCCATCCGCGCGCCGGGCGGCGACCAGGCGGTGGGCGGCATCGGCATCGTCTTCGATTCCGCGCCCCAGTTCGAGGCCATGTTGAGCGACGCCTTGCCCGGCGCCGGCAGCTTCGGCGTCATCGCCCAGAAGGACCGGCGGGTGGTGGCCTCCACCCGGGCCGATCTCCAGCCCGGGGACAGCCTGGATCTACCCGCCCACTTCTTCGCCGGCGAGGCCGGCCAGTCCGGCATTGTGGTCCTTCAGGATCGCTACTACGCGGTCGGCACGTGTGCCTCCAGAGGTTACCGGGAATACAAGGGTCCGGAGGATGCCTATCGCAACGATGTCATCGCCCTGGTCTTCATCCCCCTGGGCGAAGTCGCCGCCGGCGAGGCCAGGCCGCGCACCGCCGAGCCATCCCGCCTGGGCCTGGCCGGCGTCAGCCGAGGCGACGGCGAAACCGTGGAGATCGCCACCTTCCACGTGGGCGGCCAGTGGTTCGGGGTCCACTCCAATCAGGTCATGGAGGCCATCGAGGCCCGGGGCCTCACCAGTGTCCCCGGCACCGCCCGCAACCTGTTCGGCTACATCATGTTCCGGGAACGGGTGATGGCCGTGATCAACCTGGCGGTCCTCCTGGGCGCGGACGCCCCTCTTACCAATGCCGTCCTGGGCGGCAAGCAGATCGTCGTCCTGCGGGACGAGGCGCCCAACGGCCCCATGGGCCTGCTGGTGGACCACCTGGGCGAAATCCCGGAAGTCCCCCGGGAACGCATCGAGCGCATCTCCGCCATGCTGGGAGGGGACAACCAGTTGGCGGAGAGCATGGTGAAAAAGACCGCCGGCGACACCTCCCAGGAAATGCTGGTGCTGCTGTCCGCAGAACGCATACGCCACCGCATCCAGAACCTGGGCAAGCTGCCGGAACTGATGCCCGCCGGCCACGGGAACCTGGAGATGGCAGGCTGAGGGCTGGCGTCCGGACGCTTAAACCCCCGCGGCCTGCCTGTCCGCGTGATAGCTGGAGCGGACCATGGGCCCGCTGGCCACGTTACGGAAGCCCAGACCCAAGGCGATGCGCTCGAACGCCGCGAACTGTTCGGGCGTCACGAAACGCTCCACCGGCAAATGGTGCGTCGAGGGCTGCAGGTACTGGCCCACGGTGAGCATGTCCACGTCGTGGACGCGCAGGTCACGCATCACTTCCAGCACCTCCTCATCCGTCTCACCCAGGCCCAGCATGATGCCGGACTTGGTGGGCACGTCGGGGCAGCGCTGGCGGAATCGCTTCAGCAACAGCAGGGAATGGGCGTAATCGGCCCCCGGGCGGCAGGCCCGGTAGAGGCGGGGCACGGTCTCCAGGTTGTGGTTCATCACGTCCGGGGGGTCGGCGGCCAGCAGATCCAGCGCGATGTCCAGGCGGCCGCGGAAATCCGGGGTGAGCACTTCGATGCGGGTATCCGGCGCGGCCGCCCGGGCGGCACGGATGCAGGCCGCGAAATGGCCGGCGCCCCCGTCCCGCAGATCGTCCCGGTCCACGCTGGTGATGACCACATATTTCAGGCCCATGGCCGCCAGGGTCGCGGCCAAATGGCCGGGCTCCTCCGGGTCCGGCGGCAGGGGCTGGCCGTGGCCCACGTCGCAGAAAGGGCAGCGGCGGGTGCACAGGTCGCCCAGGATCATGAAGGTGGCGGTGCCATGGCGGAAACATTCCCCCAGGTTGGGACAGGAGGCCTCCTCGCAGACGGTGTGCAGTCTGGCCTCGCGCAGCAGGGACTTGAGTCGGGCCACTTCGGGCCCGCCCGGGGCCTGGGCCTTGATCCAGGCCGGCAGTTTCAGGCGCGGCTTGGACACGACCTTGATGGGAATGCGGGCGGTTTTCGCGGCGCCCTTGTGGAGGATGGAGTCGGCCATGGTGACTGGGCGGAAAGTCCGGCCATTCTACCTGCCGGTGGCCAGGCGCAGCCCCCGCTTCGAAGAGGGGAATACCCTTCACGGGTTCCGCATGGACGCCGGCCTGACACACGCCTAACATGCCCCGATCAGCATCATCGCGGAGGCGGAATCCATGCTCAACCTCACCGTCAACGGCGTTTCCCACCGCCTGGAGGTGGCCGACGACACCCCGCTGCTCTGGGTGCTGCGGGACCACCTGGGCCTCACCGGCACCAAGTTCGGCTGCGGCGAGTCCTTCTGCGGCGCCTGCCTAGTCCACGTGGACGGCAAGCCGGTGAAGGCGTGCTCGGTGGAGGTGGGCAGCCTCCAGGGCAAGCCGGTGCTCACCATCGAGGGCATCACCGGCCGGGTCATCGACGCCCTGCGCGCCGCCTGGGTGGACATCGACGTACCCCAGTGCGGCTACTGCCAATCCGGCCAGCTCATGCGCGCCGCCGCCCTGCTGGCCGCCAACCCCAAGCCCAGCGACGCCGACATCGACAGCGCCATGAACGGCAACCTCTGCCGCTGCGCCACCTATCAGCGCATCCGCGCCGGCATCCATGCCGCCGCCCAGCGCCTGGGAGCCTGACATGAACGCCCCCAACGATCCCACCCGCCGCGATTTCATCAAGGCCGGCGCCGCCCTGGGCGCGGGCCTCACCCTGGGCTTCCACCTGACCCCCGCCCGGGCCGGGAAGCGCGTGGTCCAGACCGCCGCCGGCGAAGCCTTCGCCCCCAACGCCTTCATCCGCGTCGCCCCGGACAACACGGTGACCGTGCTGGTGAAGCACCTGGAAATGGGCCAGGGTGTGCAGACCGGCCTGCCGGCCCTGGTGGCCGAGGAACTGGAAGTCCCCTGGGAAAGCATCCGCGTCGAGGCCGCCCCCGCCGACCACACCCTCTACAACAACCTGCTCTGGGGCCCCATGCAGGGCACCGGCGGCAGCACCGCCATGGGCAATTCCTACGAGCAACTGCGCCGGGCGGGCGCCACCACCCGGGAGATGCTGCGGGAAGCGGCGGCCCTGACCTGGGGCGTGGACAAGGCCCAGGTCCTCGCCGAAGCCGGCCGTATGCGGCACGTCTCCAGCAACCGGGCTCTGGCGTATGGCGAACTGGTCGAGCGGGCCGCCGGCCTGGAAGTGCCTCACCACGTCAAACTCAAGCCCGCCAGCCAGTTCAAGATCATCGGCCGGGGCTTCAAGCGCACCGACAGCCGGGCCAAATCCGACGGCAGCGCCCGCTTCGGCATGGACCTGCGCCTGCCCGGCATGCTCACCGCCGTGGTGCTGCGCCCGCCCCGCTTCGGCGACAAGTTGAAAACCTTCTACGCCGACAAGGCCCTGGCCCGGCCCGGGGTGAAGGCGGTGTTCGAGATTCCCGCCGGGGTCGCCGTGGTGGCCACCGACACCTGGTCCGCCATCCAGGGCCGTCTTGCGGTAAAAGCGGAATGGGAAGCGGGCCCCGCGGCCGGCGTCTCCAGCGACACCCTCCTGGAAAGCTATCGGGCGCTGTTGAAGCAACCCGGCACCGTCGCCCGCAATGACGGCGACGCCGGCCAGGCCCTGGCGGGCGCCGCGCGGACCCTGGCGGCGGAATACGAGGTGCCCTTCCTGGCCCACGCCCCCATGGAGCCCCTGAACTGTGTGGCCCAGGTCACGGCCGACGGCTGCGAAATCTGGACCGGCGACCAGTTCCAGACCATGGACCAGAAGAATGCCGCTGCCGTGCTGGGCCTGGCGCCGGAAAAGGTGCGCATCCATACCTTGTTCGCCGGCGGCAGTTTCGGCCGCCGTGCCAACGTCAAGTCCGACTATGTGGTGGAGGCGGTGCACATCGCCAAGCGCATGGGCGTGCCGGTGAAGACCGTGTGGACCCGGGAAGACGACATCCGCGGGGGCTTCTACCGGCCCTGTTACGCCCACCGGCTGGAAGCCGGCCTGGACGCCCAGGGCGCACCGGTGGCCTGGACCCACCGCATCGTCGGCCAGTCCATCGTGGCCGGCACCCCCTTTGCCGCCGGCCTCATCAAGGATGGCATCGACCACACGTCGGTGGAGGGTGCCGCCACCCTGCCCTATGCCATTCCCAACCTGCGGGTGGAACTCCATTCCCCCACACCCCCCATTCCGGTGCTGTGGTGGCGCTCGGTGGGCAGTTCCCATACCGCCTTCGCCACCGAGGTGTTCCTGGACGAGGTGGCCCAGGCCGCCGGCGAGGACCCGGTGGCCCTGCGCCGCCGCCTGCTCAAGGGCCATCCCCGGCATCTGGCGGTGCTGGAACTGGCCGCCGCCAAGGCCGGCTGGGGCTCCCCCCTGCCCAAGGGCTGGGGCCGGGGCGTGGCGGTGCACGAGTCCTTCCACAGCTTCGTCGCCGAAGTGGCGGAAGTCAGCGTGGCCGCCGACGGCAGCTTCAAGGTGGAGCGGGTGGTGTGCGCCGTGGACTGCGGCCTGGCGGTGACGCCGGACGTGATCCGCGCCCAGATGGAAGGCGGCATCGGCTTCGGCCTGTCCGCCGCCCTGCACGGCGAGATCACCCTCCAGGACGGGCGGACGAAGCAGGGCAACTTCGACGACTACAAGCAGTTGCGCATTTCCGAGATGCCCCAGGTGGAAGTCCACATCGTGGCCAGCGATCTGCCGCCCACCGGCGTCGGCGAACCCGGCGTGCCGCCCATCGCCCCGGCCGTGGTCAACGCCCTGTTCGCGGCCACGGGCAAGCGCATCCGCAAGCTGCCCATCGGCAAGACGGTCTAAGAGCCTATTTCAGTAGGAGACATGCCATGCGTTGTGGTCTGGAACGGATGAATGCAAGGCGCGGCGCGCTGGCCATGGTCATTCCATGGCCAAGCGTCGCAACACCGCAGGCGCCGTTCCAGGCCGCAACCCGAAGGGGCCAAACCCTACGGGCGCATCGCGGTGTTGCGGCTCGTCGCTGTGGAATGACCACAGCTTCCTCGCCACGCCTTGCGCTGCATCCCGTAGGGTTTGGCCGCATGGCATGTCTCCTACTGAAATAGGCTCTAACGTGCACAGCGCCGACCTGGCGGTCCTGGAGGCGGCCCTCACCTGGCTCGACCAGGGCCGGCGGGTGGCCCTGGCCACGGTGGTGGGCACCTTCGGCAGCGCCCCACGACCGGTAGGCGCCCTGCTGGCCCTGAGCGACGACGGCCGCCTGGAGGGCTCCGTCTCCGGCGGCTGCATCGAGGCGGACCTGCTGGAGCGGGTGCGGTCGGACTTTCCCCAACGCCCCGGGCGGGTCCGCTACGGCGTCAGCGCCGACGAGGCCCGGCGCTTCGGCCTGCCCTGCGGC
>DAOQNK010000098.1:0-8429 GCA_035332045.1 Thiobacillaceae bacterium | reverse complement strand
GGGCTGGGTGGCGATGCGCTTGTCCAGCAGGCGCTTGATCTCCTCCCGGGCCTGGCTGCCGTCGCCTCTTGGAAACATGAACCATGCCGCCACGAACCATTCTTCCCGCGGGTCCCTGGGCGCCACGTGGCGGTACGCCACCTGAAAATCCTTGGGGCCGCGCCGGTTGATCTGGCCGGCCCGGTTGATGGTGAGCACCTGGGAGACGAATTCCCAGGTGTCGTGTCCGTAACAGCCCGCGTTCATGGCCAGGGCACCCCCCACGGTACCGGGAATGCCCGCCAGGAACTCGGCCCCCGCCAGATCATGGCTGGCGGCAAAGCGGGCCACCTTGGGACTGGCCACACCGGCTTCGGCGTAGACCACGCCGAATTTGCCGCTGTCCTGGCCCGTCCAGCCATTCTGCCGGCGCTGCTCGATGGCGAGATTGCGCAGGGTGCCGTGCAAATGGATCACCGTGCCGCGCAAACCGCCATCCCGCACCAGCAGATTACTGCCCAGGCCCACGAACCACACCGGTTCCTCCCGGTCCAGGCTGGCCAGAAAGGCCGCCAGGTCCTCCAGACTGGCCGGGGTGTAGAGCCGGTCTACCTTGCCGCCCACCCGCCAGCTGGTGTACTGGCTCATGTCCGCGCCCAGTTCCAACTCCCCCTGGGAGCCGGGTATGCCAGGCGGGATGTGGGGGGGTGGCAGGGGCGTGTCGACCATCATGCGTTCCGCGAGAATCATGGTTTCCTGTCTTGCTGGGTTCCCAGGGCTGCCAGCCTGGCCGGCACCTGGCCAATGGAACCGGCGCCCATGGTCAGCACCACGTCGCCGTCCCGGATGAAATCCGCCAGGCTGGCGGGCAAATCGTTCACGTCCGCCACGAACACCGGCTCCACCTTGCCCGCCACCCGCACGGCCCGGGCCAGGCTGCGGCCGTCGGCGGCGACGATGGGCTGTTCGCTGGCGGCATAGATTTCCGTGAGTAACAGGGCATCCGTCAGGGACAGCACCTGGACGAAGTCCTCGAACAGATCCCGGGTACGGGTATAGCGGTGGGGCTGGAAAGCCAGCACCAGTCGCCGCCCCGGGAAGGCGCCCCTGGCCGCGGCCAGGGTGGCCCGCATCTCCACCGGGTGATGGCCGTAGTCATCCACCAGGGTGAAATGGCGGCCGTCCGCCAGGGTAATCTCGCCGTAGCGCTGGAAGCGCCGGCCGACGCCGCTGAACCCGGCGAGGGCCCGTTGCACCGCCGCGTCCGGCACCTGCAATTCCCAGGCCACGGCGATGGCGGCCAGGGCGTTGAGCACGTTATGCATGCCGGGCAGGTTCAGGGTGACCTCGATGGGGGAACGGGTGCCGTTGCGCAGGGCGGTAAACCGCATGCGCCCATCCTCGGAACGGATGTCCACCGCCTGGATGGCGCAGTCGTCGCTGGTGCCGTAAGTCATGACCGGCTTGGTGATGCGCGGCAGCAGGCTGCGCACCACCGGATCATCGGCGCAGAGGATGGCCATGCCCCAGAACGGCAGGCGATGCAGGAACTCGATGAAGGCGCCCTTGAGCCGCTCGAAGTCGTGGCCGTAAGTCTCCATGTGGTCCGCGTCGATGTTGGTGACGATGGACACCACCGGCGACAGGTAGAGAAAGGAGGCGTCGGATTCATCGGCCTCGGCCACCAGCCATTCGCTCTGGCCCAGGCGGGCATTGGCGCCGGCGGCCAGGAGCTTGCCGCCGATGACGAAGGTGGGATCGATGCCGGCCTCGTTGAGGACGCTGGCGATGAGGCTGGTGGTGGTGGTCTTGCCGTGGGTGCCGGCCACGGCGATGCCCTGCTTGAAGCGCATCAGCTCCGCCAGCATCATGGCCCGGGCCACCACCGGGATGCGCTTCTCCCGGGCGGCGGCGACCTCCGGGTTGTCCTCCTTGATGGCGCTGGATATCACCAGCACGTCCGCGTCACGCACGTTCTCCGCGGCGTGGCCCTGGTACACGCTGGCACCCATGTCGGCCAGGCGCTGGGTGACCGCGTTGCTGGCGCCGTCGCTGCCTGAGATGGTGTAGCCCTGGTTGAGCAGCACTTCGGCGATGCCGCTCATGCCGGCGCCGCCGATGCCCACGAAGTGGATGTGATGGACTTTATGTTTCATGTCGCACCTCGGGCGGCTGAGAGGCGTGAGACGTGAGGCGGATCATTTCGCCAACTCCTTGACGACCCACGCCACCGTCGCCGTCGCCTCCGGCTTTGCCAGGGCTCGGGCTTTTTCTGCGCGCGTGCGCAGGGTGTCCCGGGTCAAACCGCCGAGCCAATGCGCGAGCTTCCCGGCATCCAGATCCTTCTGTTGCATCAGCCAGCCGGCACCGCCGTCGGAGAGGAAGCGGGCATTGGCGGTCTGGTGGTCGTCCACGGCGAAGGGGAAAGGCACGAACAGGGCGGCCGAACCACTGGCGGCGATCTCCGCCACGGTCAGCGCGCCAGCCCGGCATATGACCAAATCTGCCCAGGCCAGGGCTTCGGCCATGTCGTCGATGAAGGCCAGGCATTCCGCCTTCACGCCAGCGGCCGCGTAATGGCCTTTGAGGGTATCCAGATGCCGGGCGCCGGACTGGTGGCGAACCTCGGGGCGCCCCGTTTCCGGCAGCCGGGCGATGGCCTGGGGCACCAACTCGTTCAAGGCCTGGGCACCCAGGCTGCCGCCCACCACCAGCAGGCGCAGGGGGCCGCTCCGGCCGGCCAGGCGCTGGGCGGGTTCGGGCAGGGCGGCGATGGGCGGCCGCACCGGGTTGCCCACCCAGTCCGCCGCCACTTTGCCGCAGGGCAGGGGCTTGTCGTGGCCGTGGCTGAAGGCGGCGGGCAGACCCAGCAGCACCCGATCGGCGAGGCAGGCCAGCACCCGATTGGTCAGGCCGGCGATGGCATTCTGCTCGTGGATGACCAGGGGCTTGCCCAGCAGGCTGGCCATCATGCCGCCGGGGAAGGCCACGTAGCCGCCCAGGCCCAGGGCCACGTCGGGCCGTTCCCGGAAGATGGCCCGGGCCGCCTGCCAGAAGGCGGCGAGCAGATTCGCGGGCAGCAGCAGCTTGGCGACCAGGCCCTTGCCGCGCACGCCGGCGACCTTCACCCAGGCCATGTCGAAGCCTTTCTCCACGGCCAGCTTCGCTTCCATGCCGGCCCGGGTGCCGAGCCAGACCACGCGCCAGCCTTCGCCGCGCAGGGACTCGGCCACCGCCAGGGCGGGCATGACGTGGCCGCCGGTGCCGCCGGCCATGACCAGGACGGTGCGGGGCGCGCTCATGCCTTCTTACCCCGCATCAGGCATCTGTTTTCAAAGTCCACTCGAAGTAGTACCGCCAGGGCCAGGCAGTTGGCGACGATGCCGGAGCCGCCGTAGCTCATGAGGGGCAGGGTGAGGCCCTTGGTGGGCAGCAGGCCCAGGTTCACGCCCATGTTGATGAAGGACTGGACCCCCATCCAGACGCCCACGCCTTGCGCCACCAAGGCGGCGAAGTTGCGTCCCATGAGGCCCGCCTGCCAGCCGATGGAGAAGGCCCGCCAGGTGAGCCAGGCGAACAGGCCGATGATCGCCATGACGCCCAACAGGCCCAGCTCCTCGCCGATAACAGCCAGGAGAAAGTCGGTGTAAGCCTCGGGCAGATAGAAAAGCTTCTCCACGCTGTCTCCGAGCCCCACCCCCGTCAGCTCGCCGCTGCCCAGGGCGATGAGGGCGTGGGAAAGCTGGTAGCCCGCCCCATAGGGGTCGCTCCAGGGGTCCAGGTAGCTCACCACCCGTTGCAGGCGGTAGGGGGAAAGCACCACCAGCAGCACGAAACCAATGGCCAGCAGGATGATGAGGCCCAGGAACAGTCGCGCATTCAGGCCGCCCAGAAAGAGGATGGCCAGGGCAATGGCGACGATAACCACGAAGGCGCCGAAATCCGGCTCCACCAGCAACAGGCCGCCGATGCCCAGCATCACCAGGAACATGGGCAGAAAGCCTTTTTTCAGGTTCTGCATGAAGGCCGCCTTGCGCACCGTGTAATCCGCGGCATACAGGATGGTGGCGAATTTCATCAGTTCGGACGGCTGGAAGTTGCCCAGGGGCCCCAAGGGAATCCAGCGCCGGCTGCCGTTCACCTCCTTGCCGATGAAGGGAATCAGCACCAGCACCAGGCAAGCGGCGCCGGCAATGAAGAGGTAGGGCGCCAGTTTCTGCCAGGCCAGGGTGGGTATCTGGAGCGCGGCATAGCCGGCACCCAGGCCGATCACCAGATACATGCTGTGACGAATGAGATAAAAGGCCGGCTGGTTGGCGGCGGACTTGGCCTCGGCGATGGCGATGGACGCCGAATAGACCATCACCAGGCCGGTCATGAGCAGGCCCAGGGCGGCAAACACCAGGCCCCAGTCATAGGGTGTGAGGGCGGTGCGCTTCAGCGCCGCGTTATGAAACACCGCCGGCCTCCAGCTGTTTCACCGCCGCGATGAAGACTTCGGCGCGATGGGCGTAGTTGCGGAACATGTCCCAACTCGCGCAGGCGGGGGAAAGCAGGACCGCGTCGCCCGCCCGGGAAAGCTTGAAGGCCAGTTGTACCGCCTCTTCCATGCTTTCCGCCCTGTGCACCGGGCAGGCGCCGCCAATGGCCGCCTCGATGAGGGGGCCGTCCCGGCCGATCTGGACCACGGCGCGGGCATTCCCCACCGCCGCCCGGAGGGGTGAGAAGTCCTGGCCCTTGCCGTCGCCGCCGGCGATGAGCACCACCGGCGAGGCAAAACCCAGCAGGGCCGCCGCCGTGGCGCCGACGTTGGTGCCCTTGGAATCGTCGTAGAAAGTGCGGCCCGCCACCTCCGCGACTTTCTGCACCCGATGGGGCAGGCCCTCGAAGGTTTTCAGGGCGGGAATCAGGCCCTCGTAGGGCAACTGGATCGCCCGGCACAGGGCTAGGGCGGCCAGGGCGTTGGCGGCATTGTGCAGACCGGCGATGGGCAGCTTGTCCACCGGCAGCAGGGCTTCATCGCCCTCGCACAGCCAGAGCCGGTCCTTGCGGGTGGCGAGGCCGAACTGGCCCGGGGCCAGCGCTTCGTTCACGGTCAGGCCGAAGGTCCATTGGGTGCGGTCCTCCAGGGCCATGGCCATGACCGCCGGATCGTCCCGGTTCAGCACCTGGACACCCTGGCCGGCAAATATCCGTGTCTTGGCCACGGCATAGTCGTCCAGGTTGGCGTAACGGTCCATGTGGTCCTGGGAAATGTTGAGCACTGTCGCCGCGTCGGGCTTGAGGCTGCTGGTGGTCTCCAACTGGAAGCTGGACAGCTCCAGCACCCACACGTCCGGGCATCGACCCAGGGTGTCCTGGTTGTCCAGGGCGTCCAGCACGGGCAGGCCGATGTTGCCGGCCACCACGGTGTCCAGGCCCACGGCGGCGCACAGGTGGCCCACCAGACTGGTCACCGTGCTCTTGCCGTTGGAGCCGGTGATGGCGATGACGTAGGCGGAGGTATCCTTCAGGGCGCGGGCGAAGAGCTCCACGTCGCCCACCACGTCCTTGCCCGCCTTCACCGCCCATTGCAGTTCGGGGGTGGCCAGGGCGACGCCGGGACTGACGACGACGAGATCGGCCCATTCGAAGTCTTCCCGCTCGAAACCGCCGAGGCGCAGCGAGGCTTCCGGGAAGGCCTCGCGCACGTGTTGGGCGTGGGGCGGCTCCTCCCGGGTGTCGGTGGCGCGCACCTGGGCATCATGCTCGATGAGCCAGCGCACGCAGGCGGCGCCGGTGTCCCCCAGTCCCACGACCAGGGCCTTGCAGCCTTTGAAGTTGGAGATCTTCCGCTTCATGGCCGCTTCACCTCAGCTTCAGGGATGCCAAGCCCACCAGCACCAGCATCATCGAAATGATCCAGAAGCGAACGACCACCTGGGTTTCCTTCCAGCCCTTCTTCTCGAAGTGGTGGTGGATGGGCGCCATGAGGAAGACGCGCTTGCCTCGCAGCTTGTAGGAACCCACCTGGACCATGACCGAGATGGCCTCGGCCACGAAGACGCCGCCCATGATGAACAGGACGATCTCCTGGCGGACGATGACCGCCACCACGCCCAGGGCGGCGCCCAGGGCCAGGGCCCCCACGTCGCCCATGAACACCTCGGCGGGGTAGGCATTGAACCAGAGGAAAGCCAGGCCCGCCCCCACCATGGCGGCGCAGAACACCACCAGTTCGCCGGCGCCGGGGATGTGGGGCAGACCCAGGTACTTGGAGAACACCGCGTGGCCGGCCACATAGGCGAATACCGCCAGGGCGCCCGCCACCATGGCGGTGGGCAGGATGGCCAGGCCGTCGGCGCCGTCGGTCAGGTTCACGGCATTGCTGCTGCCGACGATGACGAAATAGCTCAGCACCACGAAGCCCACGCCCCCCAGGGGCATGACGATCTGCTTGAAGAAGGGGACGATGAGGTCGGTCTGGGCCGGCAGGTGGGCGGACCAGGCCAACCAGGAGGCGATGCCCACGGCGATCACCGATTGCCAGAAATACTTCCAGCGGGAAGCCAGGCCCCTGGGATTCTTTTCCACCACCTTGCGCCAGTCGTCCACCCAACCGATGGCGCCGAAGCCCGTCAAGGTCGCCAGGCAGATCCAGACGTAGCGGCTGGTCAGGTCGGCCCAGAGCAAGGTGGTGACGATGATGGCGGCGAGGATCAGGGCGCCGCCCATGGTGGGCGTGCCGGCCTTCACCAGGTGGGTCTGGGGGCCGTCATCCCGCACCGGCTGGCCGACCTTGAGATCGGTCAGCTTGCGGATCATCCACGGCCCGATGATGAAGGAAATGAGCAAAGCGGTGAGCGCCGCCAGGACCCCCCGCAGCGTGATGTAGTTGAAGACATTGAACAGGCGGAAGTCCTGGCCAAGCCATTTGGCGAACATCAGGAGCATGTTTGCCCCTCTTGGAAGGATTGGACGATCCGCTCCATCTTCATGAAGCGGGACCCCTTCACCAGCACCGTCACATCCGGACCCAAGGCGCATTCGATTTCGGCGAGGAGTTCCTCGATGCGCTCGAAGTGCATGGCGCCGGCGCCGGCGCCGAAGCCTTGGACGGCCTGGATCGACATGTCACCCAGGCAGAGCAGGCGCTCGATGCCGGCCGCCTTGGCCCTTTCTCCCACCTCGCGATGCAGGGCGGCGGCCTCCGGCCCCAGTTCGCCCATGTCGCCCAGCACCAGGATTCGGGTGCCGGGCCGTTCGGCCAACACCTGGATCGCGGCCAGGATGGAATCCGGATTGGCGTTGTAGCTATCGTCGATGAGGGTGGCGCCCAGGATGCAGCGATGCATCTCGAGGCGCCCATGGACGCCTCCGAACCGGGCCAACCCGCCCGCCACAGCGGCGGGCGAGGCGCCCAGGGCCAGGGCGCAGGCGGCGGCCGCCGCTGCGTTGCGCATGTTGTGTTCTCCGGGCACCTTCAGGGTGGTCTCCATGAGGCCCCAGGGCGTATTGAGGCGCAGGCTGGATTCACGAGAGGCCAGCTGCCAGTTGACCGCCGTGTCATCCAGGCTTTGCACCCGGACGTCGGCTCCCCTGGCGAAGCCGAAGGAGAGGATCTTTCGGCCGTTGTTCATGGTCCGCCACAGCCCGGCATGGGGATCGTCGGCGTTGACGATGGCCACGCCCTCCGGCTTCAGGCCGGCGTAGATCTCGCCCTTGGCCCGGGCCACCGCCTCCAGGCTGCCCAAGCCCTCCAGGTGGGCGCGCAGGGCGTTGTTGACCAGAGCCACGTCGGGTCGGGCCAGCTCGGTGAGATAGGCCAGCTCGCCAGGATGGTTCATGCCCATCTCGATGACCGCGTAGCGATGGGCCGGGGTCAGGCGCAGCAGCGTCAGCGGCATGCCGATGTCGTTGTTCAGGTTGCCGGAAGTGGCCAGGACCGCCTCGGCGCCGGCGGCCTCGGCCAGGATGGCGGCCACCATTTCCTTCACCGTGGTCTTGCCGTTGCTGCCGGTGATGGCGGCCAGCTTCGCCGGCATCGTGGTGCGGTGCCAGGCCGCCAGCTTCCCCAGGGCCAGGCGGGTGTCGTCCACCACCAGGGCGGGCGAGGCCTCCAGGTTGGCGCCCTGCTCCACCATGACGGCGGCGGCGCCGGCTTCCAGGGCCTTGGCGGCGAAGCTGTGGCCGTCGAAACGGGGGCCCCTCAAGGCCACGAACAGGCAACCGGCGGGCAGGTTGCGGGTGTCGGTGGACACGGCCACGATCTCCGCGTCGGCGCCGACAAGGCGGGCGTCCAGGGCGCGGGCGGCGTCAGACAGACGCATGGGGGTTCCTTTCGGTGGGAAGGCCGGCGCGTTCCCGCAGGGCGGCGCGGGCCGCCTCGAAATCGGAGAAGGGGTGCTTCACGCCGTGGATTTCCTGGTAGTCCTCGTGGCCCTTGCCGGCCAGGACCACGATGTCCTCGG
>DAOQNK010000097.1:0-8564 GCA_035332045.1 Thiobacillaceae bacterium | reverse complement strand
CGGTCAGGCGGGCGTCGATGTCGGCCACCCGGCGGGGATGTTCCACCCCGGGGGACGGCAGCCGGTTCAGGCATTCCTGGACGTGCAGGAAGTCCGTCGGCACGGCCCCCAGCACGCGCGCGGCCTTGCCGAGCTTTTCGTCCCTGTCCAGGGCACCCGGCCGGAAGTGGAAGGTGAAGCCGCGCAATTCGGCGTGAGGTACCGGATCCCGGGTCACCACCGAGAAAAAATCCTCGTCGGCGCCGATGAGGCCGGCCACGGCGGGCAGGTTCACCTTGGCCGCGGGCAGGACCACCCCCAGGGCCTCGCTACTGGACATGGGGAAGGTGGCCAGGGGCCGGGCGATGTCCGGATAGCTGTCTTCCAGCAGGGTGGCGGCCGTATCCACCTGTACCGCCAGCACCAGTTGCCGGCTGGCCAGGGGCCCGTCCCGGGTTTCCACCCGGAAGCCGGCCCCGTCCCGGGCGATGGCGCCAGCCGGCGTGCCGGCCCGCACCGTGAAGGGGGCGTTCCCGGCCAGGGCTTCCAGGAGCCCCTGCAAGCCACCGGGGAAGGTGTACTTGCGCGGCGCCGCCTTCATGCGCGGCTTGCGCCGGAACAGCCATTCGGCCGGGAAGGCGTCGGCGGGCTGGGACAGCACGGCGGCGAAGGCGGGAGACAGCAAACGCCGGTAGTTGCCCTTGCCCAGGAGGCCGCCGAACCACTCGGCCACGCTGCGCCCGGGCTTGGCCTTGCCGAGGCCGAAGGGCAGGGAGAAAGCCGCTTCCAGGAAGCTCAGGCGTTTCATGGGCGAAGCGGTGGAGCCGTCCCGTTCGAAGAACCGGTAGCCCATCTTCTCCCGGGTGAGCAGTTCGCCCAGCCGGCCGCGATCGGCCAGGGCCTCCAGCAGGGGACCGTAGGAGTTGTAGGCGGTGTGGGCGCCCAGCTCCAGCCAGAAATCGGGCGTGGGCCGCCAGGTGTGGATGCAGCCTCCCAGGCGTTCCGAGGCTTCCAGAACCAGTACCCGGCGTCCGGCCCGGGCCAGGCGGGAGGCGCTGACCAGGCCGCTGGCGCCGCCGCCGATGACGATGCAGTCGTAGGTGTCCATGCCGGCTACCTTACCGCTCCGCCTCCGGACCTGGCAATGCGAAGCCACCCGCGCCGGAACCGATCGACCCCTCTCCGGCCTAAGGGCCAGGTCCGCCCCTCGGCTCGGCCGGCGGGGCGGACCGGGAGTACAGTGAGGCTTGCCGCCGGCATGCACACCGCCGGCCTGGCCTGATCAGCGCATCATCTTCGAGGTACCCAACATGCGACCCATTGCCCTTCTTTTCACCGCCCTGGCCTGGCTGGGCGGCTGCGCCACCTCCGCCGAGCCTCCGTCGGCGCCGGAAGCCGGGCGACTGACCCTGCGCCAGGCCCTGGCGATCCCGCCGGGCGCCGCCACCGTCCGCCTGCAATACGGCAAGATCGTGGCCTTCAACGCGGTCCAGGAGCACGACCCCTTCTGCGTCTTCGAGATCGAGACGGTGGCGCCGGGCGAGCAGCGGGTGAATCCGGCCGGCTACGCCATCACCCGCATCGTCCGCAGCGTCGAGACCATCGCCGGCGCGCCCGCGCCCCGCCCGGTGCGGGTGGCCTTCAACGATGACGGCGGCCCCAGCCATATCTACTTCAAGACCACCTTCCGGCTCCGGGATCCCGCCGGCCAGGCCCGGGCCCTGACCTGCATGAGCAACCAGTTCGCGCCGGGCATCCCCATCATGCGTCACCTGACGGCCGCCGAAATCCGCCAGGCCCTGGGCGACTTCATCACCCTGGAATACCGGCTCTGACGCCCTGGCCCGGCCTCAGGCCGGGGTGCGGCGCTCCTCGGCGGCGCTGTCCGTGGGCAGTTCGATGTGGACTTCCAGGCCGCCACCGGGCCGGTTGGCCGCCCGAATGACGCCGCCGTGGGCTTCCACGGCGCGTCTGGCGAGGGCAAGACCCAGGCCGAAACCCGCGCCCCCCTGGCCATTCTCGACCCGGTAGAAGGGGTCGAAAATGGCTTCCAGATGGGCCGCCGGCACGCCCGGGCCGCCGTCCCGGACCACCACCGCCACCCGCCCCGGTCCGGCCTGTTCCACCCGGATATCGATGACGCCCCCCGGCGGGGAGAAGCGCAGGGCGTTGCGCACCACGTTCTCCACCGCCCGGTGCAGCAGTTCGGCCCCACAGCGGACCGGCGCCGGCACGGGGGCGGCGAACTCCACCCGGCGGCCCTGGACTTCGGCTTCGAAGCGGGCGTCTTCCACCACCATGCCCACCAGATCCGCCAGATCCATGCATTCCCGGCGGGTGTCCGCCATGCCCGCCTCCAGGCGGGAAAGGGTCAGCAGTTCGCCCACCATTTCGTCCAGCCGGGCACCTTCCCGCTCGATGCGGTCCAGGCTGATCTCCAGCCGCTCGGGCTGCTGGCGGGCCAGGTCGATGGCGGCATGGAGCCGGGCCAGGGGAGAGCGGATCTCGTGGGACACGTCATGCAGAAGGCGGCGCTGGATATCCATCAGGTCCCTGAGGCGGCCGGCCATATGGTCGAAATCCCGGCCCAGGTCCGCCAGCTCGTCCCGCCGCCCCCCCATGCCTGGGGCCACCCGCACGTCCAGATCGCCGGCCGAGGCCGCGTCGAAGGCGGAACGCAGGACCCGGATGGGCTTGGCCAGGTACCAGGCCAGAAGGGCGCTGAAACCCAGGCTGGCCAAGAGGCCGGCCAGAATGGGCAGCCACGGGGGAGGCGTGCCGGCGGGTGTCCCCATCCCCGCCTCCGCCACGAACAGCAGGTAGCGCGTCCCCGCCCCATCGAGGAGATAGGCGGCCGCCGGCCGGCCGGTGGGTGCTTCCGCCAGTCGGCGAGCCCGCTCCAGGGCCACGGCGGCATAGTTGCGGCCCAGAAGATCCCGGCCCTCGTCGTTCACGGCATAGAGGCGCAGCCGGGGGTCCTCGCCGGCAGTCGCCAGCCAGTCCCGGAGGGCGGGAAGGCCGCCATGGGCCAGGGTGGCGGAAGCGGCGCGGACCATCAACGCGGCCGCGGGGCCCATGACCAGATCGTCACCGGCTTCGTCCAGGCTGCGCTTGTGAAACCAAACGCCCGTGCCCACCGCGATGCCGGCGATGAGCAAGGCCAGCCAGAAGGCGAGGAAGAATTTCCAGAACAGGCGTCCCATCCTATTCCTTGATCAGTTGATAGCCCATGCCGCGCACCGTGTGGATGCAGGAGCGGCCGTCGGGCAGGGTACCCAGCTTGTGGCGCAGGCTGCTCATGTGCACGTCGACGCTGCGGTCGAAGCGGGCCAGGCGGCGACCCAGGGCGTTTTCGGTGAGCTCCGCCTTGCTCACCACCCGGCCGGCATGGCGGGCCAGGACTTCCAGCAGATTGAATTCGGTGCTGGTGAGTTCCAAGGCCTTGCCGTCCCATTCGGCCTGGCGGCGGGCTGGCCAGACGGCCAGGGCGCCGACCCGGTGGCATTCCGGCCCGGTGCCGGGCGTTGCCTGGGCCCGGCGCAGGATGGCGCGGATCCGGGCCGCCAGTTCCCGGGGCCGGCAGGGCTTGGGCACGTAGTCGTCGGCGCCCAGTTCCAGGCCGACGATGCGGTCCTCGTCATCGCCCTTGGCGGTCAGCATCAGCACCGGCAGCCGGCTTTCCCGCCGAATGGCCCGCAGGACCTCGATGCCGTTCAACCCGGGCATCATCACGTCCAGCACCACCAGATCGAAATTTTCGCCCAGGGCCATCTCGGCCGCCTTCCGGCCATCCTGGACGGCCCAGACCTGAAAGCCTTCCCGCTCCAGGTATTCCCCCAGCATGCCGGCCAGTTCGATGTCGTCGTCGACGAGCAGGATTTTCGTCATGGTTCCCCTCCCATTGATCGGAAGCGAATCATAGCGAGTCGGCGCGGCCGCGGGCGTTCCCGCCACCGGACAGGCGAGGCGGGGAAAGGTAGACTTGCGCCGTTCCCACCCGCGTTCGCCACCATGACCCGTCGTACCGCCTCCCTGAGCCTGGCCGCCCTCTTCCTGGTCCTGTCGACGGCCGCCCCGGCCCAAACCGAGCCCCATCGCGCCACCCGGCTGGGCAATCCGGCCACCCGCTTCGCCGACCCCTTGAAGAGCCCGGATGACCTGCGCCGCACCCTGACCAGCGAGGCCTTGCGCGAGGATGTGCGGGAGGTGGCGCGCATGAGCGGCTACCTGGGCGACATGGAGGATTTCCGCAAGGCCGCCGAATCGGCCCCCATCAAGGAAATTTCCATCCCGCCCAATACCCTGCTGCCGGCCATGTCCACCCGCCGCAAGGGCAAGGTGGACCTGCTTCGCAACGTGCTGTGGGCAGGCAAGAAGCCCATCGAAGCCTATGAGTTCAGCTTCATCTCCGGCGAGCGCCGCTATCGGGTGGTGACGCCCAAGTCGTGCAGCAATTTCTGGGTGGAGGAGCAACAGCCGCCGCCCAGGCCCGCGCTCACCCTGAGCTGCAATGCCCCTGCCGAAACCGCCGGCAACACCCTGGTGGAGGTCTGCTGCACCCTCAGGAACGTGGGCGAACTGGCCGAACCCCAGGCCAACCTGGCCCTGCCCTACCCCGCTGGCGCCAAGGTCCGCTGCGTCTCCGGCGGCCCGGACGTCACCGACCCGGCGCGCCTGACCTGGAAGTTCGAACCCCTCGGACCGGGCGAGCAGCGCGTCGTCTGCGCCAATTTTCTCCCCACTCAGGCGGGTGACCTGACCGTCACGGCCTCGGCCACGGCCCAGCGGGCGGCGGGGGTGACAGCCTCCAGTTCGACCCGGGTTGGCGCCGCCTCGGGCGCCCAGGCCGAACCCGGCCACTGACCCCGGCCGGGACAGCCCCGGTCGACCACCGGGTCAAGAAGACCCGGGCGCGTCCGATATAGTGGCAACCGCTGGCGGGCAGGTGATCGCCGTGCCCTGGCGGGTACGTCCAGGAGTCTCGATTGGAAGTCTTGCTGAATTCGGCGGCCGGCCTTGGAGTCGGCTTGTTGGTGGGCGCCACGGGCGTCGGGGGCGGTGCCGTCATGACCCCCCTGCTGGTGCTTCTGCTTGGCGTGGCGCCCCAGGTGGCGGTGGGCACCGATCTGGTCTTCGCCTCCCTGACCAAGATGTTCGGCGTGGCCGTCCACGGCACCCAGGGCCGGGTCGACTGGCAGGTGGTGCGCCGGCTCGCCCTGGGCAGCCTGCCTTCGGCGGCGGTGGCTCTGGCCTGGATCCGGCTGGGCGGGGGCGGGCCGAGGCAGGATGTGATCACCGTGGCCCTGGGGGCCGTGCTGGTGCTGACGGCCCTGGTCATGGTGGGCAAGCCCGCCCTGAACCGGGTTGGACGGCGCCTGCGCATCGAAAAGCCGACACCGTTCAAGCGCTACCAGCCGGCCCTCACGGTCCTGGCCGGGGCGATCCTGGGCACCCTGGTCGCCCTCACCTCCATCGGTGCGGGCGCCCTGGGCGCCGTGATGCTGGTGTTCCTGTATCCCCTGCGTCTGACGCCGGCGAAGCTGGTGGGCACCGATCTCGCCCATGCCATTCCCCTGGCCTTGCTGGCCGGCCTGGGCCACCTGCTCATGGGCAACGTGGACCTGGCCCTGTTGGGCGGCCTGCTCCTGGGTTCCATCCCGGGCGTCTGGATCGGGGCCCATGTCGCGGGCCGGCTGCCGGAGGCCATCCTGCGCCTCGGCATCGCCTGCGTGCTGGGCTTGGTGGGACTCAAGCTCCTGGGCTAGGAGCCTGTCGGACTTTGGAATCGTCGGCTGCGAATTGAACGCGGCGGGGCCAATTCTCGCTTGCGACGACCAAACTCCGACTGGCTCCCAGGGCGGACTACTTCGCCACCGGCTCCTGCTTCCAGCCGCCCCCCAGGGCCTTGAACAGGTCCACCGCCGCGGCCAGCCTGGACTCCCGGGTGGTGATGGCGGCCTGGCGGGCGTCGTTGACGGTGCGCTGGGCATCCAGCACTTCCAGATACCCGGAATAGCCGGCCTCGTAACGGTCCTTCGCCAATTTCAGGGCCTGATCGGCCGCCGCGACGCGGGCTTCCTGGGCGGTTTCGGCCTCGCCGTTCTCGCGCAGGCCCACCAGGGCGTCATTCACTTCCTTGAAGGCGGTCTGGACGGCCTTCTGGTAGGCGGCGACGGACTGCTTCTGACGGGCGCTGGCCTGGTCGACCCGGGCCTCGTTGGCGCCGGCGTCGAACAGGGGCTGCATCAAGCCCAGCCCCAGGGTCCAGGTGCGGGCGCCGCCGGAGAAGAGATCGGAGAGCTGCTTGCTCTCGGCGCCCAGGCTGCCAGTGAGGGAGATGGTGGGATACAGCGCGGCCTTGGCGACACCGATGCGGGCGTTGTTGGCCACCAGTTCCTCCTCGGCCTGGCGCAGGTCCGGACGGGATTCCAGCAGGCTGGAGGGCAGGCCGGCGGGGGGGACGGGCGGCAGGGGCAGTTGGCGCAGGTCGCCGGCGGCGATCTTGAGGTCCGGGGTGGCCGTCAACAGGGCCAGCTGGTGTTCGGTGACCGCCCGCTGCTGGCGCAAGGCGGCGATCTGGGCCTGGACGGCGGCCAGGGCCCCTTCCGCCTGGCGCAGATCCAGGGGCGAGGCCAGGCCGGCTTCCACCCGGCTTCCCACGATCTTCAACGTCGACTCGCGGCTGGCCAGGGATTCCCGGCTTACCGCCAGTTCGGCGTCCAGGGCGCGCAAGGCCAGATAGCCGTTGGCCACCAGGCCGGCCAGGGAAAGTTGCACCGTGTCCCGGGCGTGATGACTGGCCAGGGCCTGGGCCCGGGCGGCTTCCTTGGTGCGGCGCAGCCGGCCCCAGAAATCCAGCTCGAAGGCGGTGGACAGGCCCAGCGTGTGACTGCTGCGATACTTGGGCACGGGCATGCCGGTGACGGTGCTGGAGCGGATGCGCTTGGCGCCGGCATCCAGGTCCACCGAAGGCGTCAGGGCGGCGCCGGCCTCCCGGGCCGCGGCTTCGGCTTCCTCGACCCGGGCCACGGCGGCCTGGAGGTCCAGGTTGGCTCCCAGGGCCTTGGCCATGAGGTCGTCCAGGACGGGATCCTTGAACAGCTTCCACCAGTCCCGCTCCACCGGCGCCGGAGCCTCGGCCCGGCCGGCTTCGCTGTAGGCGCCGGGCAGGGTGGCGGCGGGGCGCTGGTAATCGGGGCCCAGGGCGGCACAGCCGGCCAGGGCCATAGTCAGCGTGGCCAGGGCGAGGGGAGCGCGGGGTCTCATGCTTGGTCCTCCACGGCGGATTGCCCGACGGTGGCGGCCGGGGTGGCGCCCCGGCTCGACTTGCCCCGGGACAGCCACTTGAAGAAGAGGGGGATGAAAATGGTGGCGACGAAGGTGGCCGCCAACATGCCGCCGAACACGCCGGTACCCATGGACCGGCGGGCGCTGGCGCCGGCGCCGGTGGCCACCACCAGGGGGAAGACGCCCAGGATGAAGGCCAGGGAGGTCATGACGATGGGCCGCAGGCGCAGGCGGGCGCCTTCCTTGGCGGCCTCCAGCACGCCCATCCCCTCCTCCAGCTTCTGGGTGGCGAATTCCACGATCAGGATGGCGTTCTTGGACGCCAGGCCGATCAGCACCACCAGGCCGATCTGGAAGTAGATGTCGTTGGGCATGCCCCGCGCGAAGACGGCGGTGAGGGCCCCCACCAGGGCGAAGGGCACCGCCATGATCACGGCCAGGGGCAGGGACCATTTCTCGAACTGGGCGGCCAGGATCAGGAACACCATGATGATGGCGAACACGAAGGCCTGCACCGAGGACGAACCGGTCTGCTTCTGCTGGAAGGCCTGGCCGGTCCAGGCGATCTCGTAGCCGGCGGGCAGGGTCTCGGCGGCCACCTGTTCCACCAGGCGGATGACATCGCCGGAACTCACGCCGGGCACACCATCGCCGAGAATCTTCGCGGCGACGAAGCCGTTGAAGCGCTCCACCTGCTCGGGACCGACGATGTTCTTCACCTTGCTTATCGCCGCCAGGGGAATCATGGCGTTGGTGGTGGTGCTCTTCACGTAGACCTTGCCCAGGTCTTCCGGCTTCAGGCGGTAGGCGGCCTCGGCCTGCAACTGCACCCGGTAGACCCGGCCGGCCTTGTTGAAGTCGTTCACGTACAAGGCGCCCATGGTGCTTTGCAGGGTCTCGTAGATGCTGGCGATGGGAATTCCCAGGGAGAGGGCCTTGGCCTCGTCCACCTCCACGTAGAGCTGGGGAATGGTGGGCCGGAAGAAGGTGTTGATGCGGGAGAATTCCTTGTGGCTCTGCAAGGCAGCCATGAAGTCCTGGACCACCTCGTTGAGCTTCATGGGATCGCCGTCCACCTTGTTCTGGACGTAGACCTCGAAACCGCCGGCGGTGCCCAGGCCCATGATGGGGGGCGGGTTGAACACCAGGCCCAGGCCGTCGGGCAGCATCATGCCGGCGCCCATGAACTTGCCCGCCAGCTCGTCGGCGTTGGATTGCCGTTCGCTCCAGGGCTTCAGGGGGATGAAGATGGTGCCGGCGTTGGGCTTGTTGCCGCCGCCGATGAGGTCGAAGCCGGA
>DAOQNK010000096.1:0-8748 GCA_035332045.1 Thiobacillaceae bacterium | reverse complement strand
AGGCCTACCTGGGCATCGCCTTCGGCTTCGGCATTCCCATGAGCTACGCCGCCCATCTGGGCGAGGTGCCGCCCATCGCCTGGCTGCTCATGGCCGCCAACGTCTTCTGGGCCATGGCCTACGACACCGAGTACGCCATGGTGGACCGGGAGGACGACCTGAAGATCGGCATCAAGACCTCCGCCATCACCTTCGGCCGCTATGACGTGGCGGCGGTGATGCTGTGCTACGGCGTCACCCTCGGTCTCCTGGCCCTGGCCGGCTGGGACAGCCGCCTTCCCTGGCCCTTCTACGCCGGCCTGGCCGTGGCCGGGGGCGTGGCCCTCTTCCACTTCACCCTGATCCGGGACCGGCAGCCGGCCGCGTGTTTCCGGGCCTTCCTCCACAACAACTGGTTTGGCGCCGCCGTATTCGCCGGCATCGCCTTGAGCCTCGCCCCCTGGTCGTGGTGACCATCCCGCCACAATTCGAGCGGGCCGAAATCCTCATTGGCCCGGAGGGCCTGGCAAGGCTCGCGGCCGCCCATGTCTTCCTGGCCGGCCTGGGGGGCGTGGGCTCCTGGTGCGCGGAGGCGCTGGCCCGGTCGGGCATCGGCCGCCTCACCCTGGCGGACATGGACGTGGTGGCGACCTCCAACATCAACCGCCAGCTCCCCGCCCTGCTCTCCACCGTCGGGCGAACCAAGGCCGACGTCATGGGGGAGCGCATTCGCGACATCAATCCGGATTGCAGGCTGACCCTCATCACCGACTTCCTCACCCCGGACAACATTCCGGCCCTGTTGCCCGCCGACGCGGACTACGTGGTGGATTGCATCGACTCCCTGAACTGCAAGGTTGCCCTCATCGCCGAGGCCCATGGCCGGGGCCTGCCCATCGCCGCCAGCATGGGCGCCGGCAACAAGCTGGACCCCCGCCAGGTCAGGATTTCCGACATTGCCGAAACCGAGGTGGACCCCCTGGCCCGGGTCGTGCGCAAACGCCTGCGCAAGCGGGGCATTGCCGCCGGCGTACAGGTAGTCTGGTCCGCGGAGGCGGGCCGCCCGCCCAGGCCGCCGGAGGCGGTCAGCCAAGGCCGGGCCCGGGCGGTGAACGGCACCATCGCCTACCTCCCCCCCCTGTTCGGCCTCATGCTGGCCGGGGTCGTGGTCAAGACCCTGTTGGATACGACTGCCTGAAGCCTCCCTGACCGCCGGCAGTGTGAGATGGGTTCAATCCGGAGACCGGGTCCGGTAGGCCTTCAGATATTCCATGAAGTTGTCCGCCGTGCCGGGCTGGCTGTAGTAGAACCCCTGGACGCGGTCGCACTTGTGCCGTTTCAGGAATTCCAGCTGCTCTTTCTGCTCCACGCCCTCGGCGACCACTTTCAGGCCCAGGTTGTGGGAGAGGGCGATCACCGCCAGCGTGATTTCCCGATCGCTGGCGTCATTGAGGATATCCCGTACGAAGGAGCGGTCGATTTTCAGCTTGTCGATGGGAAAGGTCTTCAGATAGGCCAGGGAGGAGTAGCCGGTGCCGAAGTCGTCGATGACGATCCCCAGCCCCATCTCCTTGAGTTCCCCCAGGATGCGGGACGCCACTTCCGGGTGGTCCATCAGGGCGCTTTCGGTGACCTCCAGGTCGATTTGCCGGGCATCGACGCCATGCCGGTCCAGCAGAAGGCGGATGCGGGACGCCAGCCCGGGCTGGCGGAATTGCCTGGGAGAGATGTTGAGGGAAAGCCGGGGCGGCGTCTCGCCCTGGGACAACCATTTGGAGTAGATCCGGCAGGCCTGTTCCAGGACCCAGTCGCCAATCTGGACGATGCAGCCGGTTTCCTCCGCGATGGGGATGAAGCGATCCGGCCCTACCACCCCCTGCTCGGGGTGGCGCCAGCGGATCAAGGCCTCGGCGCAGACGATGTCGCCGCTTTCCAGGTCGATGATGGGCTGGAAGTACAGTTCGAACTCGTCTCGCTCCAAGGCCTGGCGCAAGGTGTTTTCCAGGTCCAGGCGTTCCCGGGCATGGACGTTCATGAACGGCTCGAAAAACTGGTAGTGGTTCCGCCCCTGGGCCTTGGCCTGGTACATGGCCGTATCGGCGTTTTGCATCAGCACCTCGGCGTTCTCGCCGTCGTCGGGAAAGACGGCGATGCCGATGCTGGCCGAGACGTGGAGCAGCCGGTTGTCCACCTGGATGGGCCGCTCGAAGGCCCGGTGGATCTTGGCGGCGATGGCCGCCACGCCTTCCTTGCCCTGGAGGTTTTCCAGAACGATGACGAATTCGTCACCGCCCAGCCGGGCCACGGTGTCCTCCTCCCGCACGCAGGTGTTCAGGCGATGGGCGATCTCCCACAACAACCTGTCGCCCACGGCATGGCCGAGGGAGTCATTGATGTTCTTGAAGCGGTCCAGGTCGATGAACAGCACGGCCACGCGCCCCTCCCGGCGTCGCGCCGAAGCCAGGGCGTGGGCCAGGCGGTCGGTGAGCAGGAGCCGGTTGGGCAGGCCGGTCAGGGGATCGTGGTAGGCCAGCAGGCGGATGCGCTCCTCCGCCACCTTGTGGGCGGAAAGGTCCTTGAAAAAGGCCAGGTAATGGGTCACCTCCCCATCCCGGCCATCCCGCACCACATTGATGTCCAGCCACTTGGGGTAATGGCTGCCGTCCTTCCGCCGGTCCCATATCTCGCCCGACCACTCGCCGCCGGCATGCAGGCTGTCCCACATGGCCCCATAGAACTCCGGACCATGCCGGCCCGACTTGAGAATGGCGGGCGTTTCGCCGAGCACATCCTCGGAGTCGTAACCCGTGAGCCGGGTAAAGCTCTGGTTGACGGCCAGGATGCGGTTGTTCCGATCGGTTATCAGGATCGCCACGGGACTGCATTGGAAGGCGCGCTCCAGCAGCGCGACGCGCTCCTCGCCGGGATTCGGTTGGACGAAGTCGTCGTTGGCCTGCCGGACCAGCCGTTTGTCCAGGGTCATGATGCCATCCCCTCCAGGCCTGGGAGCGATGCCTCGCAAGTCGGACCATGGCAGACCAACTGGAATTTCTCCTGGAAGCGGGCCAGATGCAGGATCCTCGCCACATCGACATGGTCATACAGGATCTGGAATCGCTCCCCCTCCAGACCCGTTCGCTCCCAGACCAGCAGCATGAGTCCCAGGCCCGCCGTGCGCAGGTCACGTGTGCCGCGCAGGTCGAACACCACCTTGCCCGGGCGCCGCCAGTTGGCCCCCGGGCCATGGCGCAGGCAGCGAACGGCTTCCTCCAGGCAGAAGTCTTCTCCCACCTGGAATTGCCAAACATCCTGGGCTGGTAAATCCCGCCTTGACCGGTCCACGCAACGCCTCCTGCGTTGCGGCCTCCGCACCCCGGAAATGACGCCCGGGCCTGGCGCGAGAGGCCGACATCTGCCAAGGGCGGGGAAATGGGCCCGACGAAATCGCACGGCCAGCTGGTTCGGGCCGCTGTCATGACGATCCAGCAAGAACTCGGGTGGATCGCGGGGTGGGCGGTAGGGGCCACCCCTGCTGGGTTACATCGGAAATTCCAGATATAACTTTAGGGATATTATACTCAAAAACCAGGTACCACCTTAGGGTTCCTTCGGGCTCAAGTTCAGTGCCTCGAGGGCACCGATGAGTTCATCGGCCACGTCGCCAATCTTGCGACGCTGGGAGCGCGCCCTGGCCCGCAGCAGATCGAAGGCTTCCTGGCGGTCCACACGGCGGCGTTCCATGAGGATGCCCACCGCGGTGCGGGTTTTCTGTTCCACCTTCAGGGCGAGGTCCAGCCGCTCGGCGGTGCCCCGCAAGTGGTCGATCTCCCGGCCCCGGACGATGGCGGCCTCGATGAAGGGCACCAGGTGGGGCACATCAACGGGCTTGACCAGATAGCCCAGGGCACCCGCCTCGGCAGCCTCCTTCACCACGGCCTCGTCACCGAAGGCCGAGAGGAAGACGAAGGGTACCAGCCGTTCCTCCCGCAAGGCCCTGGCCACTTCCACGCCCGTCATCCCGGGCATGCGCATGTCCAGCACGGCCAGGTCGAACTCGGCTTCCCGGGCGCGCCGCAGGGCCTCCTGGCCGCTCACCGCGGTGTCCGCGTGGTAACCCAGATCCCGCAGCCCTTCCGCCAGAAGGTTGAGAATCACCCGATCATCATCGACGATCAGAATCTTGCGCATGGCCGTCCTTTCCCCATTCCCGTTGATTCGCCGAGCCCGGTGTCAGCACCGGCACTTCCACGCCCATCTCCACTATCACCCTACCCTCATCCTGGCGAAATGCCAAAGTCAGGCCGCGCTCCGGCATCAATGTCCGCACCAGACCCAGCCCGGTACCCAGGCCTACGCCGGCGGCAAAGTCGAAGTCGGCGGGCAACCCGCCGGGATTCACCACGTCGATCCTGGCCGTTCTCGACACCACGGACATGGCGACCAGGGGAGCCGCCGGCTCGCTTCCAGGTCTGGCGTGCTTGACGGCGTTGGTGACCAACTCGTTGAGGATCAGGGCGAAGGCCACGGTTTCGCTGTCCTGGATGACCAGATCCCCGCACCCTTCCCGCAGCCCCCGGAATTGAACGACCACGCCGGACAGTTCCGAGACGCTATGGACGATGGCGGCCAGCAGGTCGCACAGGAAGATGCTGGGCCGGGTCAGGCGGCCATGCAGGCCATGGACCACCGCCACCGAGTTGACCTGGGCGATGGCGGCGGCAATGGCATCCCGGGCCTCGGGATGCTTGGAGGCCTCGCGGCGCAGCAAGCTCACCACGGTCTGGAGGTTATTCTTGATGCGGTGGTGAACCTCGCGCACCAGGGCATCCCGCTGGGCCACGGCCTGGTCCAAGCGGGCTTGGGCATCCCGTCTACGGTCGGTGATGTCCTCCAGGATGCCCGCGTTCAGGGGCTCTCCGGCCCGTTCCTCGAAGGGGATGGAACGGGCCCGGAGCCAGCGGACGCCCTTGCGGGGATGCCGGATACGGAACTCGACTTCCACGGCTTCCCGCCTTCCGACCCGTTGCCAGGCTTCGGCGACGACAGGCCGATCCTCCTCCAGGACCAACCTGTTCCAGGCCTTGTAGTCCGCGTAGAACAGGGCCGGCGGCTGGCCCAGCACCTCCTCGCATTGGGGACTGACATACAGAAAACGCTGGAGGCTGGCCGAAACCCAGAACACTTCCTGGATGTTTTCCGCCAGTTGGCGGAAGCGGCGGTTGGTCTCGTCCAGATCCCGGGCCATCCGGAAGCGCTCCGAAACTTCCCGGGTAATCCCCTGCCAGCCCTGGTGCCGCCCGTCGCCATCGCGCAGGGCGGCGCAATTGGTTTCCAGGTAGGCGGTTTCGCCGTTCAGTTGGCGGTAGGAGTGGGCGGCCCATTCCGCCTCATCCTTGTAACGGGTACGGCGAAACAGCCCCGCCATGGCGGGGCCCAGGCCCTCCGGCCAGATTTCTTCCGGGGTGCGGCCCAGCATCTCGGTGGCGGAAAGGGCAAACACCGACTCCACATGGCTGTCCAGATAGACGAAGCGCCCCCGGGCATCGGTCTCCCAGAGACAGTTGCGGATCAAGCCGATGACGTTGCGCAGCCGGGCCTCGCTGGTGCGCAGGGCGCGCTCCGCGCGGGAGCGGCCCTCCATCAGCACCGCCAGGACCAGGAACGACAGGCCCAGCATGAAGATGAAGCCATGGATCGGCAGCAGCAGGGTATCCGGCACCAGGCTGAACAGGTTGCCCCGTCCCCAGTCTGGCGCGGTGGCGGCCACCCCCTGGAAAAGGACCAAGCCCAAGGCGGTGTGGCGCGGCGTGGAACGCAAGGCCAGCCAGAGCAGGAATGGCATGACCGGATAGGGGCGGAATAGCGCCGGCGGCATACCCACCAGGGTGGGATGGGCGAGCAGCAGGGTGGTGCAGGCCAGTACGGCCAGAACCCCCCAGATCTCCAGCCGCCCCCCCAGACTGGGCGGCGCATCCGAAGGGCGCGGCAGCAGAAACGGAACCAGGATCAGGACGGAAATGAGGTTGGCGGCGGCCAGGGCCACGTAGCCGCGCAATGGCGGCATCTCCCAGAAGGCATCCACCAGGCGCAGGGCGTAGTAAGCCGGTATCGCGCCTGCCAAGCCCGCCACCAGGCCCCCAAGAAGGAGGAGCCAGAGAAAATCTCCGACGCCATCCAGGGGATTGGACACCCGGGCGCCCCGCAGCAGCCCTCCACCTATGCCCGCCTGAAGCATCGCCGCCAGCCCCAGAAGCCAGGCCTGCCCGGCGGGCAGTCCCCACGCCAGCGCGGCGCCGGCGGTGCCCAAGAAGGCGGCGGGCAGGGTGGCGGCGCCCCAGGCCATGAAACCCGCCAGGGCGATGCCGGCGGGCGGCCAGAAGATCGCCGGCGCCAGATCCGCGTCCAGCAGGTAGTGCGCCAGCAGGCCGGAGACCAGGCACAGTCCGGCGATCAGCGAGACGCCGAAATACACCGCCGGGCGGCCACGACTCATGTCATTTCCGCAGGGCGGACTTGGGACGGAAGGCTTTCACCACCTCTTCCCGGGTCTCCAGATAGGGTCCGCCCACCAGGTCCACGCAATAGGGGACGGCGGCGAACACGCCATCCAGGGTCTCCTTGATGGCCTTGGGCTGCCCGGGCAGATTCAGGATCAAACAGGCGCCCCGCACCACGCCCACCTGACGGGACAGGATCGCGGTGGGCACGTATTTCAGGCTCACCGCCCGCATCTGTTCGCCGAAGCCGGGCAGTACCTTGTCCGCCACCGCCAGGGTGGCCTCCGGCGTCACGTCCCTGGGCGCCGGGCCCGTGCCGCCGGTGGTGAGCACCAGGCAGCAGGTGGCCGACAGTTCGACCAGCGCCTGCTCGATCCGTGGCTGTTCGTCCGGGATCAGGCGTTCGACGAAGGTGAGGGGATTATGCAGGGCCCCACCCAGCCATTCCTTGAGGGCAGGCAGGCCCTGGTCCTGGTAGACGCCGGTGCTGGCCCGGTCGCTGATGGAGACGATGCCGATGCGGGCGGGTTGGTACATGCGTGCGGTTCCTTTTTCGCGAAGGTCGGAAGAATATCCGGACTCCCGGCGAGACGCAGGAGACGACAAATGAGGCATTTTATGTTCAGCGCTCCGGGGCTGCTCGCCCTGTTTCTCCTGGCCGGCGTGGCGCGCGCCGACCCGCCCCCCGGCTACCCCTTCCAGGATCACGACGGCGGACTGCGCCAGGCCATGGCCGAGCACAAGCCCATCCTGCTCTACTTCGGCCGCTACGGCTGCGCCTGGTGCGACCATGTCAATCGCAAGACTTTTTCGGACCCGGGTTTGAAGCGCATCTTCAGCGACAACTACGTGCTGATCTACGTGGATGCGGAAGGCGGCAAGCGCATCCGCCTGCCCGGCGGCGAGCGCCTTACGGAGGCCGAGCTGGGTGCCCGCCTGGGGGCCTACGCCACGCCGCTGTTCGTGTTCATGACGCCGGAAGGCAAGGTGGTCGCCAAGGTTCCGGGCTTCAAGACCGTCGAGGACTTCATGGATTACGACCGCTACGTACGCGGCGGTCACTACCAGACCAGGAGCCTGTCCGACTTCCTGGCCGGCAAGCCATGATCCGCACCCTTCTCCTGGCCCTGGCGAGCCTCCCGGCCCTGGCGGCGGACTTGCCGTTGCCGGCCGCGGCGGGCAACGGCCCCCTGGATGTGGTGGCCGGCGGTGCGGGGCTGTTCATCCATCTGGATGCCGCCGGCCGCCGGCATCTGGCCGTTTCCGGCGACAGCGTGGCCCTCAGCTGGGAGGACAACCGCGGTGGCGTGCCCCGTTGCCACCTGGGGCTCAAGGGCGCCGCCGACGCCGTCTTCCGCGACTTCCCCCTGGGTCGAGGAGAATGCTTTGAACCCGCCGTAGCCGCCGTGGATGGCGGCCGCTTTCTGCTGATCTGGGAAGACGAGGCGGGCGTGGCGGCCGCCCTGGCCGGTCCCGACGGGCCCGGCCCCGCCCTGCGCCTGGCCGCGGCCGGCGGCCAGGGCGCGGTGGCCTGGCATCCCCGGCTGGGCGCCCACGCGGCCTGGAGTGCGCCGGAGGGCCGCTGGCGGCGGCTCTGGCGGGTTCCCCTGACCCTGGAGGGCGACCACCTGAAGGCCGGCCAGGCCGAGCCCGCCGATGCCGCGCCGCCCGCCGACGATCAGACCTTTCCAGCCCTGGCCGCCAGCGACGCGGGCCTGACCCTGGCCTGGGAGGACCGCCGCCATGGCCACACCGTCATCTTCTTCAGCCATAGCGGTGACGCCAGGACCTGGAGTCCGCCCCGCCGCCTGAGCGGGAACCCCACCGGCAAGGCCCAGGGCGACCTGGGCCGGGGCACCGGGGCCATGCGCCCATCCCTGGCCGCCTTCGGCGAGCGCCTGGCCGCCACCTGGCTGGACAAGCGCGACTTTCTCTCCGGCTATGACGTCTATGCCGCCCTGAGCGACGACGGCGGCGCGGGGTTCGGCAAGGATGGCAAGGCCCAGGACAGCTTCGGCGACGCCATCGCCCAGTGGCACGCCACGGTGGCCGGCAACCGGCAAGGCGATCTGGCCATCGCCTTCGACGACGAGCGGGACGGCAGCACGGACGTGTGGCTCACCCGCCTGACGTCCTCGGGCTGGAGCGAGAACTTCACCCTGCCGGCGGCCTCCGGCCCGGGCCGGCAGGGCGACCCCGCCATCGCCTTGGACGCGGCCGGGAACTTGCACCTGGCCTGGGTCGACAGCCACGCCGGCGGCATCCGCCTGCG
>DAOQNK010000095.1:0-8809 GCA_035332045.1 Thiobacillaceae bacterium | reverse complement strand
GGGTTGTAGGCGTTGCAGGGGTTGTTCAGTTGCGGGCAGTTGGATACCAGCATCCACAGGTTCATTTCAGCCCGCAGCTCCACGTATTTGCCCGGGGCGGAGACGCCGTCGGCGAAGGTGAGCCCGCCTTCCTCGGTCACCGGCACGTTCATGAAGAAGTTGATGTTGGGCACCAGGTCCCGCTTGGAGAGGCCGATGTCGGCGTGTTGCAGGGCGGTGAGGTAGTTGTCCCGGCAGCTGTGCATGAACTTCTTCTGCAGGGCGTAGCGCACGGTGTTGCTTTCGGCGGCGCAGGCGCCCCCCAGGGTGTCGTGGCGGCCGCAGGTGTCGGCGACGATGCTGAGCATGGGCCTGCCGTCGTCGCTGTAGAGCACCGAATCCGTGGTCAGGTAGATGCCCCCCTGGCGCAGCAGGGTTTCGGTGGCGCTGTAATGCTCGGCGGGGTCGTCCCGGTTGTAGAAGATCACGTCCACGGCCTGGTTGCCTTCCAGGTCGACGATGCGCAGGGTCTGGCCCTTCGCGATGGCCAGCAGGTAGGGTTCGCCGGCGGGCACGGTGTGGTCCAGGACGGCGGCGGCGGGGTCCAGGGCGCTTTCCTTGATTCGAATCGCAGTGGCGGTCATGTTCGTGTCCTCACGCCAGATAAAGCATGTCGCTGTTGTGCAAAGCCCGGGCGTTCTCGGGGCGGAAGGCGCGGCAGTAATCGTCCTTGGGCGCCGGGCCGGAACGCCAGGCGGCCAGGCCCACCTTGCCCGGGGCATAGGCGGGGTTGGGGTCGAGCGGGTGGGGCGCGGCGGAGAAAGCCACCAGCACATCCATGTCCAGGCGCAGGTCCACGTAGTCCCCGGCCTTGGCATGGCCGGGCACATACTTGAAGCGCCCTTCCTCATCCACCCTCACCTTGGAAAAGAAGTTCACCGGCGCCACCAGGTCCCGCTTGGCCAGGCCGTACTTGCCGATCTCGATGAGCAGGCCATCCCGGCCGGAGCGGTACATGCCGTTGCGGTACCGCTGGTAGGGATGCTCGCCGTACTTCTCGTGCATGAGCCGGTTGTCCAGCAGCAGGCCCAGGGGATCGTGCCAGCCCACACTGTCGGCGGTGAGGGAGGCCAGGGACCGGCCCATGTCGCTCATGAGCACGTGGCCCCGGGTGTAGTGGGCGGTGTGCTGGGCCTTGAGGGAGTCCGGCATGTTGTAGCGCTCCAGCTTCTCCTGGGCCGAATACAGCACAACAGAGAGGTTGGCGCCCGCCTCCAGGGCGGTGATGCGCAGGCACACGCCCCGGGGCAGGCGGTAGGACCAGTGGCCGCCGCCGGGTACCAGTTCGGAGAACAGCACCTTGTCCTCGGCCAGGTCGGGGGCGAAGTGGCGCCAGTGTTCGATGGCGTCAACAGGGGCGGCAGGGGGCGGATTGTCTAGGGCAAGCTCGGGATGTTCCATGTTCAATCCTTGGATACGGGGTTGGGCGCATGCAAAGGCGGGATCACCGCCGCGAGGAGTTGCAGGTGCCCGGTGATGACGCCGCGCAGGGCGATCATTTCGTTGGCGATGGCCTGGAGCTGGCTGGCCGGGCCCTGGACCAGCAGCACCTCCAGCATCTGGTCTTCCGAGAGGTGGACATGCAGGGAGCTGATGACCTCGGCCACATGCTGGTACTGGAGGTCGGCCAGCCTGCCCTGCAGGCCTCGGGTGGCCCGGTTGTAGAGCAGGGTGAGGGTGCCCGCCATGACCTCGTCCCCCAGGGTGCGCTTATGCTCGGCGAGCTGGTAGTTGACCATCTCGGCGATGCCCTGGGATCGGCTGCCGTAGCCCCGGCTCGCCACCATGCGGTCCAGCTCGTCGAGCAGGTCCGGCGGCAGCGAGATGCTGATGCGGCTGACGGGGGTGGACATGGGGTCTCCGGATGCTCTCTTAGACTCTCTTAGAACATGTAGGCGTAGCGTTCCACTTCCCACTGGCTGACCGACAGGTGGTAGGCCTCCCACTCCTCGGTCTTGTAGCGGATGAACTCGTCCCGCAGTTCCTTGCCCAGAGTGGCTTCCACCAGGGGGTCGGCGGCGAAGGCGGCGACGGCTTCCTGCAAGGTCTGGGGCAGGAATTCGATGCCCCGCTCGGTCCGTTCCGCCTCGCTGATGGCGTAGAGGTTGTCCTCGTTGGGCTTGCCCGGGTCCAGTCCTTCCCGGATGCCTTCCAGGCCGGCGGCCAGCACCAGGGTGGCGGCCAGGTAGGGGTTCACCGCGCCGTCGGCGTTGCGGGATTCGCAGCGGCCGCCGCCGGCGGGAATGCGGACCGAGTTGGTGCGGTTGTTGGAACCGTAGGAGTTGAACACCGGCGCCCAGGAGAAGTAGCTCATGGCGCCGCGCCGCACCAGGCGCTTGTAGCTGTTCACCGTGGGCGCGAACACGGCGCACAGGGCCCGGCCGTGCTTGAGGATGCCGGCGACGAACTGGTAGCCCAGCTGGGTCAGGCCGATGCCGTGGGGGTCGTCCTTGGGGTCGCAGGCGAACAGGTTCTTGCCGGTCTCCAGGTCATAGAGGGACATGTTGAAGTGGGCGCCGTTGCCGGTCTTGTCGGCGAAGGGCTTGGGCATCATGGTGGCCAGCAGGCCCTCTTCCTTGGCGTAGTGCTTGGCCATGAAGCGGAAGAAGGTGAGGCGGTCGCAGGTGGTGAGGGCGTCGGCGTAGTTGAAGTCGAACTCGAACTGGCCGTTGGCGTCCTCATGGTCGAAGGAATACAAATCCCAGCCCAGGTCGTTGATGGCGGTGGCCACCTTGTCCAGCCAGGAGAAGTTGTCGACGAAGCCGCGCACGTCGTAGCAGGGCTTGGTCAGTTTGTCGTCGGCCACCGGCACCGAAAGGCTGCCGTCCTCGCCCTGCTTGAGCAGGAAGATTTCGCACTCGATGCCCAGGTTCATGCCGTAGCCCAGCTTGGCCGCCTCGGCCAGCTGGTTCTTCAGGGCGACGCGGGTGTTCAGGGGATAGGGCTTGCCCTGGAAATGGTTGTCGGCGGGAATCCAGGCGATCTTCGGTTCCCAGGGCAGCTGGACGGCCCGGTCCATGTCCGGCACCGAGGTCAGCTCGTCGTCGTTGGGGGCCTGGCCCAGGCCGTCCAGGGCGTAGCCGGTATAGCGCTCCGATCCTTTCGCCATGTGGGCCAGATGGCCGATGGGCACCACCTTGGCCTTGGGCACGCCGTGGATGTCCACGTAGGCGCCGATGCAGTACTTCACGCCCTTGTCCATCAATTCGCGTTGCAGTTGGGCGGTGGCCTCGGCGGGGTGGGCGGGTTTGTCCAGGGTGGCGGCGGTCATGGCGGTTCCTTGTCGTGATGAAGAGGCGCTCAGGCGGCCTCGTGATAGGAATAGGGCAGTGGCGGGTCCTCAGAGCAGCCCCGGGAAATGAGTTCGGCCAGGTCGGCCACCAGCCAGTCGAACCAGACCCGGCCCTTCTCCAAGCTGGCCAGGCTGGGCGTGCCGGTGACGCCGTTCAGGCTGGTGCGGTTGACCGGGTGGGCGAAGACGCAGCCGCAGGTACGGTCCGGATCGTCGGCCTCGGGCAGCTTGTCGGGGCGCACGCCTTCCGGGGCGATGGCCAGCATGAGGGAGGTTTCGGCGTCGTTGGCGTGCCAGTCGGCGGCGTCCTGAAAGTGGAACTGGCGCACCCGCTCGCTGATGCTGGCGGTGTTGATGACGGCCACCATGAGGTCGTCGTGCTCGGCCCGCAGCATTTCCAAGGCGCAGCGCAGGGGCGCGGCGTTGGTGACGTGGGCGTTGACGATGAACAGGCGGCGGATGCCGCTGTGATGGGCCCAGTCGCCCAGTTGCTTGACCACCTCGATGAGGGTGACGGGCTGCACCGCCAGGGTGCCGGGCCAGCGCCGGCTGTGGCCGATGGAGCAGCCGTAGGGCAGGGTAGGCAGCATGGGCACGCCGGTCTTTTCGGCCACCGCCGCGCACAGCTTTTCGGCGATGACGAAATCCACCCCGGTGCCCAGGTGGGGACCGTGCTGCTCGGTGGCGCCCACGGGCAGGATGGCGGCATGGCCGCATTGCTCCAGCACGGCGGGGATTTCGGACCAGGTCAGGTTTGCCCACAACATCGCCTCACTCCACGTTGTCGTGCACGTCGGTGAAGCGGATCAGGTGCGGATGCACCTTCTGTTCGTCCTCCGGCTCGGGCTCCGGCGCCGGGTGGATGAGTTCTTCCAGGCGGGCCTTGGTGGCGCGGAATTCCGGCGAATTGAACTGGCCCGGGGCGCGGGGCCGGGGTACGGGCACTTCGATGATTTCCTGGACCTCGCCGGGATGGGCCTTCAGCACCAGGATGCGGTCCGCCAGGTAGATGGCCTCGTCCAGGTCGTGGGTGATGAACAGCACCGTGACGTCCACGTTGCGCCAGATGTCGATGAGGTGGGACTGCATCTTGGAGCGGGTCTGGGCATCCAGGGCGCCGAAGGGCTCGTCCATGAGCAGGATGCGGGGCTGGTTCACCAGGGCCCGGGCGATGGCGACGCGCTGGCGCATGCCGCCGGAGAGCTGGTGGGGATAGGCGTCGGCGAACTTCTCCAGGCCCACCAGTTCCAGCCAGAGCAGGGCGTCCCGCTCGGCATCCACCTTGCCGCGGCCGTTCGTCTCCGGGCCGAACATGACGTTCTTCTTCACCGTCAGCCAGGGGAACAGGGAATAGCCCTGGAACACCATGCCCCGGTCCTGGCCCGGCCCGGTGATGGGCTTGCCGTCCAGCAGGGCTTCGCCGGCGGTGTGGGAGTCGAGGCCGGCGAGGATGCGGGCCAGGGTGGATTTGCCGCAGCCGGAGGGGCCGATGACGCAGATGAACTCCCGGCGGCGGACGCTGAAGCTGATGTCGCGCAGGGCGTCCACTTCGCCCTGGGCGGAGCGGTAGCGCTTGCCCAGGCCGCGCACCTCCAGGATGGTCTCCCGCTGGTTGATGCGGGCGAAGCGGGCGCGGACCTCGTCGGATTGGTCCAGATAGCTCATGGTTGTGGGATCTGTCATGTTCTTGCCTTATTTCCCAAGCTTGAGCTTGTGAAGAAACCGTAGCGAGCGGCTCGAGTCCGGTTCGAGAAGCACAGCCGTACATCGGGTACGGCGAGCATCGCAGGGCCGGAATCGGGACGCGCAGTAGGTTTATTCATAAGCTCACCTCCCCTCCTTTGAACGGTCCCAGGGGAACAAGCGCTTGCCCAGGCGGGCCAGGAGCAGATCGGTGCCGAAGCCGATGATGCCGATGATCATGATGGCGGCGTAGACGTTGTCGAAATGCTGGTAGCGGGCCTGCTGGGTGATGTACCAGGTGATGCCCGAGCTGGTGCCGATGAGTTCGGCGACGATCAGATAGGTCCAGGCCCAGCCCAGCAGGATGCGCTGGTCCCGGTAGAGGTCGGGCAGGATGCCCGGCACCACCACCCGGGTGACCAGGCGGGCGCCCCTGGTCCCCAGGGTCTTCGCCGCCTCGAGGATGGTGGCTTCCAGCTTGCGGGTGGTGTTGGCGATGATGAGCACCTGCTGGAACAGGGTGCCGATGACGATGATGGCGATCTTGGGGCCGTCGTAGATGCCCAGGATGGCCACCGCCAGGGCGCCGAAGGCGGGGGCCGGCAGGTAGCGGAAGAATTCGATGAAGGGCTCGGACAGCCGGCCCAGGGTCACATAGGTGCCGGCCAGGATGCCCAGGGGCACGCCGACGATGGAGGACAGCACGAAGCCCCAGAAGATGATCTGGATGCTGTGCCACAGGCTCTGGTGCAGCCAGGGCGCGTCCTTCTGGACGGGGGGCTGGGTGAAGCCGGTGTAGAAGGCCTTCGCCACTTCATGGGGCGCGGGCAGATAGATGGGGTTGGCGGGCACGCCGGAGGGCGGGGCCAGGTTCTGTTCCTTCGCGTAGGCGAATTCATCGTCGAACTGGGCCTTGTCCACCAGCATGCCCACCTGGAAATAGTCCACGCCGCCGGGCACGGTGATTTCCACCTTGGGATGCCAGACGAAGGGGACGTAGCTCACCAGGCACCAGACCAGAAGCGGCAGCAGGAACGACCCCACGGTCAGCAGCAGGCGCTGGCGGGATTCATTGAGGGCGTTCGCTGACATGCGCGTTCCGGTCCGGGACGGGTTGGGCGGGTCTTACTTGGCGTTGGTGAAGGAGGCATCCAGATAGGCGTCCACGTTCTCGGCGGCCTTGTAGACGCCGTTGGCGACGTTGAACTCGTTGGCCACCTTGGTGGAGCCCTCCAGGGTCTTGAAGCCGTCACCCTTGACGTAGATCTTCTTCGCGTCGGCCAGGCTCAAGAGCTTGGTACCCTTGAGCAGGGGCAGGTAGATCTCGGGGGAGACGCCGACTCGCGCGGCCATGATCTTCACCGCCTCGGGCTGGGTTTTGGGATCGTTGATGTAGGCCACCACCTTGTCCCACACCTTCACCACCTTGACCCAGTCGGCCTTGCGCTGCTTGGCGCTGGCCGGGTTCACGGCGAGCACGTCGTAGATCAGGCCGGGTTCGTCGGCGGAGGTGTAGAGGGGCTTGGCGCCGGGCACGCCCTTCATGGCCTGGCCGGCAATGGGTTGCCAGGCGCCCACGGCGGCCACGTCGCTGGCGGTCAGCATCTGGGGCATCTCGTTGGTCTTGGCGTTGACCAGCTTGACGTCGGATTCCTTCATGCCCGCTTTCTTCAGGCCGTTGAGCAACAGCAGGTGCTCCACCAGGCCCACTTCCACCGAGACCTTTTTGCCTTTCAGGTCCTTGAGGGAACGCACGCCGGGCTTGCCGATGATCATGTCGTTGCCGTTGGAGTAGTCGGTGAGCATGACCATCACGCTCTTGCCGCCGGCGGCGCCGGTGACCAGGGCATCGCCGTTGGTCATGGTGACCGCGTCGATCTTGCCGGCGGAGAAGGCGTCCATGGAGGCCGAGTAGTCGAACCACTCGAAGGTGACGGGTACGCCCGCCTCCTTGAACCAGCCTTTGTCGATGGCCACCTGCCAGGCCACCCAGCCTGGCCAGTCGCTGTAGCCGATCTTCAGGGGGGCGGCGGCCTGGGCGGCGAGAGAGGCCAGCAGGGCCAGGGGAAAGAGGAGATGGAGGGTCCAACGCTTCGTGGCGCTAGCAAACTGACTCAGCTTCATTCTGGGCTCCTAAAGTATTACGGAAATGAATATTGGTAATATTCATGGGGATGGATAGCAAGCATGGTGCCATTTCCGGACTGCTCGTTAAGTGACTGATTGTTATGAACTAGCCCGGCTTCGGGCGGTGGGCTGGAAGCCGAACACGAAGCGTCAGGCATCAAAAACCGTGCACGAACGCACCAATTTGTGGCTCGCCGGGGCGAAAAAAAGGGCGCCGATTGGCGCCCTTGAACTCACATGGTGGTGAGATGGATTCTGGGACCGGTCACATGTTGTATGCCCGCTCGCCGTGGGCGGTGGTATCCAGACCTTCGCGTTCCTGATCTTCCGGCACGCGCAGGCCGATGGTCCAGTCGATGATCTTGTAGCAGACCAGGGCCACCACGCCGGACCAGATCAACGCGGTGAGGACGGCCTGGGCCTGAATCCAGACCTGGGCGCCGATCTCGGTATCGACGATCTTGTTGTTGACGTAGTCGACGATGCCCGTGCCACCCAGAGACCAGGTGTTGAACACGCCGGTCAGCAGGGCACCCAGGATGCCGCCGATACCGTGCACGCCGAAGACGTCCAAGGCATCGTCCGCGCCCAGCATCTTCTTCAGGCCGGTGACACCCCACAGGCAGACCACGCCAGCCAGCGCGCCGATGACCAGGGCGCCGCCCACCCCGACCCAACCGCAGGCGGGGGTGATGGCCACCAGGCCGGCGACCGCGCCGGAAGCGGCGCCCAGCATGGAGGCCTTGCCCTTGAGCAGCCATTCGGTAAAGGTCCAGGTCACGGCGGCGGCGGCGGTGGCGTTCAGCGTGTTGATGAAGGCCAGGGCGGCAGTACCACCGGCTTCCAGGGCGGAACCCGCGTTGAAGCCGAACCAGCCCACCCAAAGGAGGGAAGCGCCGATCATGGTCATGGTCAGGCTGTGGGGCGTGAAGGCTTCCCGGCCGTAACCGATGCGCTTGCCTACCACGAAGGCGCCCACCAGGCCGGCGATACCGGCATTGATGTGCACCACGGTACCGCCCGCGAAGTCCAGGGCGCCCTTCTGGAACAACCAGCCGGAGGCCGCGACCGCGGCTTCGCCAGCCTTGGCGTCGGTGAAGGCATCCGGGCCGGGCCAGAACCAGACCATGTGAGCCATGGGCAGGTAGGCGAAGGTGAACCACAGGGCGGCGAACAGCAGCACGGCGGAGAACTTCATGCGCTCGGCGAAGGCGCCCACGGTCAGGGCCACGGTGATGGCCGCGAAGGTGGCCTGGAAGGCCACGAAGGCGAACTCGGGAATCACCACACCCTTGCTGAAGGTGGCCGCATTGGCGACGCTGCCGTCCATGGGGTTGAAGATACCCTTGAGGAACAGCCGGTCGAAGCCACCGATGAAGGCATTGCCCTGGGTGAAGGCCAGCGAGTAGCCATAGATGGCCCACAGCACGGTGATCAGGGCAAAGATGGAGAACACCTGCATCAGCACCGAGAGCATGTTCTTGCTGCGGACCAGGCCACCGTAGAACAGGGCCAGGCCGGGGATCGACATCATGATCACCAGCAGGGTGGCTACCAGCATCCAGGCCGTGTCACCCTTGTTGGGGGTGGGCGCGGGGGCCGGGGCAGCCGCAGCAGGGGCCGGGGCGGCGGCCTCGGCGGCGGGAGCCGGGGCGGCGGCGGCATCAG
>DAOQNK010000094.1:0-9066 GCA_035332045.1 Thiobacillaceae bacterium | reverse complement strand
TCGTCGCCCCGGATGAGCTGCTTGATGAGCTGGGGCAGGGTCCAGTTCTCGATGAGCAGCAGCGTCAGGTCCAGGAAGGGGAAGCCGCAGGCCTGGCGCTGGGCCTGCTCGCTGCGCTGGGCGCGGCCGCTGTGCAGTTCGTCCAGGGCCTTCTGGGGCAGTTCCGGCACGAAGGCCCAGAGTTCGATCTCGCCGGCGTTGGCCAGCAGGGCGGCCATGGACAATTCCCCCGGGTCCAGATCGTGGCGCAGGGCGCCCCAGGCCGTGGCGATGCGCGCCGCCCGGGAGGAATTGGCCTCGCAGGCCAGGAAGCCGGCGTTGTCCTCGCCCACCTCGGGGGCGTGGCGGATCTGGTCCTTGAAAGACTGGGTGCCCAGGGCCAGGACCACGCCCAGGGGCGTGGTGATGTCCCGGGCCATGCGGCGGGGCAGGCGCTTGTTGGCCTCCCTCAGCAGGCGCAGGGCCAGCAGGGGATCCTCGAGCAGCAAGGCGGCGTAGGCCTGGGCGGAAAGGGTGTCCTCCTGTCCCGCCTCCAGGGCATCCAGGGCGGCCTTGCTGGCCGCCTTGATGGGCTGCTCCTTGTATTCGAGGAAGGCGGCCCACTGCCCCGCGCCCCACCAGGAATGACCCGTCATCTGGGTTGCCTCCGTGGAAAACAGGGTGGGCGCCTCGCGGCGCCAGGCCTATGTCGGCATTTTTTCGGCCGGGCTTGAGGGTGGCCGCTGCCGGCCGAGGCAAAGCCCCGTGAAAAGATCAGGGGGTTTCGTCCCCGAACACCTGGCGCCAGAGGGCCTGCACCGCCAGGATTTCCTGGGCCAGGCCGCCCTGCTCGGTACGGGCGTGCTCGGCGCCCTGGAGCTTCAGGATGTGCTGGCGGCGGCGTAGTTCCCGGTAGGCGTCGCCGGCGGCCAGGCCGATGGCCGGCGGAATCAGGCCCAGGTCGCCGGCCCGCCGCAGCAGGGCGATGTTGCCGATGTTGGCGGTCATCTCCGGATGCGCGGCGGCCTCGGCCAGCACCAGATACTGGACCGTGAATTCCACGTCCACCAGGCCGCCCCGGTCGTGCTTGACGTCGAACAGGCCGGAGGGATTGGGGTGGCCATCCAGCATCTTCCGCCGCATCTCCAGCACCTCGGCGCGCAGCGTGTCCCGGTCCCGGGGCTGCTCCAGCACGGCCGAGCGGATGGCGGTGAAGCGCTCGCCCACGGCCGCGTCGCCGCAGCAGAAGCGGGCCCGGGTCAGGGCCTGGTGTTCCCAGGTCCAGGCGTGGTGGCGCTGGTAGTCCTCGAAGGCCTCCAGGCTGCTCACCAGCAGGCCCGAGGCGCCGTCGGGGCGCAGGCGCAGGTCGGTCTCGTAGAGGATGCCGGCGGCGGTGTGGGTGCCCATCCAGGTGTTGAGGCGCTTGCCCAGCCGGGCGTAGATGTCCTGGGCGTCCGGGTGGGCGTCGTCGTAGAGGAAGACGATGTCCAGGTCGGAGGCGTAGCCCAGTTCCTTGCCGCCCAGCTTGCCGTAGGCTACCACCGCGAAGGCGGGTTTCTCCCGGTGCCGGCCGGGCAGGTTGTCCCAGACCAGATCCAGGGTGGCCTGGACCAGCAGGTCGGCCAGGTCGGAAAGGTGGTCGGAAAGCTTCTCCACCGTCCAGAGTCCGGCCAGGTCCTGGGCCAGCAGGCGGAAGGTCTCGGACTGCTTGAGGTGGCGCAGTTCGTCCATCTGCCGTTCCACGTCGCCCTGCTGGGCGCGCAGGCGCCCGCCCAGTTCCCGGGCGACCTGGGGCCAGTCCGGCGGCGCCATGAGCTGGCGGGCGTCCAGCAGCTCGTCCAGCAGACGGGGCTGCCGGGTCAGGTACTGGGCGGCCCAGGGACTGCTGCTGACCAGGCGGGCCACCTGGCGCAGGGTCTGGGGATATTCCTGGAGCAGGGCCAGATAGGGGCCGCGCTTGGCGATGGCCTCCAGCAGGGCCAGGATGCGGGCCAGGGTTTCCCGGGCATTGGGGAAAGCCGCCGCCACCTGGACCAGGGGCGGCAGCAGGGCATCGAGGATGGCCTTGTTGCCGGCGGGCAGGCCGGCGTAGCGGCTGCCGGATTTCAGGCGGCGGACCTGGGCCAGGGCGTCGGCCGGATCGGCATAGCCCACCTCGGCCAGGCGCTCCAGGGCCTCGCCCTCGGCCAGCTCGCAGAGGCCGGCCAGGGGGTGGCCGGACTGGTCTTCCTGGGGGGCGCCGAAGACCTGCTCGAAATAGCCGGCGATCTTGCGGCGCAGACTGTTGAGATGGGCTTCCATGCCTTCCCAGTCGGCATAGCCCATGGACCGGGCGATGCGCAGCCGATCCTCGGCGCCATGGGGCAGCCTCTGGGTCTGGGCGTCGTCCAGGTATTGCAACCGGTGTTCCAGGTTGCGCAGGAAGACATAGGTGGCATCCATCTCGGCGGCCTGGAGCTCGGGCACCAGGCCGTGCTCCGCCAGCTCCTCCAGGAGTACCCGGGTGGGGCGCTGTTGCAGGGCCGGCAGCCGGCCGCCGCGGATGAGCTGGAAGACCTGGGCGATGAACTCGATCTCCCGGATGCCGCCAGGTCCCAGCTTGATGTTGTCGGCCATGTCCTTGCGCGCCACCTCCCGGCGGATCTGGGCGTGCAGGTCGCGCATGGAGCCGAAGGCGCCGAAGTCCAGATACTTGCGGTAGACGAAGGGCCGGCGCAGGGCCTCCAGTTCCTCGACGCGGTCGCCGGTCAGGGCCCGGCCCTTGATCCAGGCGTAGCGTTCCCATTCCCGGGCCTGGGTGTAGAAATACTCTTCCAGCATGGCGAAGCTGGAGGCCAGGGGGCCGTCGCCGCCGTAGGGCCGCAACCGCATGTCGACGCGGAAGACGTAGCCGTCGCCGGTCTTGTCGTCCAGGCTGGCGATGAGGCGCTTGCCCAGACGGGTGAAGAATTCGAAGTTGCTGAGCTTGCGCGGCCCGGCGGTGTCGCCGTCCTCGGCGAAGACGAAGATGAGGTCGATGTCGGACGAGGCGTTGAGCTCGCCGCCCCCCAGCTTGCCCATGCCCACCACCAGCATCTGCTGGGGCCGGCCCTCGGCATCCAGGGGCTCGCCGTGGATGGCGGCCAGGTCCCGGTGGTGGAAGTCCAGGGCGGTGCTCACCGCCACCTCGGCCAGGGTGGTGAGGGTGCCGGTGACCTCGGCCAGGTCGGCCAGGCCGCCCAGGTCCCGGACCATGACCCGGGCGAAGACCTTTTCCCGCAGGCGGCGGAGCAGGCGGTTGAGGTCGTCCCCGCTGGCGAAGCCGGCGCCGAGGAAGTCGGCCATTTCCGTCCGGGAGACCGGCGTGTCCAGGGTTTCCGCCAGCCAGCCCGCCAGCTCGGGCCGGGCCTGGAGGCGGGCGGCGAGCCAGCGGCTGTGGCCAACGGCGCGCTGGACGAGATCGGCGGGGGAGGAGGGGATCATGGCATCGGGGCGGGCGCTTGGCGGACACCCATTTTGCCGCTGATCAGGCCGCCCCGCACCTTATTGGGGCGGCCTGTCCTCGGGAAAATCTCAGTGGAAACGCCAGGTCAGGCCCAGGCTGGCGGTGGTGGTGGAGACCGGGCCGTCCAGGAGTTCCCGGGTGACGCCCAGGCTCAGGTCCAGGTTTTCGGCGGGGCTATGGATCAGGCCCAGTTCGACATAGCCCATGCGCGCCTTCTCGGCCCGGTCCGGATTGGTCTGGAGCCCCACGTCCAGGGCCAGCTTCCAGCCTTCCGCCACATGCCACACCGGCGCCACGGACAGCCGATAGCGGTTGCGGCGGTCGGTGAAGGTGACGGTATCGTCAAAGTTGACCCGTTCCGCCGCCAGGTTGGCGTGGAGTTCGCCGAAGGCCATCTCGCGGGTGTAGATCAGGGTCAGGCCGTAGGAAGTCTTGCCCGTGCCGAAGCCGGCGGCTTCCTTTCCGCGGGAGACCGGCAGCAGGATTTCCGGCTTGAGGGCCAGGCTGTACTTGCCCGCCTCGTTCTCGTGGAAGCGCCATTTGACGCCGATGCCCACGTTCTCCCAGCCGTCGCCGGGCGAGGTCTGCCGCGCCACGCCAGCGAACAGGTCCAGGTCATCTGTGAGGCCCCGGGTGTAGGTGAGGGGCACCGCCCGGCCGATGCCCGTGCTCCCGGCGAGGCGGGCATGGGCATAGTCGAAGCCGATCTCCAGCTGATTGCCGCCCAGGCCCTGGGTGCCCGTGTCGTCGGTGGTCAGGGGATGGAAGGCCTGGACGGGCGAAACCAGTCCGGCGGCCAGCAGGCTGGCTGCCAGAATCCGGAGCGTCGGGCTGCTCGAGCCGAATGGGAGGCGACTCATGCGCGGAACCTGCTCATCAGGCTTTCCAGGTGCTCGGAAAGCTCTTCCAGATGGCGCACGTCGGCGGCGATCTGGGCCACCGACTGGCCATTCCGCTCCGCCATGGCGGCGATGCCTTCCACGTGCCTGGAAATGTCGGCGCTGGCGGCGCGCTGTTCCTGCAGGGCGTTGTTGATCTCGCCGATCTCGCCGACCACCTTGCCGGAGCCCTTGCTGACCTCTTCCATGGCGCTCCGGGCCTTCTCCGCCTGGGCCACCCCCTGGGCCACCTGGGCCAGGCTCTGTTCCATGCGCTTCACCGCCTCGCCGGATTGCTGGCCGATGGCTTCCACCATGGCCGAGATTTCCTGGGTGGACTGGGTGGTGCGCTCGGCCAGCTTGCGCACCTCGTCGGCCACCACCGCGAAGCCCCGGCCCTGCTCGCCGGCCCGGGCCGCCTCGATGGCGGCGTTGAGGGCCAGCAGGTTGGTCTGGTCGGCGATGTCCCGGATGGTGTCGACGATGGCGGTGATGCGCCGGGATTCCTCGCCCAGGGCGCCGATGACCTGGCTCGCCTGGTTCACCGATTCGGCCACCCGGCTGATGTCCTCGGCCACGGCCTGGACTTCCCGGCCCCCCTGGGCCGCCACGTCGCCCGAGGTGCCGGCCCGGCTGCTGACGTTATGGGAGAAATCGGCCACCTGGGCGATGCTGGTGGTCATCTCCTCCACCGACGCCGACATGGCGGCGGCGGCATCGCTCTGCCGGCGGGAGCTGTCCACCACCCGGTCCGACTCGGTATTGAGCCGCTGGGCCGCATTCAGGACCGCCTGGGAACCATCCCGGATGCGCTGCACCGTCTCCCGCAGGCCCTCCTGCATGGCCGCGATGTTGGCCAGCAGGCTGGCGCTGTCGCCCGAAGGCACGTCCACGGACCGGGTCAGGTCGCCGCCGGCGATATGGCGCGCCACCTGGCCGGCGTAGGCGGGCTCGCCACCCAGCAGTCGCATGAGCACGCGGTAGAGGAAGAAATTGGCCAGCAGCATCACCACCAGGGCCATGCCGGCGACGCCGGCGCTGGTCCAGGTCATGGCGCCGCGCGTGTCGTGCTGGGCCTGTTCGGAGACTTCCGACTGCCTGTGGAGATCGATGGCCAGCGCATCCAGTTGCCGGGTGAGGCCCTCGGTGGCGCCGTCGAAGCCGTTTTCGCCCTTCATGAGGGCGTTGCCGGCTTCCCGGCCCTGGTCGATGTAGGCGTGGACCATGCGCTCGCCCGTGGTGTAGAGGCGGTCGATGCCGGCGCGCAATTGGCCGATATCGTCACGCTTTTCGGGCAGCAGTTGTTCCAGGTTGCTCAACTCCCCCAGGGCGGCGGTCTTTTCCTTGCCGGCCTCGGTGAAATCCGCCACGCCCACCGCCGAGGCGTCGGTGAGGAACTGCTGGATTTGCACGACGTGGAAGCGGGCATCCTTGAAGGCCAGCATGCCATGTTCGACGCGGGCGGCCTCGGCGGCGGCGGCGTTCAGGGATTGGTTGCCCCGCCAGACCAGCAGATTGCCCGAAAGCAGCAGAACACCCACCAGGATGGAAGAGCCGATCAGGGATTTCTTGACGGATAACGCGGACATGCTGCTGTTCCTCTTCTGTTGCCAGTCGTTAGTGTTGTTTGGCCGGTCCCTGGGGGGCCGGCGGCCCGATTTTGCAAACCGGAAAAGTATCGGCCAGGGCTGGACAAACTTGAGCGTGGTCATGTCGGCCCGGGCGGTTCATGTCGCAGCGCGATATCCGGTATGCGGCACCACGCCTGCATCGGGGTTATTTGATGTTGCAGTGCAAAATGCGAAAAATCCGGAACTGCCCTAAGTTACTTGCTTCCTTGGGGGAGGAAGACCTGTTCTTAATTTGCCGTCGAGGAGACGCACGTCATGAGCACCACCATCGAATCCGTCCTGCACGAAAACCGAGTCTTCGATCCCTCTCCGGAATTCGTGGCCCAGGCCAACGTTTCCGGCATGGAGGCCTACAAGGCCCTGTGCGCCGAAGCCGAAGCCGACTACGAAGGCTACTGGGGCAAGCTGGCCAAGGAAAACGTGGTCTGGCAGACCCCGTTCACCCAGGTCCTGGACGAATCCAACGCCCCCTTCTACAAGTGGTTCCCGGACGGCAAGCTGAACGTCTCCTACAACTGCCTGGACAAGAACGTCGCGGCCGGTTTGGGTGACAAGACCGCGATCATCTTCGAGGCCGACAAGGGCGAAGTCACCAAGGTCACCTACAAGGATCTGCTCGCCCGCGTCGGCCAGTTCGCCAATGCCCTGAAGAGCCTGGGCGTCAAGAAGGGCGACCGGGTCATCATCTACCTGCCCATGTCCATCGAGGGCGTGGTGGCCATGCAGGCCTGCGCCCGCATCGGCGCCACCCACTCCGTGGTGTTCGGCGGCTTCTCCGCCACCGCCCTGCGGGACCGCATCGAGGATGCCGGCGCGGTGATGGTGATCACCTCCGACGAGCAGTGCCGGGGCGGCAAGAACATCCCCCTCAAGCCCGCCGTGGACGAGGCCATGACCCTGGGCGGCACCGATTCCGTCAAGAACGTGGTGGTCTACCAGCGCACCGGCGGCGCCTGCACCATGGTGGCCGGCCGCGACGTCTGGTGGCACGACGTGGTGGCCAACCAGTCCGAGACCTGCGAGCCCGAGTGGGTGGATGCCGAGCATCCCCTGTTCCTGCTCTACACCTCCGGCTCCACCGGCAAGCCCAAGGGCGTCCAGCACTCCACCGGCGGCTACCTGCTGCACGCCATCATGACCATGAAGTGGACCTTCGACCTGAAGCCCAACGACGTGTTCTGGTGCACGGCGGACATCGGCTGGGTGACGGGCCACACCTACATCACCTACGGCCCCCTGGCCTGCGGCGGCACCGAGATCGTCTTCGAGGGCGTGCCCACCTTCCCCGACGCCGGCCGCTTCTGGAAGATGATCCAGGACCACAAGGTCAACATCTTCTACACCGCCCCCACCGCCATCCGTTCCCTGATCAAGGCCGCCGACACCAACCCGGCCGTGCATCCCAAGAACTACGACCTCTCCACCCTGCGGGTGCTGGGTTCCGTGGGCGAGCCCATCAACCCCGAAGCCTGGATGTGGTACCACGACAATATCGGCGGCGGTAAGTGCCCCATCATGGACACCTTCTGGCAGACCGAGACCGGCGGCCACGTCATCACCCCCCTGCCCGGCGTCACCCCCCTGGTGCCCGGCTCCTGCACCCTGCCCTTCCCCGGCATCATGGTCACCGTCGTCGACGAAGGCGGCCACGAGGTGGAATGGGGCAAGGGCGGCTTCCTGGTCATCAAGCGCCCCTGGCCCTCCATGATCCGCACCATCTGGAACGACCCCGAGCGCTTCAAGAAGAGCTACTTCCCCGAGGACCTGGGCGGCAAGCTCTACCTGGCGGGCGACGGCGCCGTGCGCGATGCCAAGACCGGCTACTTCACCATCATGGGCCGCATCGACGACGTGCTGAACGTCTCCGGCCACCGCATGGGCACCATGGAAATCGAATCCGCCCTGGTGAGCCACCCCCTGGTGGCGGAAGCCGCCGTGGTGGGCAAGCCCCACGACATCAAGGGCGAGGCCATCGTCGCCTATGTGGTGCTGAAGCGCGCCCGCCCGGTGGGCGACGAGGCCAAGCAGATCGTCAACGACCTGCGCAACCACGTCGGCCACGAAATCGGCCCCATCGCCAAGCCCGACGAAATCCGCTTCGGCGACAACCTGCCCAAGACCCGCTCCGGCAAGATCATGCGCCGCCTGCTGCGCACCCTGGCCAAGGGCGAGGAGATCACCTCCGACGTCTCCACGCTTGAGAATCCGGCGATCCTGGATCAGTTGAAGGAAGTGGTGAAGTAAGCGGCTTCGGCCGCCGTCCCAAGAAAGCGGCCTCCGGGCCGCTTTTTTCATGCCCGTCCTCCACATCGGGCAACTCCGGCCCTGCCCGCCTCCAGCGATGACCCCCTTTGAAAAGGGGGGCTAGGGGGGATTTAACCCCGCCCGCCCCAGCACCACGTCCCGTCTCACACACTCCCTCTCCCGCAAGCGGGAGAGGGCCGGGGAGAGGGCCGGGGAGAGGGCTATCTCCCCCGCTAAGGCAAAGCGATCAGGCCCTATTCCCGCTTCGCCCTTCCTGGCCTTGCCACCATTCCGGACAAGAACTACATTGCCAAAAAAATCAGGGAGCCCGGCATGAACGGCCAGCCAAACGCCAAAGCCATTGAACCCAGCCCAGCTTTGAACGCCCGCGTCAGCAAACGCCTGACTCCCGGCCAGAACGGTACCAAACGCCTGCAAGCCGAATATGGAAACGCCCTGGTTTGCGTGCGCTACCGTCTTGACGGCCGCAAGCGTTACACCACCGTCGAACTCGTCATCGACGAACAGGAATTGCCTCCGCCCGCCACCCGACTCCAGGACATCGTCGCCGTCACCATCGGCTATCAGGAACGGGCGTTACGCGACCAAGCCAAGAAATTGGGTGCGCACTGGGATGCCGAGCGGCGCGTCTGGCTCATGCCCCGCTCCACCGCCAAAGCCATTGGCCTCGAAGCACGCATCCAAGCCATTGCTTGAGGTATCCAGTAATGGACATTTCCACTAATAGACATCGATTGCCATATATGGATATCCCATGCCCATCTATGGCAATAAGACTTCCATATGTGGAAATGTTTCCATATATGGAAGTGATGTCTAATTTACGTTA
>DAOQNK010000093.1:0-9252 GCA_035332045.1 Thiobacillaceae bacterium | reverse complement strand
GCGGCGGCGCGCCGCGAAGCCCACCAGGCCCAGGCCGGCCAGCATCAGGGCGTAGGTTTCGGGCTCCGGAACGGGGGCGGAAACGGTCTGGGTCAGTTCGTAGTAGATGTTCCGGTCATCCGTCACGGGCAGGTCCGGACGTTGCAGGGGGTTCATGACCAGCTCGGCGGGGTTGGGCTGCCAGGTCAGATCCAGGGTTTCTCCATTGGAGAAGCCCACGTGGATGGTGCCGCCGTTGAAGAGGTAACCCCGCGCGTCCACGATATTGCCCGTGCCGTAATGGAGGGTGTCCGGATCGGCGGCGAATTGCATGTAGTCGCCGCTGTCGAGGCCGATAAAGCTATAACCGACATTGGTGTACCAACCCTGATTCTGTATGCGGTCACTCTGGGTCAGGGTATAAACCACGCCCGAACTGGCTGCTTCGGAGCCCACCGCGTCCCACAAACCGGCCGTGTAGCTACCGTCATCCATGCTGAAACTGGTGATCTCGACTCCCGGGTCCGACAGATTGGTCAACTTGAACCGGGGCGACGCAAAGGCATAGCTCTCGGTATTGTCCGGATAGCCGTACATGATGAAGGAAACCCCGTATGAATCTGCAAAAGCGCCAACGGGGGAAAGCAAAGCCAGGATAAGGGGAATTTTTTTCATGGTGGGGGCTTGGGCTGGGTTCGTTTCAGGAAAAGGGATTTCAGGTTTTTTCGATGCTGCACGTCCGGCTAGGGAGGGTTGTAAGCAAAAGCCAAGCCAAACCCGTTGATGCCAATGGTTTTGTTACGAAACAACAGGTTGCGATCTCACGCAATGGGTTGCCCGGGGCTGCCGTATGGTTTTCCGACAAGTGCGTCCGATAGTTTGCCGGCACTCCGGCCAGGGCCCCGGTGCAGCTGGGAATCAGCCCCGGCACCGCCGGGCGGCGAAGCCCACCAGGCCCAGGCCGGCCAGCATCAGGGCGTAGGTTTCGGGCTCCGGAACGGGGGCCGCGGCCACGTGGCCCTGGACGTCCATCTCGAACAGATAGCCCCAGTGGGGGGAGCCGGCATTCACCGTGTAGCGCAGATATTGGCCGCTGAGGCCGGAAGTCAGGGTGTTGTCAGCCACGTCGTAGACGGCGCCGTACTTAAGGCCGCTGATGTCCGTGTGGGTGAGCCGGGATTCGGCGTGATAGCCATCCACCGCAACAGTGGTCCAGCTCAGTCCGTCAACGCTGACCGACAGGGTGAAGGGGTCGTAGGTGTTGTACCAGCCATACAGCTCGATCCGGTCCAGTTCGTAGACGGCGCCGAAATCCACCTGCACCCAGCCGGCATAGGTGCCGGAATTCCACGCGTTGTAGCCAGTGTTGCCGGTTCCGCCATAGTCCCCGTCGAGAATGTTGCTGGCGTCGTGCTTGGCGTTACCGCAACCCAGGTAGCAATAGCTGGCGCTGGCGGAAACCCCGGCCAGATCGGTGAGTTCCAGGGCGCTGGCGGAAGCGGCGGGCAGCAGCAGGGCGAGCAGGGCGGACAGGGCTGGGCGGTGCATGGGACGACCTCGTTCGGGTTTGACAGTGAGGTCAGCTTACCGGCCTGCCCGCTGGCGGGGCATCCCCTGGCCCGGGGTGTCGGAATGTCTTACACCAGTCCCATGTTGCGCGCCGTCAGCGCCGCCTCGGCCCGGGAGGAGACGTTGAGCTTGCGGTAGATCTCCTTCACGTAGGAGGGCACCGTGTTGGCGCTGATGCCCAGGAGCCTGGCCACCTCGACGGTGGTGAGGCCCTTGGCGATCAGGCGCAGGACCTCGGTTTCCCGCTCGGTCAACTCGGGGGCCGCCACTTCCGGGGCCACGCGGAAATGGGCGAGCAGCTTGCGGGCCACGGCGGGCGACAGGGGCGGCCGGCCGGCCACGATGCCCTTGAGCAGTTCCACGATGGCATCCAGGTCCTGGTCCTTGAGCAGGTAGCCCTGGGCACCGGCGCGCAGGGCCGGGAAGATATGCTGGTCGTCGTCGAAGATGCTGGCCACCACGCACACGGTCCGGGGCGAGCGGTAGTTGAGCTCGGCGATGAAATCGACGCCATTGCCATCCGGCAGCCCCAGGTCGATGAGGGCCAGCTCCGGTTCGGGCCGGGCCGCCAGGCGTTCGCGGGCCTCGGCCAGATTGGCGGCGCGCTCCAGCTGGATGCCGGGAAAGGTGGTTTCGAGGGCCCTGGCCAGCCATTCCGCGGCTTCCGGGACATCCTCCACGAGCAGACAGGTTTTCATGGTTCCCTCCAGGCGCAACGATACCGGCCTCCGCAACACCCCGGTATCCCCGGAGCCGGGGAGAGGCTCCCCTGTTCCAGGGATTTTCCGTGTTTCCGGGCTCGCGTAGAGTGTCGGCCATTTGACTGTCGGGGATCCCATGGGTCGCGGAATCAATCGGGTTGCCAGGCTGGCCCTCCCCCTGGCCCTGGCATCCGGGTGGGCGGCCGCCGGCGATGACCTGCCCGCCGCCACCGCCCATGGCCTGGATGCCATGGCGCCCGCCGGGCACTGGGCCGCCCGCCTGACGGTGCTGCACAACGGCTACGACCACCGTTTCGACGACAGCGGGACCCGGGTGGATCTGGACGCCGCCTATAACACCCAACTGGCGAACGCCGGTTTCACCGTCAACCTGGATACCCGGGTCACCACCGATTTCACCGAACTGATGCTGGGCTATGGCCTGACCGAGGACCTGACCGTGGGCGCCATCCTGCCCTATATCCGGACCACCAACCGGGTCGGCCTGCGGGACACCGGGCTGGTGGGCGCCAGCGTTCTGCAGGGAGCCCTGACCGGCATTCTCGGCTACAAGCCCCTGGCCACCACCACCGTGGCCGGCCTGTCCGATCCCACCGTGGGCGCCCTCTGGCGGTTCCACAAAGGGGAAAAGGACAGCGCCATTGCCGGTTTCGGCGTGCGCATCGGCCTGGCCAAGGCGGACGATCCGGACAACCTGGCCGACGTGCCGCCGGGGGACGGCAGCACCGACCTGCGCTTTCGCCTGGAATATTTCCGCGACCTGGGCCGGGGCTGGGACCTGCGCCTGCTGGCCGAACACCAGGTGCAGCTGCCCGATGAGATCCGCGCCCGGCCGGGCAATCCCCTGACCACCCCGGCGGCGGCCACCGAAACCTTGAAGCGCAACCTGGGCGACTACCAGGAATTCGATCTGGAACTGGGCAAGACCTGGGGAGACTGGCGGGCCTCGGCCACCTGGCACCGCTACCAGGAGGCCAGCGACCGCTACACCTCCCGGCTGGGCACCGACACTTCCTGGCTTTCCGCCGATACCCGCACCGTGGCCGACCAGGCGCGTCTCTCCCTCACCTGGAGCGGCATCCGCGCCTGGCGTGCCGGGCGGCTGCCCCTGCCCCTTATCGTCAAGCTGGAGATCCAGGATGCGGTGGCGGGACGCAACTTCGTGGACGTGCGCGACGTGTACCTGCGCGTCACCAGCTTTTTCTGATCACCGTGGCCGGGATCGCGCGCCGCGTCGGACCCTGGCTGCTCGGCGTGTGGGCGTTTTTTTCCGGCCTCGCCGTCGCCGGGCACGGCGTGACGGAGTTGAACAAGGCGGATTTCCTGGTTTCCTCCGCCAAGACGCCGCCGGAATCCGGCGCCGCCTGGTCGTCCGTGTCTCTCCCGGATGTCTGGATGGAACGGCGGCCGGCCGTCGCCCGGACCGCCCCCGCCACGGGCTGGTACCGGATGGGCTTCCAGGTGCCCTCCGGATCGGCCCTCCAGGCGGTGTACCTGCCCCGTCTGGGCCTCAATGCCCAGGTCTTCCTCAATGGTGTCTCCATCGGCTCGGGGGGACCCTTCGAGGAACCGGTGGGGCGCAACTGGAACCGGCCCTTGCTCTTCGTGCTTCCCCCCGGATTGCTGCGGGACGACGGCGAGATAAACCGCCTGGATGTCCGCCTGCTGTCCCATCCCTACACCCAGGCAGTCCTGGAACCCGTCCAGGTGGGCCCGGAAAGCGTCCTGCGGAGCCGCTACGAGCAGGCCCTGTTCTGGCATATCAGCCTCAACCAGACGGCCACCCTGGCCATCGCCAGCATGGGGGTGTTGATGCTGACGCTCTGGTGGCAGCGCCGCCGGGATGTGGCCTATGCCTGGTTCGGCTTGTCGTCGCTGATATGGGCCTGTCAATCGGCCAACCTCTACCTGGGGCAGGCCCCCCTGCCCACCGCCACCTGGGAAATCCTCGTGAATGCCAGCTTCCAGGTGTTTTCCGCCTTCCTGCTGGCCGCGCTGCTGCGCTTCGCCGGCGCCGGCGGCCGCCCCCTGCTGCCCTGGCTGTGGGGCAGCGCCGTCGTTTCTCCCCTGTCCTTGGGGCTGGCCCCGGGCGCCTGGTTCATGCAGGTGAGCACGCTGATGCATGGCCTCACCCTCTTCCTGGCCATCGCCGTGCTGCTCCTCCTGTTTCGGGCCGCGGTCGGCTGGCGCAATCGCGAGGCCGGCGTGTTGCTGGTCGCCATGGGGCTGGTGGTACTGTTCGGTGCCCATGATCTGCTCAAGCACAGCCTTATCGGCCTCTTTCCCGAGGATGTGCATCTGCTGCACTACAGCGCCCCCCTCATCTTCCTCATGGTGGGGCTGGTGATGACTTCCCGCTTTGTCCAGGTCCTGAACCAGATGGAAGGCATGAACTACGATCTGGAAGCCCGGGTGGCGGCCAAGCAGGCGGAGTTGAGGGAAAGCGACAAGCGTATGCACGCCCTGGAGACCGAGCGGGCCATCACCGAGGAACGAGAACGCATCTACCGGGACCTCCACGACGACGTGGGCGCCAAGCTGCTATCCCTGGTGTACCGCGCCGACACGCCGGAAAACACCGCCCTGGCGCGCTCGGCCCTCCAGGACCTGCGTGACGTGGTCTCCATCATTCAGCCCGGGAACCTGACCCTGGAAGCCCTCTCGGCGGATTGGCGGGCGGAGTGTGAGCGCCGGCTCGCCGATGCCGGCATCGCTCTCGAATGGGAGGCCCGGGGCGATCTGGACGGCCATGCCCTGAGCCAGCCCCAGGCCCTGAACCTGGGCCGCATCCTGCGGGAGGCCGTGAGCAATCTGATCAAGCACGCCGGCACTCCCCGGGCTCGCATCCGCGTCGTCCTGGATCCGGGGGAACTGCGCTTGGAGATTCGGGATTTCGGCATCGGCCGGCCTGCACAGCCGACCTCCGGCAATGGACGGGGCCTGCGCAGCATGGCCATGCGCGCCGAACGCATCGGCGCGGCGTTCGGTCAGCACTTCGAGACGCCCGGAGGCTGCGAGATTCGGATCAGCCTGCCACGGGAGAAAATCGGCCGCGCGCCGACCTGAAACCGCCACCCCGGTTCAAAGGAGCGCCAGATTGTCCCGGTGGATGAGTTCCGCCTCGTCCACATAGCCCAGGATCGATTCGATCTCGGTGCTGGGCTTGCGCACGATGCGCCGCGCCTCATCGGCGCTGTAATTGACCAGCCCCCGGGCCAGATCCCGTCCCTGTTCGTCCAGGCACGCCACCACCGCGCCGCGCTGGAAATCGCCGCGCACCTCCAGAACCCCGATGGGCAGCAAGCTCTTCCCCTGCTGGATCAGGGCCTGGGCGGCACCGGCATCCAGCACCAGCTTGCCGCTGACCTGGAGATGGTCCGCCAACCATTGATGACGGGCGGCCAGGGGTGCCTGGCGGGCGACGAGCTGGGTGCCCAGGGCCTCGCCCCCGGCCAGGCGGGCCAGCACATCCGGCTCCCGGCCACTGACGATGATGGTATGGGCGCCACTGCGGGCCGCCCGCTTGGCCGCCAGGATCTTGGTGATCATGCCCCCGGTGCCGACATTGGAACCCGCGCCTCCGGCCATCTCTTCCAGGGCGGGATCGCCGGCCACCGCCTCGTCCACAAAGCGGGCGTCGGGATTCCTGCGGGGGTCCGCGGTATACAGCCCGGGCTGGTCGGTGAGGATGATGAGGGCGTCGGCTTCGATGAGGTTGGCCACCAGGGCGCCCAAGGTATCGTTGTCACCCACCTTGATCTCGTCGTTGGTGACCGTGTCGTTCTCGTTGATGACCGGGATGACCTTCAGTTCCAGCAGGCGGCGCAGGGTGGAACGGGCATTCAGGTAACGTTCCCGGTCGGCCAGGTCGGCGTGGGTGAGGAGGATCTGCGCGGTATGCAGCTTGTGGGCCCGGAAGCTGCGCTCGTAGGCTTCCACCAGGCCCATCTGGCCCACCGCGGCGGCGGCCTGGAGTTCATTGAGGGCGCTGGGCCGCTTGCTCCAGCCCAGGCGCTTGATACCCTCGGCGATGGCGCCGCTGCTGACCAGGACGATTTCCTTCCCCATGCCGGTAATCTTGGCGATCTGCTCGGACCAGAGGGCCAGGCGGGCGTGATCCAGGCCCCGACCCTCGTTGGTGACCAGGCTGCTACCCACCTTGACCACCAGGCGGCGCGCCTCCGCGATCACTGATTTCCCCATGTTTATGTCTCCTCGCCATCCGGCCGGCCATCCGATCCGGGGCCTCCGGGTACAGGATCGGGATTTTCCATGGCCGCCCGGGTTTCATCCAGATGGGCCATGATCGCGAACACCAGGGGTTTGCAACCCTCGCCGGAAATCGCCGACAGGGCGAACACCGGGCCTTCCCAACCGAATTGCCGGACGAAGTCGGCGACCCGCGCGGCCCGCTCCCCTTCCGGTATCAGGTCGGTCTTGTTCAAAACCAGCCAGCGGGACTTCCGGTAGAGCCCTTCGTCGTACTTGCGCAACTCCTGGACGATGGCCCGGGCCTCCTTGACAGGCTCCACCTCCGGATCGAAAGGCGCCAGGTCCACCAGATGCAACAGCAAACGGGTGCGGGCCAGATGACGCAGAAACTGGTGCCCCAGGCCGGCCCCCTCGGCGGCACCCTCGATGAGGCCGGGAATGTCGGCCACCACGAAGCTGCGCTCGGTATCCACCCGTACCACACCCAGGTTGGGATGCAGGGTCGTGAAGGGATAATCGGCCACCTTGGGCTTGGCGGCGGATACCGCCCGGATGAAGGTGGACTTGCCGGCGTTGGGCATGCCCAGGAGGCCCACGTCCGCCAGCACCTTGAGTTCCAGGCGCAGGCGGCGCTCCTCGCCAGGCTCCCCGGGCGTGCATTGGCGGGGGGCCCGATTGGTGCTGGACTTGAAGTGCAGGTTGCCCAAGCCGCCCTTGCCACCCTTGGCGATCAGGGCCTTCTGGCCATCCCGGGCCAGATCGGCGAGGACCTCGTCGCTGTCCGCGTCGTGGAACACGGTGCCCACCGGCACCTTCAGGATCAGGTCGTCGCCACCCTTGCCATAGCAGTCGCTGCCACGTCCCTGTTCGCCGTTCTTCGCCTTGAAGGAGCGGGTGTAGCGGTATTCCACCAGGGTATTGAGGTTGCGGTCGGCCTGGGCCCAGATGCTGCCGCCCCGGCCACCGTCACCGCCATCCGGCCCCCCCATGGGAATGAATTTCTCGCGCCGGAACGAGGCGCAGCCGTTGCCACCGTTGCCGGCGGCCACGTCGATCTGGGCTTCATCGATGAATTTCATAGTCGGGAACGCGGAAACAAAAAAGCCCTATCCGGGGATAGGGCTCCTTGTCGTGCAGGCGGAGCGCTTAGGCCGAAACGGGCACCACGCTGACGGTGCGGCGCTTGTGGGGGCCCTTGACGGTGAATTCCACCACGCCGTCCACCTTGGCGAACAGGGTGTAGTCCTTGCCCACGCCCACGTTCAGGCCGGGATGGAACTGGGTGCCGCGCTGGCGCACCAGGATGTTGCCGGCGGGCACGAACTGGCCGCCGTAACGCTTGACGCCCAGGCGCTTGGATTCGGATTCGCGGCCGTTGCGGGAGCTGCCGCCTGCTTTTTTGTGTGCCATGTCTCTTTACCTCGATCAGGCGGAAATGCCGTCGATGCGGATTTCCGTGTAGTTCTGACGATGCCCCTGGGTCTTGCGGTAGTGCTTGCGGCGGCGCATCTTGAAAATCATCACCTTGTCGTGACGGCCATGGGAGAGCACCGTGGCCTTCACGGAGGCGCCCGCCAGCATGGGGGTGCCCACCTTGATGTCGGCACCATCGGCCACCATCAGGACGTCCTTGATTTCCACCTCGCCGCCCACTTCCACGGGAAGGCTTTCCACTTTCAATTTGCCGCCAGCGGCCACCTTGTATTGCTTGCCACCGGTCTTGATCACCGCGTACATGCCTGTCTCCAAAACTGGGTCGATCCGGAAAACGCGGCATGTTATCGGAAACTTTTCCCCATTGCAAATCAACGATGTATTCGTGATTCGATTTGGGTATAGTGCCGTCGCCTCCACTCAGGACTCCCCCGCGTGGCTTCCAACCAGGAAATCGACGCCTTCCTCGCCGGAGCCGAACGGCGCGCCTTCAAGCATGCCCTGTTCGCCGTGCAGGATCACCATTCCGCCCTGGATATCGTCCAGAACGCCATGATGAAGCTGGTGGAGCGTTATGGCGACAAGCCCGCCGAGGAACTGCCCCTGCTGTTCCAGCGAATCCTGCAGAATGCCATCCATGATCATTTCCGCCGGTCCCGGGTCCGGGATTTCTGGGTGCGCCTCGTCTCCCCCTTGCGCGACAAGGACGAGGACAACTCGGAAACGCTGGAATCCTTGTCCGCCGAGTCGGATACCGTACGCCTGCCGGGCCCGGAGGAAGAGGTTTCCGGCTGGCAGAATCTGGCGACTATCGAAGAGGCGCTGGCAACGCTGCCGGCACGTCAACGGGAAGCTTTCCTGTTACGTTATTGGGAGGAACTAGATGTCTCCGAGACTGCCCAAGTCATGGGCTGTAGCGAAGGCAGCGTAAAGACTCACTGCTTCCGGGCCGTTAACGCTCTGGCAGCGAAACTCAAGGACAAGGGCCTCAAGCCGTGAACGAGCAGGATTTCATCCGCGACATCACCCGCACCCTGGACACGGGCGTGCGGGATCTTGACGCGTCCACGACCGCCCGGCTTGCCTCGGCCAGGCGCCACGCGCTGAGCGACGGCCACACCCACGCCGGCTCCGGCATCCTGGTCCAGGCCCACCGTCACCCCCTGCTCGGCGTCGCCATGGCGGTCGCCTTGGCCGTGGCGGGTTGGCTCCTTCTCAATCTCCAGCAACCCGTCGATACCGGAGAGGCCGACATTCTCCTGCTCACCGACGAGTTACCCCCCAACGCCTACGCGGAACAGGAATTTTCCAAGTGGCTCAGCAAACCCGATACCTG
>DAOQNK010000092.1:0-9457 GCA_035332045.1 Thiobacillaceae bacterium | reverse complement strand
GTGTTTTCCTTCTTCCGCAAGGACAAACCCGAAGACCTGATGGCTTTCCTGAAGGAGAGCCTGCCGGAGTTCGGCCCGGGCCCGTCCTACACCCAGGCCAAACAGCCGGCCGCCGATCTCAACTCCGGCATCGAGGTCCAGGAAGCGGTGGGGGGCCTCGCCCCCGAGGTGGAAGAGGCTGCCGTGCTCTACGCCAACGGCAAGATCGGTGAAACCGCCGCCCTCCTCAACCGCTATTTGCTGGACCAGCCCAACAGCCGGGACCCTCAGCCCTGGTACATGCTTTTCGACCTCTATGAGGCCAGCGATCAGGCCGCGCCCTTCGAGGACGCCGCCGTGGACTTCGCCGTCAAGTTCGAACGCTCCCCGCCCACCTGGACACCCCGGGGCAAGCCCAAGGCGGCGCCGCAAAGCGCGCCGGTCCTGAGTTATGGCGAGAAGTTCGGCAGCATCGAGCGGGTCAAGCAACCCAAGTTCTTCCAGGACGCCCAGAACGCCCTCTATGTCCGCCTGGACTTTTCCAAGACCATGGCGCCCGACGAGGAAACCGCCCGGGCGCTGCTGGCGGACATCCTCCGCCTGAATGAGCTGAAAAAGCCCGTGGAACCCATCGGCGGACCCGGCTTCGCCGTGCGGCTGGACGCCGCCCGCCAGGGCGGAAGGCTGACCGAATCGGGTTGGTTCCTGCTCATGGCGATACTCCAACTGCTGGGCAAGGAGGAGGATTTCGAACGGGTCGCCGTGGACTATGCCGTCCAGTTCGAAGTCTCGCCACCTTCCTACGTGCCTCCCCATCCGCTGCCCAGCCGCACCCCGCCCGCCGCCAGCGCGGCGCCACGGCCGGCGGGCGGCTCCTTCCAACTGACCGGCATCCTCGCGCCCGGCAACGAGAGCCAGCTACTCGACCTGAAGGAATTCGCCAAGGGCAAGAAACAGGTGGAAGTGGACCTCTCCCAGCTGCTGCGCGTCGATTTCGCCTTGGTGGGATTGCTGCTGGAAACCCTCATCGAAGTCAGCCAGTCCGGCTGCAAGGTGCTGTTCAAGGAAGGCAACGAACTGGTCAACACCCTGTTGCAGATCGTCGGCGTCAGCCAGTTCGCCCCCGTGCTGGGCCGCACCCGGGTCTGATGGAACAGTTCCACGGCACCACCATCCTCTCTGTCCGCCGCGGGGCCTCCGTGGCCATGGGCGGCGACGGCCAGGTCACCCTGGGCAACATCGTCATCAAGGCCGGCGCCCGCAAGGTGCGGCGCCTCTACCAGGATCGCATCCTGGCCGGTTTCGCCGGCGGCACGGCGGACGCCTTCACCCTTTTCGAGCGCTTCGAAGCCAAACTGGAAAAGCACCAGGGCCATTTGGTGCGCAGCGCGGTGGAACTGGCCAAGGACTGGCGCACCGACCGCATGTTGCGCCGCCTGGAAGCCATGTTGGCGGTGGCCGACCAGACCAGTACCCTGATCATCACCGGCGCCGGCGACGTGCTGGAACCCGAACAGGGCATCGCCGCCATCGGCAGCGGCGGCGCCTACGCCCAGTCCGCCGCCCGGGCCCTGCTGGAGCACACGGACCTGGACCCGGAAACCATCGTCCGGGAAGCCATCGGCATCGCCGCCGACCTGTGCATCTACACCAACCGCAACCTGACCCTGGAAACCCTCACGCCCTGACCGGGCGCTTCGCCAGCTTCCTTTGCAGGGTACGGCGGTGCATCTTCAAGGCCCGCGCCGTGGCCGACAGGTTGCCATCGTGCTCCGCCAGCACCTTCTGGATGTGCTCCCATTCCAGGCGATCCACGGACATGGGAGCCTCGGGCGCATTGGCATCCGGGTCGCCCTCCACACGGCCCAGGGCCTGAAGGATCTCCTCGATGCCCGCCGGTTTCGGCAGGTAATGAATGGCTCCCAGCTTGATGGCCTCCACCGCCGTGGCGATGCTGGCATAGCCAGTCAGGAGCAGTATCCGGATGCCCGGGTTCGCGGCCCGGAGGGGCTGGATCAGGCGCAGCCCCGAGTCGGTGGCCAGGCGAAGATCCAGGATGGCCGCCTCATAGGGCCCGCTCCCCGGGGCCAGGGCCGCCTCGGGGTCCGTCGCCACCGTCGCCTGGTGGCCCCGCCGCGCCAGGCTGCGCGCCAGGGTATCGGCAAACACGCCATCGTCATCCACCACCAGAATGCGCCAGGCCGTCACGGCCCCACCTCAGACAAGGGAAATTCCAGCCGGGCCTCGAGGCCGCCTCCCGGATCGCTGCTCACCTCGACGCGCCCGCCCAGACGCTCGACACCGGCTCGGGCCAGATCCAGGCCCACGCCCCAGCCTGGCGTTTTCGCGGTGGCCCCGGGCCCCGGCCCCTGGTCGACGATGCGGACCACGACCCGGCCGGCATGCTGGTAGGCATCCACCAATATTTCCCCGGGCCCGGCCTGTGCGGCATTATTCAGCAAGGTGACCAGGGCGGCCTCCAGGGCGCCATGGGCATGGATATTCGGCATGGTCCCCCGTGTCTGGAACCTGAGCCGGGCCTGGGGCCACAACAGGCCCCAGTGTTCCAGCACCCGCCCCAGCCAGCCATCCAGGGCTTCGCTGCCCGCCACGTCATCACCCCGACGCCGCGCCGCTTCGGCCAGCCGCGCCAATACCCGCTCCATGCGCGCCAGTTGGCTCGAAAGCCGGGCTAGCGAAGGCGCCAGCTCCTCGTCGCCGGCATAGTCCCGACCCAGATCATCCAGGGTCAGGCGCAGGGAGGCCATGGGCGTGGCCAGATCGTGGGCGGCCGAGGCGGCTTGCAGGCCCAGCGCGAAAAGCTGCTCATCCCGCAGGCGCCGTTCCCGGTCGGCGGCCAGTTCCGCGTCCCGCCGGCGCAAGGCGGCCGCCAGGCGTCCCGCCGACGCCGCGACCAGGGCGGTGGTCAGGAGAAAATTGAGCCACATGCCCCCCAGATGCAAACTGATGGCCGTCGCATCGGTCACGCCCAATTCCAGGGGCACGAAGAATCGCACCAGCAGGGTGTAGAGCAGCCCCACCCAGACCGCCATGGCCCAGGCATGAGCGGTCGGCAGCGTGACCGCCGCCAGGATGAGGGGTACCAGCAGCAGGGAGATGAAGGGATTGGCGTAGCCACCCGTGAGATAGACCAGGGCGGCGATGGCCGAGGCGTCCACCGCCAGGTGGAGTAACAGCTCCCAGGCCGCCAGGCGACCGGTTCGCATGCGCAGCCAGGCCACGCCATCCAGGGCGGCATGCAGTGTCAGGATGCCCGCCAGTTCCGCCACGGGCAGCCGGGCGCCCAAGGGACCGTCCAGCAGAACGATGCCGCCCGCCTCCATCAGGACCAGCAGGGCTCGCAACAGCAGCAGCCGCCGCTGGGCCTCCGGCGGTGGCGCATCGGGTAAGCGGAGAGTCTGGGCAAGCACGGCAGGCATGGCGGAATTCTAATGGGGACGAGATGCTGGCCGCTGCGACAACATGTCGCATAGGCCACTGCCGCGGGAAGTTATATTCTTTCCCGGCTTCCATGCGTTTTGTTGATTCCGGCCCGCCGCGCGGGCCGTTTTTTTCCCGGTACGGCGCCCGAGCCTGTGCACCTCGACACGCCTTAGCCACGATGGGTGAGAATCCGTGGTGTAGCCAGCGAACCGATAGGAGATCCCGATGAACAGAATCGCCCTCGCATGCATCCTTTCCACTCTGGCCGGCCCGGTTCTGGCCGACACCGTCAAGGTGGATGGGCCCTGGGTCCGCGCCACCGCTCCCGGCCAGAAGGTCGCCGGCGGCTTCATGACCCTGACCGCCGATGCCGACATGGTGCTGGTGGGGGGAGCCAGCCCGGTCTCCAAGCATGTGGAGCTGCACTACATGAAAATGGATAACGGCGTCATGGAGATGCGGGAAATGAAGGAAATCCCGTTGCCCAAGGACAAGGCCGTGAGCCTGGAACCCGGTGGGCTGCACGTGATGTTCATCGACCTCAGGGCTCCCATCAAGCCTGGCCAGAAGGTGCCCCTCACCCTTCGGGTGAAGGGTGCGGACGGCAAGGAGCAGAAGCTGGAAGTGGAAGCCGAAGCACGCCGCCCGGGCAGCCACTGACCGGGTTGCCACCAAGAAAAAAGCCGGCTTGAGCCGGCTTTTTTCTTGGTGGTGGGGAACTACTGGATTTCCCGCTCCAGTTCTTCGATGGAGGTGTGGCGCACATCCTTGCCCTTGACCATGAACACCACGTACTCGGACATGTTCTTGGCATGGTCGCCAATTCGTTCGATGGCCTTCACCACGAAGAGGAGGTCGATGAAGGTGGAGATGGTGCGGGGGTCTTCCATCATGAAGGTGATGAGGTGGCGGGTGATGAGGTGGAATTCCTCGTCCACCTCCATGTCCTGGCGAGCCACGGCGGCGGCGCCGGAAACGTCCAGGCGGGCGAAGGCATCCAGGGACTCCCGCAGCATCTTGGTGGCCAGGCCGGCCATGTACTTGATCTCGTTGTAGCGGGGCGCATGGATACGGTCGCTGTCGTAGACCTTGATTGCGAAGCGGGCGATCTTGGCGGCCTCGTCGCCGATCCGTTCCAGATCGGTGATGGTCTTGATGATGGTCAGGATCATCCGCAGGTCGCCCGCGGCGGGCTGGCGCAACGCGATGATATGGGTGCAGGCCTCATCGGCGGCCACTTCGAGGGCGTTCACCTTGTGGTCCTGCTCGATGACTTGTTCAGCCAGTCGTGTATTGCCGGAAATCAGCGCCTCGATGGCCTGGTTGACCTGCTCCTCCACCAAGCCGCCCATTTCCAGCACGCGGGCGCGCACCGCCTCCATGTCGGCATCGAACTGTTTGTAGATATGTTCGCTAGGCATTGCTTCTCCTCAATCGCCGCGGACCGGCGCCATCGGGCGATTATAGGCACGCGGGCGGGAGCGATTATTACAACTCGGTGACAAATGGCACGTTCCAGCGCTGACCATCTATGGTCAGCGTCATGATCCACTTGCGCTGCCCCGATACGCAGACCGGCAGCGTCGCCGTGATCCGGAATACGCCCTCCCTATCGGCACGAAGCCGGTAAATATTGAACCCCATGTCCATGTCCTCCATGGTGAAACTGGCTTCCGCCGAGGCCGCGCCGGGCGCGTCCACCCAGAGCTGGAAGGGTTTGAGCGGCTTGATGGCTTGATCGACGCCGACTCGGAACCGCCCTTCTCCCGGCAGCGCGCACCCCTTCACCAGATCGCCGCAAACGGCCGGCACGGGCGGCGCCTGCTCGCGGCGGTTGCCGTTCATCCACAAGGCCAGGCCGATCATGGCCATCAACACCAGGGGCAGGCCCCGCAGGGCCCATTGGGAAGTCTTCATCCCGTCCTCCATGCCTGACTCTTGAGGGCCACGCCATGGGCACCCTGGCTACGGGCCAGGGCCAGGTCTTTCAGGTCCAGTCCTCCCAGGGCATACACGGGCAGGGGGTAGTCCTTGATCAGCGCCGCGAAGCGTTCCCAACCCAGGGTGGCGGCGCCCGGATGGCTGGCCGTGGGCAATACCGGCGACAACAGCACCAGGTCCAGTTCGAGCTCGGCGGCCCGGGCCAGTTCCTCCGCGGAGTGGCAGGAGGCGCCCACCCATTCCAGGTCTGGCCTGGCGGCCGCCGCCATGAGCTGACTGGCGGAGAGATGGACGCCTACCGACAACTCCCGGGCCAGGGCTTCGTCGCCGTTCAACAGCAGCTTGGCGCCCGCGCGGCGGCAACGATCCGCGACGGTGGCGGCCAGGGCGGCCATCCGGGCTGCATCGGCTCCCTTTTCCCGCCATTGCACCAGGCCCAGGCCAGCCGCCAGTCGCGCCTCCAGCCGGGCGAGAAAGGCCGTCTCGCCCAGCCTGTCCATGTCGGATATCCCATATTCCAAGGGCAGGGCGAGGCCCTTGAGGATGGGACCATTGGCCGGCAGGATGGGGGAAACCTCGGGCTGCGCGGCCCGGGTCCAGGCCAGTTGCTGGCCTTCCCGCCCTTCGAGAGGGCCCCGCCAGCGCGTCACCCTGAAGAATCTCAGCATGACGTGGGCATGGGGATAGACATAGGCGCGGTTCAGCCAGGGCCAGGCCTCCTCCACCTGGATGCCCAATTCCTCCAGCAATTCCCGGTCCAGGGCCTGGCGAGGGCTCTCCCCGGGTTCCACCTTGCCGCCCGGGAACTCCCACCAACCCGCATACACCTTGCCAGCCGGCCGGCAGGCCATGAGGAAGGTGCCATCCGGCCGCTCGATCACCGCCGCGGCGACTTCGATCCGTGCCTCGTTCATCGTGGTTCCGCCGGCAACCTGGCCAGGGCCTCGCGGGCCTGGCGGGGCAGATCAACACCATTGCAGAGATCGGCCAGGGCACCTTTGCAGTGGGTTTCCCGGTTGCCCGCCAAGCTCTCGGCCTGGCGGTAATACTGCCGCGCATGGGGAAGTCCCAAGCCTTCGGCGGCGGCTCCCAGGTAGTACCAGCTGATGTCCTGGACATAGCCCACGTCCATCACTTCCCGGGCCAGGTTCTCCCACTCCCGCTGCCGGTAGAGCTCCGCCAGCCTGCCGGCCCGCTGGGAAAAGGCCCAGCCGCAGTTATCGCACTTCAGGACGGCCTCGCCATGCCTGAAGGACTCCAGGGTGGGGTTGACCAGGCTCAGGGGCTTGAGCGCAGTCGGCGCGGAGGCACCCGCCGTCACGTCCCGGACATTGGCGGCAAGCCGGGTTGGCAAGGTCTCGGGGTGACGAGCCGCCTCGGCATAGAGGGGCCGCATGCTGGGCACCAGGGCATTCAACGCCTCCATGCGGGTTTCCGAAGCCGGATGGGTGGAAAGCCAATCGAAGCGGCCCTTCTCGCCGGTTTCCTGGATCATCTTCCGCCACAGGGCCGGCGCGGCATCGGGGTTGTAGCCGGCCCGGGCCGCCAGTTCGATGCCGATGCGGTCCGCCTCGGATTCCGCGCCCCGGCTGTTGGGCAGTTGCCAGAGCAGCAAGCTGGCGATTTCGCCGGTCTGCTGCCGCCCACGACTGCTCCCCGCCGCGGCCGAAACCAGAATGTCGGACAACATCCCCATGGACATCTTCTCGGCACCGTGGTTGGCCAGGGCATGGCCGATCTCGTGGCCCATGACTTGGGCGATCTCGTCATCGCTGGCGTGGAGCCGGACCACCAGGCCGGAATAAAAGGCCATCTTGCCCCCAGGCAGGCAAAAGGCATTCGGGGTCTTGGGGTCGTCGATGACATTCACCTCCCAGAACCAGGCGCTGGTATCCGGCCGGTAACGCACCGCCTGGGCCACCAGCCGATCGGTGATGGCACGCACCCGGCGGGTCATGTCCTCGTCGTCGTTGAGCTTGCCCTTCTTCGCGTAGGGGGAAAGCTCGGCCTTGTAGGCGGATACGGATTGGGCGATGACCTGCTTTTCCGGCATCAAGGACAACTGGCTTCTGCCGGTCATGGGATTCGTGGCGCACCCGGCCATGACCAGCAGCGAGGCCAGCGCCGGCCACCCCTTGCCAGGGTTCATGGCGCCTTGTCGGCTTCCAGGCGGGCCAGGCGTTGCTCCAGCGCCTGGAGCCGTTCCCGCGTTCCGGCCAACACCCGGGTCTGGACATCGAATTCCTCCCGGGTCACCAGGTCCAGCTTGGCCAACCACGCCGAAACGCCCGCCCGCAGATTTTTTTCCATATCCCGGGCAGGGCTCATGGCCAGCGCCGAGCCCAGGTTCGCGACCAGTTCATCGGCCAGTTTCCGATTCAGCATGACACGCGGTCCTCTCAGAGTGGGGAATGGGCAAGTTTACTTGGAATGGAACGCCTGGTCGGCATTCAGGTGGTCTCCATTACTTGATTTGAAGAGGCGACTGAGCGCCTCCCCTCGTATTCCGGAAAGGGCCCGGAGCCTGGGGAACGATCGCTTTCCACCAGGGAGTCTGGCCGATACGGCACCGCTTGCGCACTTCCCATGGCCCGGATCTGCCAGGCGCACGGAACGTGTTTCAAGGGGCTGGCGCCAAGATAGTGCGCCCCATATCCACATCGCACCATATTTGTGCCTAGTTGCGCTCCATATTCGCGCAACTCAACCTAACCAATTGTATTTAATTGGATTTGTTTGCTGGCACAGGAAATGCTCAAACCGGCCGTGCATGTTCGCACCACTTTTTTTACCGTGGAGAATCACCATGAAGAAGCTACCTTACCTGCTCGCCCTGTCCGGTTTGATCAGCGCCTCCGCCATGGCAGCTGACGCCCCCGCCTCCCCCCATAGCATTTCCTACAACGTGGGCATTACCACCGACTACATCTTCCGTGGTATCTCCCAGTCCCAGCACGATCCGGCGATTTCCGGCGGCATCGACTACAGCCACGCCAGCGGCCTTTATGCGGGCACCTGGGTGTCGACTCAGAAATGGGTAAAAGACTCTGGAAACAGTAGCGGCAGCGATTTCGAGTTGGATTTGTATGGCGGCTACAAGGGCAGCGTGGGTGATGTCGGGTACGACGTGGGTCTGATCCACTATTCGTATGACGGCAAGCGAATCGTAGCCAACAACTACCCCACCCCGGAAACCACTGAAGCCTATATTGGCGTCAGCTACAAAGAGGTATCGGCCAAATACAGCTACGCAGTTTCACCTTACTTCATCGGTTGGGGCACCCGTGGTACCGGAAAATCCAAGAACAGTAACTACCTGGAACTGAACTGGACCCACGACATGGGTGATGGCTGGGGAGTGCTTGCCCATTTGGGCCACCAGATCGTGAAAAATGAAGCCCCGTTGAAGGGTGACTACACCGACTGGAAGTTCGGCGTCACCAAGGACGTCGGTTTTGGCGTCGTAACGCTTGCATACTCAGACACCAACGCGGACAAGCCAAGCTACACATGGAGCGGGGAGGACGCATCCAAAGGCGCTCTAGCCCTCTCCTTCTCCAAGAGCTTCTAACCCAGCCTGATCCCGCCGCCCCCGCCCGGCAGGCGGGGCGGCGAAACGGGTCGATCAATCAGGAGACATCCATGAAATTCGTCACTGCCATCATCAAACCCTTCAAGCTGGACGAGGTGCGTGAAGCCTTGTCCGGCCTGGGGGTTTCCGGCATCACCGTGACCGAGGTCAAAGGCTTCGGCCGCCAGAAGGGCCACACCGAACTCTATCGGGGCGCGGAATACGTCGTCGACTTTCTGCCCAAGGTAAAGATCGAGATCGCCGTCAAGGCTGAACTGCTCGACCAGGCCATCGAGGCCATTTCCAAGGCCGCCCAGACCGGCAAGATCGGCGACGGCAAGATCTTTGTCTGGGACCTGGAACAAGTGGTCCGCATCCGCACCGGCGAATCCGGTGAAGCGGCCATCTAAGGAGAATCAAACATGAAACGCCTATTCGCGACTTTGATGTTGCTGGGCTCGCTGGGCTTCACCGGCGTCGCCCTGTCCGAAGACGGTGCCGGCGTGGTGGCCACCGCCCGCC
>DAOQNK010000091.1:0-9538 GCA_035332045.1 Thiobacillaceae bacterium | reverse complement strand
CCTCGTACGCGGACCTGGTGTTCGAAGGCATGACGGTCTGCGCCTACGCCATCGGCGCGAGTGGTGGCCAAACCCACGGGTTTCTCTACCTGCGAGGCGAATACCGCTTCCTGCTGGAGCCGCTGAACGAAGTGCTGGCCAGGCGTCGCCAGGCGAACCTGCTGGGCGCTGCCATCCTGGGTCAGGCGGGCTTCGACTTCGACATCGAGATTCACCTCGGCGCCGGCGCCTATGTCTGCGGTGAAGAGTCCGCCCTCATCGAATCCCTGGAAGGCAAGCGCGGCGTGCCCCGCAACCGGCCACCCTATCCGGTCACCCATGGCTATCTGCAGAAGCCCACCACGGTGAACAACGTGGAGACCTTCTGCGCCGCAGCCCTCATCGCCAAAAACGGCGGTGACTGGTACCGGGCCGTGGGTACGCCCAAGTCCGCCGGCACCAAGCTGCTTTCGGTGGCCGGCGACTGCGCCCGGCCCGGCATCTACGAGTATCCCTTCGGTACCACGGTGCGCCAGGTGCTGGAGGATTGCGGCGCGGTGAATACGCTGGCGGTGCAGATCAGCGGCCCTTCCGGGGTGTGCATCGACACCTCGGAATTCGACCGTCGAATTGCCTTCGAGGACCTGCCCACCGCCGGCGCCTTCACCGTGTTCGATGGCCGCCGCGACATGTTCGAGGTGGCGCGCAATTACACCCATTTCTTCGCCCACGAGAGCTGCGGCTTCTGCACCCCCTGCCGGGTGGGTACCACCATGCTCAAGGCCACCATGGACAAGATCGCCGACGGCCACGGCACGCCCTACGACCTGGCCGAGATCGAGAAGCTGGACCGGGTGCTGCACATGAGTGCCCATTGCGGCCTGGGCCATACCGCCTGCAACCCCACCCTGGATACCCTCAAGCGCTTCCGGCCCATGTACGAACGCCGCCTCAAGTCCCTGGACTTCGAGCCTGCCTTCGACCTGGACGGCGCCCTGGCCCGGGCCAGGCAGATGACCGGCCGGGATGATGCCGGCGCCCATCTTTCCATGGAGTCCGAGCCATGAGCGAAACCGCCACCTTCCTCCTGGATGGCGAGGAGGTTCCCTTCCAACCCGGCCAGACCGTGATCCAGGCGGCCCTCGCCGCCGGCCGCTACATCCCCCACCTGTGCTATCACCCGGAGTTCAAGCCCCATGGCAGCTGCAAGGTATGCACGGTGAAGGTCGGTGGCCGCACCGCGGCCTCCTGCACGCTGCCGGCCCAGGCGGGCCTGGATGTGGAAAGCGAGACGGAGGAGATCAACGACCTGCGCCGTACCCTGGTGCAGATGCTCTTCGCCGAGGGCAACCACTTCTGCCCCTCCTGCGAGAAGAGCGGCAACTGCACACTGCAGGCCCTGGGCTATGACCTGGGTGTCATGACCGCCGGCTTCCGCCACTTCTTCCCGGACCGGCCGGTGGACGCCTCCCATCCGGACATCCTGCTGGACTTCAACCGCTGCATCCTGTGCGAGCTGTGCGTGCGGGCCTCCTGTGAGGTGGATGGGAAGTGCGTGTTCGCCCTCTCCGGTCGCGGTGTCGACAAGCATCTGGTGGTCAACGCCGAGTCGGGCCTGCTGGCGGACACGGATATTGCCCTCGCCGACAAGGCTGTGGATGTCTGCCCGGTGGGGGTGATCCTCAAGAAACGGGTGGGTTTTGCCCAGCCCATCGGCCAGCGCCGCTACGATCCCGAGCCCATCAGCGCCCAGGCCCTGCGCGACGCGCCCCGGGCCCCATCGTCCGGCGCCGGCCATTGCGCCGCCTGCGAGGTGGAAGAATGAACGCCCCGGTCGAAGCCAAGAAGAAGCTGCGCGTCGCCACCACCTCCCTGGCGGGCTGCTTCGGGTGCCACATGTCCTTCCTGGACATCGACGAGCGGCTGTTCCCACTCCTGGACCTCATCGAGTTCGATCGGACGCCCCTGACCGACATCAAGCACTGCGGCCCCTGCGACATCGGCCTGGTGGAGGGCGGCCTCTGCAACGCCGAAAACGTCCACGTGCTGCGGGAGTTCCGCAAGAACTGCAAAACCCTCATCGCCGTCGGCGCCTGCGCGGTGACCGGCGGCTTGCCAGCCCAGCGCAACCACCTGGACCTTTCCGCCTGCCTGTCGGAGGTCTATCTCACCGAGGGAGGGCTGGAGCACGGCCTCATCCCCAATGATCCGGAGCTGCCCCTGCCCCTGGACAAGGTGCACCCCCTGCACGAGGTGGTGAAGGTGGACTACTTCATCCCCGGCTGCCCGCCCTCGGCGGACGCCATCTGGAAATTCCTCACCGACCTCATCGCCGGGCGCACGCCCAGGCTGGGGCACGGCCTGATCAAGTACGACTGAAGGGCGAGCCATGAGCCTGGAACTGGAAACCGCCAAGAACCCGGAGACCCTGCGCCGGGTCGCCATCGAGCCCATCTCCCGGGTCGAGGGCCACGGCAAGGTCACCCTGCTGCTGGACGAGGACGACCACGTGCAGCAGGCGCGCCTGCACATCGTCGAATTCCGCGGCTTCGAGAAGTTCGTCCAGGGCCGACCGTTCTGGGAAATCCCGGTGATGGTGCAGCGCCTGTGCGGCATCTGCCCGGTGTCCCACCACCTGGCCGCCTCCAAGGCCATGGACCAGATCGTCGGCGTCGACCATCTGACCCCCACGGCGGAAAAGCTGCGCCGGCTCATGCACTACGGCCAGATCCTGCAATCCCATGCCCTCCACTTCTTCCACCTGTCGTCGCCGGACATGCTGTTCGGCTTCGATTCCGACGTGGCCCGGCGCAACATCGTCGGCGTCGCCGCCCAATATCCGGACGTGGCCAAGCAGGGTGTGCTGCTGCGCAAGTACGGCCAGGAGGTCATCCGCCTCACCGCTGGCAAGCGGGTGCACGGCACCAGCGCCATCCCCGGCGGCGTCAACAAGAACCTGAACAGCGATGAGCGGGATTTCCTGCTCAAGGACGTCTACCAGATCATCGGCTGGAGCCGGGAGGCGGTGCATCTGGCGCGCCGGCTGTTCGAACAGAACCTGGATCTCTACAACAGCTTCGGCCGCTTTCGCGCCCACAGCCTGTCCCTCATCCGCGCCGACGGCGCCATGGACCTTTATCACGGTGGCCTGCGTGCCCGGGACATGGACGGCAAGACCCTGTTCGACCACCTGGAATACGGCCACTACTGGGACCACATCCACGAGCAGGTGAAGCCCTGGTCCTACATGAAGTTCCCCTTCTTCCGCCAGTTCGGTCCCGAGGAGGGCTGGTATCGGGTGGGGCCCCTCACCCGGGTCGGCCAGTGCGACTTCATCCCCACACCCTTCGCCGACCACGAACGCCGGGACTTCCTGGCCTTCGAGGGCGGCAGCGCGGCCGGGGCGACCCTGGGCTACCACTGGGCGCGCATGATCGAAATGCTGCACGCCGCCGAGATGATCAAGGAACTGCTCCACGACCCGGACATCCTGGGGGACGACCTGGTGGTCACCGGCGAGCGCCGGGAACGGGGCGTGGGCATGATCGAGGCGCCGCGCGGCACCCTGATCCACCATTACCGGGTGGACGAGAACGACCTGGTGATCCGCGCCAACCTCATCGTCTCCACCACCCACAACAACCAGGCCATGAACGAGGCCATCCGGCAGGTGGCGCGCCAGCATCTGGACGGCCGCCAGCTTACCGAGGGTCTGCTCAACCATATCGAAGTGGCGGTGCGGGCCTTCGATCCCTGTCTGTCCTGCGCCACCCACGCCCTCGGCAGAATGCCCCTGGAAGTGGAACTGCTGGATGCGGCGGGCACCCGTCTGGATGCGGTGACGCGCGACGTCCAGGGTTTCTGTTGAGCAGGGTGGCGCCCAGGGCGTCCCGCCTCATCGTCGGCATCGGCAACCCCAGCCGGGGCGACGACGCCCTGGGGCCTCTCGCCATCGAGGCCCTGGAGATCCTGAGCCTGCCCGCTGTGGAACTGCTCTCCGATTTCCAGCTGCAAGTGGAGTTCGTGCTGGATCTGGAAGGCCGGGAGGAAGTCATCTTCATCGACGCCAGCGTCGCGGGCGACGCCCCCTACGTCTTCGCCGCCATCGCTCCCCGGGAAGATGCCAGTTTCAGCTCCCACGCCCTGTCGCCAGCCGCTCTGCTGGCGGCCTATGAGCGCCATTTCGCCAAGCCGGCGCCCCCCGCCCGAGTGCTCGCCATCCGTGCCCATGGCTTTGAGCTGGGTGCGCCTCTGAGCCCCGACGCCCAGGTCAACCTGAGCGCAGCCCTCCAATGCCTGACCGGCTATCTGGGACATACGGCCACCCTTCAGAATATCCCCTGACAAGCCGATATTGCCTACCTGGACTCCAATACTCGGAAGCACGGATCATGGCTGGACATCAGGAATTCAAGGATCCCAAACTGGGCATGGCGGTGCGCATTCCGTCCCCGCCTCCCTTGGTGGACGACCTGAGAACGCTGCTTGACGATCCCGAGGCGAGCATCGAGAACATCGCCACCCTGGTCCAGAAGGATGCAGGCGTGACTGCCAGCCTGTACAAAATACTGTCGAAACCCATTTATGGTCTGCGCCGGCCGCCGGAGACCATCGCCCAGGCCGTCAATCTGGTGGGACTGCGCACCCTGGCCAATCTGATCAGCGGCCTGTCCATACAAGCCGCCATTTACGGCGAGACTCCGTTTTTTCCCTGGTTCTGGGAGCGGGCCAACGAGATCGCCGCCTATGCCGCGGCCATTGCCCAGCGGCAGCGCACCGTCTGCAACGTATTCCCGGAGCACGCCCAGTTGGCCGCCCTGTTCGTGGATTGCGGCGTGCCCATCCTCGTCCAGCACATCAAGGAGTACGAACATTCCTTCATCGGCGTCAGCGGCTATAAATGGCCCCATGTCCCGGACGAGGACAAGCGCCTCAACACGGATCATGCGGTAGTGGGTTATCTGGCCGCCAAGCATTGGCACCTGCCCGTCTACGTCTGTGAGGCGATCCGCTGGCACCACGAGCCCATCAACGTCAACGATCAGGCCGCCACCATGGTGGCCATCCTGCAAACGGCGATCCACATCTACAACGTCTACGCCATGAAGGACGACCACGACTGGCCCGAATACGCCGACAAGGCCCTGGAGGAAGTCGGCATTGCCCGGGATGGGCTGAAGGAATTCGAAGAAGACATCCACGAACGGGCCCACGGCCACTGACGGCCTCCCGGAACGAAGACGGGCCGCATCGCGCGGCCCGTCTTGCATTCAGGCGCCGGAATCAGTCGGCGTAGAGCTTTTCCAGGCGCTCGTGCTTTTCCTGGGCTTCGATGGACAGTTCCGCCGTGGGACGGGCCAGCAGCCTGGGAATGCCGATGGGGTCGCCGGTTTCCAGGCAGTAGCCGTAGGAGCCGTCCTCGATGCGGGAGAGCGAGGCGTTGATTTTCTTCAACAGCTTGCGCTCCCGGTCCCGTACCCGCTGTTCCAGCAGGTTCTCCTCTTCGACCGTGGCACGGTCATTGGGATCGGCGAAGACTTCGTTTTCCTTGAGGTGTTCGCCAGTCTCCCGGGCGTTTTCCAGGATCTCGTCACGCATGGCTTCAAGCTTCGTCTTGAAGAAAGCGAGCTGGAGATCGTTCATGTAGTCCTTGTCGGACATGGCCAGGATGCCGGCATCGGAGAGGGGGGAGCCGGTGGCATTCTTCGAGGTCTTTGCCGGTTTCGCGGCGGAGGGAGTCTTGTTTTCTGTGGGTCTCATGGGTGTTGCGGCTACAGGAGCGGCTTTCGGCACGGGCCTTGCGGGCGCCTCCACCGAAGCGGATTTCCGGGGAAGGGGCTTGGCGCTGGTGGGCGCGGCAGCCACTTTGGGTTTCGAAACGGCTGCTTTGCTCGCGGGGGCGGGTTTGGCGGCCGGGGCTTGTTTGGTGATAACGGGTTTCTCTGGTGTTTTCTTGAGGGGGGATTTCGGGGCGGCGCCCTTACCAGCCTTGGTGGCGGTGGCCTTGGCCGGGATAGGTTTGGATTTGGCGGCGACAGCGGGTTGCGACGCGGCCTTCTTGGCGCCGACGGCTTTGGCGGGCGCGGCTTTGAGCCCGGCGGCCTTGGCGGCCGTGGCCTTCGATGTCGTGGTTTTCGGAGCGGCGGCCTTGGCGGGAGTCTTGGCCGGTGCGGCTTTCTTTACCGTGGCCTTGGCTGGGGCGGCTTTCTGGGGAGCCGGTTTTGCCGAGGAGGCCTTGGCCTTGATGCCCTGGGAGGCTTTCGCCTTGGCGGGCGCGGCCGGTTTGGCCGATGCCTTGGCCGAAGCCGCCTTCGCCGGCGGCGCGGCCTTGACCGCTTTCGCCTTGGCGGGGGCGCTCGTCTTCGCCGCCGGTTTGGCGGGAACGGCGGCCTTTTTGGCCGGGACTGCCGACTTCTTGGCGCTGCTCGCTACGGTCTTGCCTGCCGGTTTCGCTGTTGCCACGATCGAATCCTCCATCGTTGGGACTGCGCGAAAAAAATTAGCGGCGGATTATGCCATGTTCACACCGGGTAAATGCCCAGTGGATTTTCGGGATCGATGCCCTCCATGAAGGGCTTGTTCCGTTCGCGATGGGTGAGCTGATACATGCAGCCCATCCAGTTGCCCACCACGGCCTCGCCGGTATCGTGCCAGGTATTGTCCAGATTGTGCGCCACCAAGGCTTCCGGGAATTCCGGCGCCTGCTCGCCGCGGGCCATGGTGGCCAACAGGCGCTCGCGCCATTCGAGAAGGATAGCCTGCTCATGGGGGCGTAGATAGTTGTCTGGAAACGGCGGGAACGCCGGCAGCCTGCCTTGGGCGGCGAGCAGGGTGTCGCGCTTGTACTCCTTGAGCAGGGAGATGGTGTCGTATTCCGGATGTCCCTGGAAGAACACCATGCGGATGCCATCGTGACTGGTGGCCAGGTGCACGCCCACCTCTTCGCTTTCCACCAACACCCGCAATCCCGCCGCCTCGAACTGGGCACGGGAAACGTCGTTCCAGCGGGAGTGGGGCACGTCGAAACGGGTATTCACGTCGGCCACCAGGGGGTGGCGCTTGTCCAGGACCCGGTGGGAGAACACCCCCCAGCGCTTGCCCGGCTGTTTGATCCGGCGTTGACCATGGCGGAAATGGAGCACCGCGTGGGTGGCCAGGCAGGACAGGAGGGTGCTGGTGACGTTTTCCCAGGCCCAGTCGATGACCTCGCCCAGGGGCTGCCAGAAGGGCTCCTTGGACAGGTCTTCGCCGGTGACGTTGGCGCCGGTGATGATGAGGGCATCCAGCCCCTCCGAGCGGATCTTCTCGAAGGGTTCGTAGTAGCGGGCGATGTGTTCCCGGGCCCTGTCGCCCCGGGGCAAGGCATCCAGGGTAAAAGGATGCACGTAGAACTGGGCGATGGGGTTGCTTTCCCCCACCAGCCGGAAAAACTGGCGCTCCGTGGCCTCCAGGGCGGCGTCCGGCATCATGTTGAGCAGGCCGATGTGCAGTTCGCGGATGTCCTGCTGTTCGGCCCGCTCGGCGGGCAGGACGATGGTGGTGCCGGATTCCCGCAGGCGCTGCAGGGCGGGAAGGTCGTTATGGGCAACGATGGGCATGGCCTTACCTCACCGCTTCCTCGCGATGGCGGTTTCCACCAAGTCCAGGAAGTCACCCATGTTGCGCACCTGGGACACCTCCCGGGAGGTCACCGTGTAGCCGTGGGGCCCGGCGATGGCCTCGTAGCGGGGCACCCGGGAATGGAACAGGCGCGGGAATACCCAGCGGGTGAAATCGTTGGGCTCCACCTGGGCCACGAATTCCAGACCTTTCTCGGCCATGAACACCGGAAGATGCTCGGCCAGGAATGCGGGCCGGTAATAGAGAGGCTTGGGGTCGGATTGGGCCCGGCGGATCAGGGTCTCCTCCTCGTCCTTGGTGGTCACCTGGATATAGAGGATGAGGGTGTGATCTGCCAGCAGGTCGATGACCGAGTCGTCCTCCAGCTCGCACAGGCTGCCGCCCACATCGTTGACGAAGTGGTCGTAGCCGTAGATTTCCTGGGCCTTGCGGATGAACTCGGGCACGTCCCGCATGGCGGCGATCTCCGCCTCCCGGTACAGGGCCTGGCGGCGGCTGAATTCAGGCAGGGAGAGTCCGTCGAAGTCCGGGTTGCCCAGCTTGCCCACGAAGGACAGCACCGGACCCAGATCCTCGATCTTGATGTTGTTGCGGATGTCGATCCAGTCGTTGCGCAACAGCTCTTTCAGGAAAGGCACCCGCATGGCCTGCTGCTTGATGAGGTCCAGAATCGGTTCATCCAGGTAACGGGTTCCGATCCGGTAATCGCCCGAGTAGTGGAACCACTCGTGCCGGCGCAACAGGCCGGATAAGTAAGTCTTGCCCACGCCGGACATGCCCAGCAGGGTGATCTTCTTGCGATCCCAGGCGCGGAAGGATTCGGGGGTGAATTTCATCGGAGACTTGAGCATGAGGAAGCAGGGTGCAAGTGTGCCCCAGGCGGGGCGCGGGGTGAACCCGTTGCCCGTCGATGGGCGCGCGGCACGGAAAGAAACGCTTGCATCTGATAACCATTCTCATTAATATATGGGACATGAACCCGCCACGCCCTTCATCCGCTTCCCAGGCCAAGGCCTGTCCGGACCCTGTCGGGGTGGTGCGCGTCACGGACCTGCTGAAGAACCGGCAGGTGCTGGTGATCGAGCATGCCGGGGAACGTTACCTGCTCCGCCTGACCCGGAACGGCAAGCTGATTCTGACCAAGTAACCCGCGTTTACCGACGCCAAGCGCCAGCCACAGGGCTTCTCCGCCCCGGTAGCCAGCCAGCGATGACTGACTTTCTGAACCGATGGAGAAGTCCATGTACAAGACCCCCCCGCGCGCGCGCCGCGCGCCGATGCTTCGACGGCTGCCCTTGCTGGCGGCCCTGGCCTGTCCCGCCGCCAGCGGGGCGGATCCCGCTTCCGCGGAAATGGCGGCGCTGCTCCAACAGCTGCAGGAGCGTCTGACCCGGCTGGAGCAGCGCAATGCCGATCTGGAAAAGCGCCTGGCGGAAGGCGGCGACGCCAAGGCCATGGCCGCCCGGGTCGAGGACGTGGAAAACGAGGTGCTGGCCCTGCGCAAGCAGCCCCAGCCTTTTGCTTCCCTGGAGGGCCTCAGCGCCGGCGCCAGCCTGACCATGGTGGCCCAGCGCGCCATGAGCGGCACCACCACCGGTCGGGACGAAAGCGACTTCAACTACCGGGCCGACGTGGAAGTGGAAATGCCCGCCGGTTCCATCGGCGACGCCGAGGGCAGGCTCTTCGCCCACTTCCGCCTGGGCCAGGGCACGGGCTTCTCCAAGCTGAATCCCACCCTCACCGGAGCCGTGAATTCCACCGCCTTCGAACTCGGCAACGGCGGCGTGGCCGCCGCCGCCGACTCCGTCGCCCTGCTGGCCCAGGCCTGGTACCAGCTCGATATCCCCGTGGGCGGCAAGACCGGCGACCTGGGCCGGGTCGAAATCACCGTGGGCAAGATCGACCCCTTCGTCTTCTTCGACCAGAACAACCTGGCGGA
>DAOQNK010000090.1:0-9771 GCA_035332045.1 Thiobacillaceae bacterium | reverse complement strand
TCAAGGACGGCGGCTACATCGCCGGCACCATCATCAAGCCCAAGCTGGGCCTGCGTCCCGAACCCTTCGCCAATGCGGCCTACCAGTTCTGGCTGGGCGGCGACTTCATCAAGAACGACGAGCCCCAAGGCAACCAGGTGTTCTGCCCGGCCAAGAAGGTCTACCCCCTGGTCTATGACGCCATGAAGCGCGCCCAGGACGAGACCGGCCAGGCCAAGCTGTTCTCCGCCAACATCACCGCCGACGACTACCGCGAGATGATCGCCCGCGGTGAATTCATCCTGGAAACCTGGGGTCCCGATGCCGACAAGGTGGCCTTCCTGGTGGACGGCTACGTGGGCGGCCCCGGCATGGTGACCACCGCCCGCCGTTACTTCCCCGGCCAGTACCTGCACTACCACCGTGCCGGCCACGGCGCCGTCACTTCCCCCAGCGCCAAGCGCGGCTACACCGCCTTCGTGCTGTCCAAGATGTCCCGTCTGCAAGGCGCTTCCGGCATCCACGTCGGCACCATGGGCTACGGCAAGATGGAAGGCGACGCTTCCGACAAGAATATTGCCTACATGATCGAGCGCGACGAGTGCCAGGGCCCGGTCTACTTCCAGAAGTGGTACGGCATGAAGCCCACCACCCCCATCATCTCCGGTGGCATGAACGCCCTGCGTCTGCCCGGCTTCTTCGAGAACCTGGGTCACGGCAACGTCATCAACACCTCCGGTGGTGGCTCCTATGGCCACATCGACAGCCCCGCGGCCGGCGCCATCTCCCTGCGCCAGTCCTACGAGTGCTGGAAAGCCGGCGCCGACCCCATCGAATGGGCCAAGGAGCACAAGGAATTCGCCCGTGCCTTCGAGTCCTTCCCCGGCGACGCCGACAAGCTGTACCCGGGCTGGCGCGAGAAGCTGGGCGTGCACAAGTAAGCCCAACGGAGGGCGGAGCAGTGCCTACTGCCGTCAGGCAGTAGGTGCGACCCCGCAGTGGGCTCGCTTGCATCACCACCGCCCTCTTTCGGTTTCGGACACGCCCCCGGCCCGCCGGGGGCGTTTTTCTTCCGGACCTGAAACCCGGATGATTATGTGGATATGCAGTCCGCATCCGAGCGCGGCCATTCCGGCCCCGTCCGAATGCGGATTTCTTCAGGAGATGACGCCATGACGGACAAGGAACAATACAAAGTCCACAAGGAACCCTACTACCAGGCCCAGGGCAAGGAAGTGCAGCTCTACGAGGCCGCCTACCGCAACCGCCTGCCGGTCATGGTCAAGGGCCCCACCGGCTGCGGCAAATCCCGTTTCGTGGAATACATGGCCTGGAAGCTGAACAAGCCCCTCATTACCGTGGCTTGCAACGAGGACATGACCGCCTCCGACCTGGTGGGCCGCTACCTCCTCGAAGCCAACGGCACGCGCTGGCTGGACGGACCCCTGACCACCGCCGCCCGCATCGGCGCCATCTGCTATCTGGACGAGATCGTCGAGGCGCGCCAGGACACCACGGTGGTGATCCACCCGCTGACCGACCACCGCCGCACCCTGCCCCTGGACAAGAAGGGCGAGCTCATCGAAGCCCATCCCGACTTCCAACTGGTCATCAGCTACAACCCGGGCTACCAGTCCCTCATGAAGGACTTGAAGCAATCGACCAAGCAGCGCTTTACCGCCTTCGACTTCGACTATCCGGACGCGGCCCTAGAGACCACCATCCTGGCCAGGGAAGCCGGTCTGGACGAGGCCACCGCCGGCAAGCTGGTGAAGATCGGCCACACCGCCCGCAACCTCAAGGGCCACGGCCTGGACGAGGGCATCTCCACCCGCCTGCTGGTCTACGCCGCGACCCTCATCAAGGATGGTGTCGAGCCCCGGGATGCCTGCCGCATGGCCTTGGTGCGCCCCATCACCGACGACACGGACATCCGCGAGACCCTGGATCACGCCATCGACGCGACTTTCGCCTGATGTTCTCCTTCTCCTCTACGCCGGAGAGGGCGGGCCCCGCACCATGACATCCGCCGAAACCGAATACCAGCATCCCCTGATGAAGGCCTACTGGGCCCAGCTCGACACCCGTTTCAAGCAGGTGGAGGACGTGTTCGAGGACGTCATGGCCGAGGCCCTGGCCATCCTGGGCCGCGAGGAGCTGCATCATTACCTGGAGGCTGCCCGGCTCATCGGCAAGTTGGGGCGGGGCGTGGAGCCCATGCTGGCCTTCCTGGAGGAATGGCCTTCCGCCGCCCAGGCCTTGGGGGAGGCACGTACCGTTCCCTTGTCCCCAGCCTCCCAGGGGGGGGCTCTCCCGGGTTCCGGGCGGCCCGACGGCGGGGAGGCCGCGCTGTCGGATGTCATGGCCTTCATCATGAAGATGCAGAAGTCGCCCAACGGCAAGGCCATCACGCCCTTCCTGCAAATCCTGGCGCCGGTTTGCCGCAAGCTCTTGTCCCGGGAGCAGCTTGGCCATTACCTGGATATCGCCCGGGGCCTCATGGAGCGTACCACCGGCTCCATTCATGGCCATCACACCACCTTCCCCAGCCCGGGCCTGCCCCACTTCTTCGCCCAGTCGCCCTTCCTGCTGTCCCAGCTCACCCTGGCGGGCCTGAGCAATTGGGTGGATTACGGCGTCAGCAACTACAAGCACCACCCGGAGCGGCAGGAGGACTACTTCGTCCTGCAATCCGCCGACAGCCGCGCCGTGCTGCAAAGGGAGCGTCACGGCACCCTGTTCGCCGACGTGGAGCGCAAGCTGGACCTCTATCTGCGCGGCCTGTGGAGCGACACGGATCATCTAGTGCCCTATTCCACCGCCTTCGACGAGCTGCGCAAGCCGGTGCCCTACTACGACAAGCTGGGCATGCGCATTCCGGATGTGTATGACGACGCCGGTGAAATCAGCGGTCTCGACCGCTACCGCGCCACCCTGGCCCACATGGTGGGCCACCGGCGCTGGACCGAGGCCCAGATCGCCGACAACTGGAGCCCTTTCCAGCGCATGGCGGTGGAGTTTTTCGAGGACTGCCGCGTCGAAACCCTGCTCTGCCGCGAATACCCGGGCCTGCGCCGCATCTTCCTCGCCCTGCACCCGACGCCGGCGGAAGGCGCCTGCGACGAGGAGACCACCTCCTGCCTGCGCCACCGCATGGCCATGCTGTCCCGCGCCCTGCTGGACCCTGAGCACCGCTACCGGGACGCCACCCTGCTCGATTTCGTGGCCCGCTTCCATGCCCTGCTCGCCGACGGCGCCACCTCCAGCACCCGGGAGATCGCCTCCCTGGCCCTGTCCTATGTCACCCGCACCCGCCGCCAGAGCGACCAGTACGCCAGGATCCACTTCGCCGACACGGTGGTGGACTACCGGGACGACAACCGCCAGATGTGGAAATTCATCGAGGAGGGTGACGAGGAGGAAGCCTTCGATCAGAAGCGGAAGATCGAACCGGGCGAGGAACTTCAAGGACTGCCGCCGCGCCACTATCCCGAGTGGGATTACAAGAGCCAGACCTACCGGCCTGACTGGGCCAGCGTCTACGAGTCGCTGCACCCCAAGGGCAACGGCGCCGAGATCGACAAACTGCTCCAGAAGCACGGCGCGCTGGCCAAACGACTGAAACGCATCCTCGACCTGCTCAAGCCCCAGGACAAGGTGCGCATCCGCTATCAGGAGGAGGGCAGCGAACTGGACCTGGACGTGGCCATCCGCTCCCTCATCGACTTCAAGGGCGGCGCCACCCCGGACCCGCGCATCAACATGAGCCACCGCACCGATGGCCGCGACATCGCCGTCATGTTGCTGCTGGACCTGTCCGAATCCCTCAACGAGAAGGCCGCCGGCTCCGACCAGACCATCCTGGAACTGAGCCAGGAGGCCGTGTCGCTCTTGGCCTGGGCGGTGGAACAGCTGGGCGACCCCTTCGCCATTGCCGGCTTCCATTCCAACACCCGCCACGACGTACGCTATCAGCACATCAAGGGCTACAGCGAACGCTGGGGCGACGACGTCAAGGGCCGCCTGGCCGCCATGCAGGCCGGCTGGTCCACCCGCATGGGCGCCGCCATGCGTCATGCCGCCCACTACCTGGAAGCGCGCCACGCCGACAAGAAGCTCATGCTCATCCTCACCGATGGCCAGCCCAGCGACGTGGATACCCAGGACGAGCAGGTGCTGATCGAAGACACCCGCCAGGCCGTCAAGGAACTGGACCGGGATGGCATCTTCACCTACTGCATTAGCCTGGACCCCAAGGCCGACGAGTACGTGAGCAACATATTCGGCCGCCAGTACACGGTCATCGACAACATCCAGCGGTTGCCGGAGAAGTTGCCGGAACTTTTTCTGGCGCTTACCAAGTGATTTCCGGGAACGGCTGACGGGGCGGGCGGGCCGCCGGGGAAGGCTTCAGGTGCCCTTCTTGAAGGGGGTGGCTTCGGCCTGTCGGGCTTTGGGCTTGACCTTCGGGGCTAGGCCGTAGGTCCATTTGTTCCGCCAGGCGGCATACACCGCGTTGGGGTAGTCCGGCTGGCCCAGGCTGCCGTTGTAGCGGCCCAGGGCCCGGAACAGGTCGCCCCGCTCGATATCGATGTAATGACGCAGGATGGTGACGCCGTAACGCAGGTTGGTGCGCAGGTGGAACAGGTTCTGATCGCGGGTGCCGATGAGGTTGACCCAGAAAGGCATCACCTGCATGTAGCCCTGGGCCGTGGCGCTGGACACGGCGTACTTGCGAAAGCCGCTTTCCACCTCGATAAGCCCCAGAACCAGCTCCGGGTCGACGCCGGCGCGGAGGGATTCGTAGTGGACCGTGTTGAGAAAATCCTCGCGGTATTCCGGGTCGGGAATATAGCGGGCCATGCGCTTGGACATCTCGGCCAGCCAGGCCTGGACATAGGGCGATTCGGCGAAGGCCGCCTTTTCGACGGCCGAGTCGGCCACGGCCTTGGAGAGCTGGGAACGAACGCTGGCGGAAAGCGGCTCGTACTTCTGGGCGCCGGCCAAGGCGGGACCGGCCAGAAAGGCCGCCAGCCAGAGCAGGATTTTCAGACCGCGATTCGACATGCCTTGACCCGTTCCTCGATGAACCGTACTGCCTCTTGTTGAGCAATCTTTGTGCCTGCCGATTCGGCGCGGCCCTGGTATTCCAGCATGCCCTCCTTGAGGCCCCGGTCGCTGACCACAACCCGGTGGGGCACGCCGATCAACTCCATGTCCGCGAACATGACGCCAGGACGTTCGTCCCGGTCGTCCAGCACCACGTCGATGCCGGCGGCAACCATTTGATTATAGAGAGCTTCGGCGGCCTCGCGAACCGCGTCGCTGCGCTTCAGGCCCAGGGGGACGATGGCCAGCTCGAAGGGCGCCATGGACTGGGGGAAAACGATGCCACGGTCGTCAAAGCCCTGCTCGATGGCGGCGCCGACGATGCGGGACACGCCGATGCCGTAGCAGCCCATGACCAGTACCTGGGCCTTGCCGTTCTCGTCCAGGTATTTGGCTTCCAGGGCCTGGGAATACTTGGTGCCCAGTTTGAAAATGTGGCCGACCTCGATGCCCCGGCACAGGTCCAGACCGCCCTGGCCGTCAGGGCTGGGGTCGCCCGCCACGGCGTTGCGGATGTCCGCCACCCGGGGCTCTCCCAGGTCGCGGCCGAAATTCACGCCGGTGAGGTGGAAGCCCTCTTCGTTGGCCCCGCAGACGAAATCGGCCAGGTTGGCGACCGAGCGGTCTGCGTAGGTGGGGATGTTGAGCCCCACCGGACCGAGGGAGCCGACACCGCAGCCGGCGGCTGTCCGGATTTCGGCATCGGTGGCGAATTCCAGAGGGTTCAAGACACCGGGCAGCTTGCCCGCCTTCACCTCGTTCAGCTGATGGTCGCCGCGCACCAGCAGGGCGACCAGTCCTTCCTCGCCGCGCACGAAGAGGGTCTTCACGACCTTGTCCGCCGGGACGTTCAGGAAGTCGGTCACTTCTTCGATGCTGCGCCGGCCCGGCGTAGCCACCTTGGCCATGGCCACGCCCGGGGCGGAGCGGGGCGAGGCGGGTGCCAGGGCCTCGGCCATTTCCACGTTGGCGGCGTAGTCGGAATCCGGGCAGAAGGCGATGGCGTCCTCGCCGGAGTCGGCCAGGACGTGGAATTCATGGGAGCCGGAGCCGCCAATGGCGCCGGTGTCGGCGGCCACCGCCCGGAACTTCAGACCCAGGCGGGTGAAGACGCGGCTGTAGGCGTCGTACATGGTCCGGTAGGTGGCGTCCAGGCTGTCCTCTCCGGCGTGGAAGGAGTAGGCGTCCTTCATGAGGAATTCCCGGGCGCGCATGACGCCGAAGCGGGGCCGGATCTCGTCGCGGAACTTGGTCTGGACCTGATAGAAGTTCACCGGCAGCTGGCGATAGGAGCGAATCTCCTTGCGGGCCAGATCGGTGATGACTTCCTCGTGGGTGGGGCCGAAGCAGAAGTCCCGGTCGTGGCGGTCCTTGATCTTCAGCATCTGGGGTCCGAACACCGCCCAGCGTCCGGATTCCTGCCACAACTCGGCAGGCTGCACGGCGGGCATGAGCAATTCGATGGCGCCGGCCCGGTTCATCTCTTCGCGCACGATGGACTCCACCTTGCGCAGGATGCGCAGGCCCAGGGGCATCCAGGTATAGAGGCCGGAACCCAGGCGCTTGATGAGGCCGGCACGCAGCATCAGCTTGTGGCTGACGAGTTCCGCTTCGGCGGGGGCTTCCTTGCTGGTGGAGAGGAAAAACTGGGAAATGCGCATGGCGTCACGATTCGTGGGGGTGAGCGGCGCATTTTAGCAAACGTTGATGAAGCCCGATCCGGGCGCGGCATCAACGGATGTGGGAGAGCTCCTTGTTGAGCATCTCGATGTTCTTCTCGTGCATGCGTACCGAATCCGCCAGCTTGGCGGGGTCAGTGCCTGGCTGCCGGGCACCCAGGGCACTCCGGGCGGCCGCCAGGTTGCGCTCCTCACTTCGCAGTTCCTCTTCCAGGAGCATGCGGCGCATGTCGTCACGCTTGCGCTGGGTGCCGGCATCCACCTTGGGGAAATAACCCGGGGTGGCGGTCTTGCCGCTGGCCTTGGGTTTTTCCGGGGAGGGTAGGGGTTTTGCGGAAATGGGGGTGTCGGGCACGACCAGCTGCGGCTTGACCCCAGGGCGCGGCATGTTCGTATAGGTCACCAGGCCATTCTCATCCACGAATTTGTAGATTTCAGCTTGGGCGATTGGCGCGGCGAGCAGCAGGACAAGGGAGACGGAAAGGCGCATCGGCGGCGATGTCGGATCGATGCGCCTAGTGTAGCCTGAATGGCATGGCGGGTGCCCGCCCGTGCCGGGTGGCCTACCCCGCCCCCAGCCGGAAGCGGCTGACCGCCGCCGAGAGCCGGGATGACAACTGGTCGAGGGCATGGGCGGCGGAGGCGGAGTTCTCGGCGGCCCGGTGGTTGGTGGCGGCCATATCCAGGATGTCGCCGATGCGGCCGGAGATGTCCCGGCAGGAGCCGTCCTGGTTCGCCCGGATGGCGTCGATGGCATGGATCTGCTGGCTCAAGCCGCTGACCGCTTCGGTGATTTCGGCGATGGCCAGATCCCCCTGCTGGGTCTTCTGCACCCCTTGGTTGACCTGGGTGTGGACCTGATCCATGGCGTTGACGGCCAGCGAAGTTTCTTCCTGGATGGTGTGGATGGTGGAGGAAATCTCGTCGGTGGCCTTGGCGGTGCGCTCGGCCAGTTTGCGGACTTCGTCGGCCACCACGGCGAAACCCCGGCCTTGCTCGCCTGCCCGGGCGGCTTCGATGGCGGCATTCAGGGCCAACAGGTTGGTCTGGTCGGCAATGTCCTTGATGACGCTGACGATGCGGCCGATCTCTTCGGAGTGGCTGCCCAGAGAGGCGATGGTGCCGGCGGTGTTGCTGACGGATTGGGAAATGTTGGTGATGCTGGCGGCGGCTTCGCCGACGACCCGGTGCCCATCCCTGGCGAGGTCCCTGGCCCGATCCGTGGCGTGGATCATGCTGAGAATGTTTTCCCCCACCTGGCTGGAGGCCTGCGTCAAGGCCTGGGCGGAGGCGGTGGTGGTCTCGGCCAGCCGCTGCTGCTGGTTGGAGGCATCCACCACACTCTGGCTATTGCTGGTGGTGCGGCCAGCCGCCTCCTCCAATTCGGTGGAGGCCTGGCGGATTTCGCCGATCAACTGGCCGAATTCCCGGGCCATGCTGTTGAAAGTGACGGCGACCCGGGCCATCTCGTCCTTGCCGTGGACGACGATGTTGCCCGACAGGTCACCCTGGGCCAGACGGCTCGCGGCCTCCTCCAACTGGCGGGCACCGCGCACGATGGACTGGCGGATGTACAGGCTCATGAAAATGGACAGGGCGAGGCCGATGGCGATGCCGCCCAGGGCGGTGTAGTTGAGGACCCGGGACAGCTTTTCCGTCTCGGCGCGGTACGCGCCGGCTTCCCCGGTCAGGTGGTCGATGAGGGCGTCGGTGGCGGCCTGTACCTTGGCAAAGGCCGGGTCCATGACTTCCTTGCTGTGTTTTTCCGCCTGGTCGAATTTTTCGCCGCTGAGCAGATCGCGGATTACACCGATGCCATTCAGGCCGAATTCTTTTCTGGCGGCAAGGTAGCTCTCGAGGAGTTGTTTCTCCTGGGCTGAAAGCGCTTGTTTCTGATATTTGTCCAGGACTTCGTTGATGCTGCGAACTCGTTTGTCCACCTGGTCGAAGAGTTCCTGGGCCGCGAAGCTGTCCCGGGCGATACGGGCCTGGAAGATGTCGGCGCGAATCTGGAACTGCGTCACCCGAACCTTCTGCAACTGATTGATGGAAAGCAGGTGTCTGTCGTAGATCTGAACCAGGGCCTTGTTCGCCTGCTGCATGCCCCAGATGCCGATGATGCCAACGATGAGCAGGAGCACCGAGGTGATGACGGTCAAGGCGATCAGGCGGGTGCCGATCTTGAGATTATTCAGTAACCCCATCGCAGTCTCCCGGCTAGGCCGAGCTTCCGGCCGTTGAAAAGAAAAGGGCGGGGGTGGAACCCCGCCCTCTATTACGGCAAGCCAGAGAAAAAATTTATGGTGATACCACTTTAGTGCGCTGCATTAGACGCTGTAGTACATGTCGAACTCGACCGGATGGGTGGTCATCCGCAGGCGGGTGACCTCTTCCATCTTGAGCTCGATGTAGGCGTCGATGAAGTCATTGCTGAAAACGCCGCCGGCCGTCAGGAAGGCGCGATCCTTGTCCAGTTCTTCCAGGGCCATGTCCAGGCTGTGGCAGACCTTGGGGATGGCGGCTTCTTCTTCCGGCTCCAGGTCGTACAGGTTCTTGGAGGCGGGGTCGCCCGGGTGGATTTTGTTGAGGATGCCGTCGATGCCGGCCATCAGCATGGCGGCAAAGGCCATGTAGGGGTTGGCGATGGGATCGGGGAAGCGCACTTCGATGCGGCGGGCCTTGTCGGATGCCACATGGGGAATGCGGATGGAGGCGGAACGGTTCTTGGCGGAGTAGGCCAGCATCACCGGGGCTTCGAAGCCCGGCACCAGGCGCTTGTAGGAGTTGGTGCCAGGGTTGGTGATGGCGTTCAGGGCCTTGGCGTGCTTGATGATGCCGCCGATGTAGTACAAGGCGGTCTCGGACAGGCCGGCGTAGCCGTTGCCCGCGAACAGGTTCTTGCCATCCTTCCAGATGGACTGGTGGCAGTGCATGCCGGAGCCGTTGTCGCCGACGATGGGCTTGGGCATGAAGGTGGCGGTCTTGCCGTAGCTGTGGGCCACGT
>DAOQNK010000089.1:0-9808 GCA_035332045.1 Thiobacillaceae bacterium | reverse complement strand
GGTAGAGGGTCTCGTCCATGAAGCGCAGGTCCTTGAAGCCGTGGAGGACTTCGCGTACCCGGGCGGCGGGGATGCTGGCGTCGGCGGGGAAGTCCCGGCGGGGGTAGGCCAGACAGAGGTTGGGATCGGCCAGGTCGGTGATGCCGTGGAGGCGGTAGCGGAAGGGGTCGTCCGCCACCCAGACGGTGGCGCGGGAGCTGGAGAAATGCAGCTTGGCGTGGAAGACGCCGTGGACGGTGATGAGTTCGTTGACCAGGGCCAGGACTTCGTCGATGCGCTCGTCCAGCAGGCTGTTGACCCGTTCCTGGTGGAACAGGCCGGCGCGGATGGCGGGGTCGCCCTTCATCTGCATCCACTGCTCGGGCTGCTGGTAAAGGGCCTGGGTGGCGGGCAGTTCGCGCAGGTCGAAGTCGGCCCCTAGGTAGCCCAGAGTTTCGCCGGCCGGGCTTTCGATGCGGCGCACGGCGGTGAGGGAGGGCCGCTTGAGGTTGCGGCTGATGTAGGACTCGGACAGGGAGAAGGCGGCGCCGGCCAGGGCTTCGGCCAGGTAGGGGCGGTCGCCGCGGTCGCGGCCGAACTGCTCGGGCATGAGGCCGGCCCGGCTGATGTTGGCGGTGATCTGCCGGGCACCGGGGTCCAGCACGTAGAGGTATTTGCAGTAGGGCAGTTCTTCCATGCCCCGGATCAGGCGGGCTTCGAGCTTGTCCCGGTGGGGCCAGGCGTCGCGGCAGTCCTCCGCCAGAAGGGAGAGGGCGTCGGCGAGCCAGCCGGAAAGGATTTTCCGTTGGCGTTGGATGGCGTCTTGCAGGCTGGGGGGCATACGGGTCGGGCGGGGGGTGCGGGAATGAGGATGTTAGGGCTTTTTCCCCGTGGAGAGCATTTCTTCGATCTTGGCGGCGAGCTGGGCGGCGACGATGGGCTTGGCCATGAAATCGTCCATGCCCTCGGCCAGGGCCCGTTCCCGATTTTCATCCATGACGTCGGCGGTCAGGGCCAGGATGGGGACCTGGGGGTCCAGCACGCCATGCTCGCCGGCCCGCACCGCCCGGGCTACTTCGTGGCCATCCATCACCGGCATGCGGCAGTCCAGGAGGACCAGATCGTAGTGATCGGCGGCCAGGGCCTGAAGCGCGGCGAGGCCGTTGTCCACGGCCGCCACGTGGTGGCCGAGTTTTTCCAGGAGCCGTGTGGTCAGCAGGCGGTTGGTGGGGTCGTCCTCCACCAGGAGCAGGCGGCTGGTGCCGGGCTCGGGGGAGGCTTCCGGCGAATCCGGCGGCGGTGCTTCCCGGGCATGGGCCGGTGTGCCGAGCAGGCCGAGAAGTTCCCGCTCCAGGTGGTCCATCCGCACCGGCTTGGAGAGATGGGCGTGGAAGCCGGCTTCCGTGAGCCGGTGGGTCTGGCGCCAGGCCCGGGGGGCGATCATGGCGACGAGGGGCAAGTGGGCGGTGCGGGGATCGGCGCGCAGGGTGCGGGCCAGTTCGTCGCCGTCCATGCCGGGCATGCGGTGGTCGATGATCACGGCATCCAGTTGCCGGCCCGCCGCCAGTTCGGCGCGAACGAGGGCCAGGGCGGCGGCGGCGCTGGCGCAGAGGAGCGGCTGGCAGCCCAGTTCCCGCAGGGCCGATTCCATGAGCTGCCGGCTGCCCGGGCTGTCGTCCACCACCAGGATGCGCCGCTCCGCCAGTTCCGGATGCAGGGCGGGACGGGCGGGCTGCCGGCGGCCAAGCGGGAAGGGCAGGACGAGACGGAAGGTGGCGCCCTGGCCTTCGCGGCTTTCCACGCCCACCTCGCCGCCCATGAGCGTGGCCAGGCGCTTGACGATGGACAGGCCCAGGCCCGTGCCGCCGTACTTGCGGGTCATGGAACTGTCGGCCTGGGTGAAGGGGGCGAAGAGCAGGCCCAGCTTGTCGGCGGCGATGCCGATGCCGGTGTCGCGCACCTGGAAAGCGAGCAGGATGCGGTCGCCCTCCGCGCCCTTGGGGCTCACCGTCAGACCGACCTCCCCGGACTCGGTGAACTTCACCGCGTTGGCCAGTAGATTGAAGAGGATCTGCCGCAGGCGGCCCGGGTCGCCACGAAGCCCGAAGGGTACGCCGGGCTCCAGGCGCAACAGGAATTCCAGGCCTTTCTGGTCGGCGTTCAGGGCCATGAGGTTGCCGACTTCGTGGACCAGTTCCCGCAAGTCGAAGTCGATGCTTTCGATGTCCAGCTTGCCGGCATCGATCTTGGAGAAGTCCAGGATGTCGTTGATGACCTTGAGCAGGGCCTGGGCGCTATGCAGCGCCACTTCGGCATATTCCATCTGCTCCTCGTTGAGCTCGGTGGTGAGCAGCAGCTCCAGCATGCCCATGACGCCGTTCATGGGGGTGCGGATTTCATGGCTCATATTGGCGAGAAATTCGGATTTCGCCCGGGTGGCCTGCTCGGCGGCCTCCTTCTTGATTTCCAGTTCCTCCATGGCCTGGTGCAAGGCTTCGGTGCGGTTCCGCACCCGCTCCTCCAGGCCGCGGTTGAGCCGGCTCAGGGAGGCCTGGGCTTCGTCACGCTGGTTCAGGCCCTGCTGGAAGCTGGCCAACAGGCTGTTGAGGTTGTGGATGAGGGCGCCCAGCTCGTCGTACCGGTGCCAGGGCGGCACGGGCAACGATTCCCGGCCCGGGGCGGTGGGGTCCAGGGCGACGATGCGCCGGCTCAGGGATACCAGGGGCCGCAGCAGGGAAAAGTGGAAGACCACCCCCAGCAGCAGGCTGAGGGTGATCGCCAGGGCCAGGGTGTAGGCCATCTTGCCCAGGGCCAGATCCAGGAAGCGATGGCCGATGACCCGGGCATCGAGCATGACCTCCAGTTCGCCCACCAGGATGTGGCCGGTCTGGGTATCGGGATATTCCAGCACCAGCTTCCGCGTTTCGTTGCCGCCCACCAGGGCCAGGCCGACTTGGGAATCGGTCGGGACCGGGCCATGTCGGCTGTCCTCGGCGAGCACGGTGCCGAAATTGTCGCGCAGCGTGACCCGGCGGATATCCTCGAAGCTGAGCAGCCCATTCACCACGTTGGATGCCTGGTCGGCATTCAGCTGAAAAGCGGATTCGGTGGCGGAGGCCCGGACCAGCTCCAGGGTCTGGTTGGTGGTGGTTTCGATGCGTGTCCGCCAGTCGCGCCACTCGGAAAACAGCTCCAGGGCCCCCACAGCCAGGCCGACCAGCAGGGCGAACAGCAGGGTGATCGCCAGCTGACGCACGGCCAGGCTATGCAGCATGGGGTGGCGCATGTCTGAAGAGGTGGAGTCGGACGACATGGGGGTCAGTTCTGGGGCACGCCCTTCTCTACGCCGTATTGGCTCTTCAGGGCCGCGACCCGGTCACGGTTCTTGCGCATCCAGTCGTTGAACTCGCGAATGACCTCGGGGCGCCGCAGGGTGGCCAAGTGATAGTTGTCCCGGGTATGGGGCAGGGCGGGGTTGAAAACCAGGGCACCGGGCTGGTTCAGCACATGGTCGAGCTGGTAATTGATGACCGCCACGCTGGCGTAGACACCGTCCACGCGGCCGGCCAGGGCCTGGCGCACCAGGGCCTCCAGGCGGGTGTTTTCGGTGAGGGTGGGCTTGCCCGCCTGGATCCGGTCCAGCCAGGCCCAGGGCGTGAAGCCCCCCATGGTGCCCAGGCGTTGGATGCTTTCGGGGCCGGCGTTCCTGTTGGCCGGCAAGACACAGGTCCCGTCCACGAACGTGGCCACCGGGTCGCTGTATTGGATGGCCTTGCCCTGGCGCTGGCTCTTTTTCCAGTAGGCGTTGTCCGGGAACTTGAAGTCCAGCTGGCCGGCGAAGAAGGCGGCGTAAAGCCGGGGAACGGGCAGCGGCCGGTATTCCACCGCGTAGCCCAGATCCTTGGCGAAGGCGTCGAACAAGTCCCGGGCGAAACCGTGGTAGCCCTTGCCGTCATAGGTGGCGACGGGCAGGTAATAGAGATTCTCGACACCGATGACCAGGGGTTCCTTCGCACCTGCAACACTCGCGCTGCACAGCAACAGCAGAGCCAGCCAACGCTTGCATTCAAGAATCATCGCAAATGTCCGTATTCCAGCGATATAACTTTCGATAGGACCTATATCGGCCATGGTCCGTATAGGTTTAATCAAATCGACAGGATACCCATGTTTCCCGACCGCACCGTCAAAATGGTCCTGCTGCTGGCAACCCTGCCCGTTTCGCCCGGCGCCTTGGCTCTGGACTGGTCCGCCACGGAACTGGAACTGCTCCATGGCTGGGATTACCGCGAACCCTTCAACGCCCATCGGGTGAGCAAATCCCTGGTCACGATCCAACATGCGAGCGGCTACGGCCTGGGGCGCAATTTCATGTTTGTGGACTTGCTCAAGTCCGGCAGCCAGGAGCGCGACCTGGGCAACAACCCCGAATCCCCCACCGAAATCTATGGAGAGGCCTATACCACGCTGTCCCTGTCCAAGGTCGCGGGGCGCGAGTTGGCTGGCGGTCCGGTTCGTGACCTGGGCCTGACTCTGGGCCTCAACGCGGGCACCAAGGACAGTCAGCTGGGGCCCCGGCCCAAGGTCTACCTGGCAGGCTTGACCCTGGATTTCGCCGTGGCCCAGGGGTTCTTCAACATGGATGTGCTGGCCTATTGGGACCGGGGTTGTTATGACGGCATCAATAGCTGCCCGGATTACAAGACTACGTACCAGATCACTCCGGCCTGGTCGGTGCCCTTCCGCCTGGGGCCGGTGGACGCCGAGTTCGCGGGTTTCGTCGATATCATCGGAGCCAGGGGTGCCGGCACGGTCCGACAGGTGTTGACGCAGCCCCAGCTGCGCTTGGATATCGGCCGGGGTCTGCTGGGCGAAAAAGGCCGCCTGTACGCCGGGATCGAGTACCAGTACTGGCACAACAAGTACGGCAGCCGGGGGGTCGACGAACACAATCCCCAACTGCTGGTGCTGTGGAAGTTCTGACCCCGGCTAAAGCATCGCGTAGCGCACTTCGTAGACGCCGCCTATCACGCCGAATTCCTCCTCGCCCCGCAGCTTGCCCGGCAGCAGGGAGTGGAAGAAGAAGACCTTGGTCAGGGGTACCCGGGCTTCCTGGATGGTGTCGCCGAATTCGCAGGCCCGCTCCCGCTCGGGCGTGAAGGAGTTGAGGCTGTTGAGCAGGACCACCTTGCGGCCCCGCTCGCCCTCGTCCAGGACTTCGTAGTCCCCCATGCGATTGACGCCCCTGAATAGGCTCAGGTGGGTTTCTCCCGGCCAGCGCCGGGCCAGTTCATGCTGGCAGTAGGCGTAGAGCAGGTCCAGCTGGGCCTCCAGGCTGTTGGTGTTGTAGAGGCCGCCGCTGCGCTGCTCCAGGTAGTGGCGGTAATTGCGCTCGGAAAAATCCCGGATGGGACCGCCATGGTGGCGGGGCAGCAGGCCGAAGCGGGACTCGACCCAGCCCTTCAGCACCGCGCCTTCCCGGCCGTCCGCGTCGAAGGCCCAGCCGCGCAGGGCGTTGAGGTAGTTGGCCCTGGCCCGGCCCAGGGGCCAGGCCGCGCTGTAGCCGGCGTCTTCGGGATGGGTCAGGCTGAAGGTGGCGTCCATGTGGGACATGAAGGCCTGGGCGCGCTCGTCGGCGTCCTCAAGCCGCGCCAGCGCCTCGAACAGCGGCCGGTGCAACTCCTCCACGCCATCGAGCTTCAGGGGCACGGGGTGGCGCTGGAAGGTCAGGCTGCCCAGGATCACCGCCGGCAGGTTGCAGCGGTTGATGGGCAGGCGGGCGGCGCGGGGGAGAGAGGGAGGCAAGGATACGGAGGACATGACGCTGTTCTAACCGCCCATGGACGGGATGTCCATGCCAGCTTGAATATCCCGCTCGGTGGCGTTCCGTGGGCACACACAAACGAAAACGGCGCCTGTGGGCGCCGTGGCGACAAAGCCTGCCGGGTCAAGCCGTTCGGCGCCGGCGTGCCAAGGCCACCATGCCCAGGCCGGCCAGGAGCAGGGCATAGGTCTCGGGTTCCGGGACGGGCAGGGCGCCGTACTGCAGGTGGTCCACCTCGATGCCGCCGCTGCTGTTGGAAATCTTGATGCTGCCAATGCCGCCGCTGTACTGGACGCCGAAAAAGCGATCCTCCGCAGTGGTGCCGTTGAAGCTTCCGTCGGCAAAGCCGGAGCCGGTTAGCGTGCCCAGAAGGACGCCATTGCCGTCGAAGGCGGAAAACGTGACCGTGCCGGTCCCATCGGTCCAGACGATGCCGGCGGCGGTGGGTAGGGAGGCCGTGTTGAAGGTGAACGTCACCCCGACGCTGCCGCTGGAGTAGAACCAACTATGGCCGGCGGTGCCGGAACCATTGATGCTGCCGTCGTCCGCATCCACGGAATCGGCGTTGCTGGCCGGACCGTATACGGCGCCGTGATTGGCCGTGACCGAACCACCCAGGTTGCCATCCTCGAAGGTCTCGAGGAAGGTGGGTGTGTTCCCCGCATAGAAGTCCGTCGGGATGTTCGCCGAAGAGGTATAGGGTGTGGGGCCGGTAAAGACTGCCGTGGCGGCCTGGGCGGCCGGGAGGGCGGCCAGGGAAAGCAGGCCGCAAACGCGGGCAACGAACGCCGTGGGCTTGTTCATCTCGATCTCCTCTTTCGCGTGGTTGATTTTTGGCATCGCTGAACGCTGACCGGGTCAGTCAGCGGGTGCGGAGGCGCCATCTACGTCTATAACCGCTAGCAATTTTTGTGCGTGAAATATTTTCCCATATAAAAACAATGGGTTGCCCATGAAAATTGGGATCTTGGTATGACTGGCGTAAAGAATTTCGACATGTTCCAGCGCTTGTCGCCACCCCTACAAAGACCTGGGTATTGTCGCGACAGATACGGCGTTCCATCGCCTGAATATCGGCTTAATAATCAATGAAATCATAGACATATATTCGTGCCATGACGCTGGCACAAGCCTTGCGAAACAAGGGATGCGAGCGACCTTTCAATCGCATCCTGTTTTCGAGTCAGAGGAGAATGATCATGGCACTGCGTCAATGCGCGATTTACGGTAAGGGTGGTATCGGCAAGTCCACCACCACTCAGAACCTCGTGGCCGCCCTGGCCGAGGCTGGTAAGAAAGTGATGATCGTCGGCTGCGATCCCAAGGCGGACTCCACCCGTCTGATCCTGCACGCCAAGGCCCAGAACACCATCATGCACCTGGCCGCCGAGGCCGGTTCCGTGGAAGACCTGGAGCTGGAAGACGTCCTGAAGGTCGGTTACGGCGACATCAAGTGCGTCGAATCCGGTGGTCCCGAGCCGGGCGTCGGCTGCGCCGGCCGTGGCGTTATCACCGCCATCAACTTCCTGGAAGAGGAAGGCGCCTACGAAGAAGATCTGGACTTCGTGTTCTACGACGTGCTGGGTGATGTGGTTTGCGGCGGTTTCGCCATGCCCATCCGCGAGAACAAGGCCCAGGAAATCTACATCGTCGTGTCCGGCGAAATGATGGCCATGTACGCCGCCAACAACATCGCCAAGGGCATCGTGAAGTACGCCAACTCCGGCGGCGTGCGTCTGGCCGGCCTGATCTGCAACTCCCGCAACACCGCTCGCGAAGATGAGCTGATCACCGAGCTGGCCACCAAGCTGGGCAGCCACATGATCCACTTCATCCCCCGCGACAACGAAGTGCAGCGCGCCGAAATCCGCCGCATGACCGTGATCGAGTACAACCCGCAGGCCAAGCAGGCCGACGAGTACCGTGCTCTGGCCCAGAAGGTCATGAACAACAAGAACCTGGTGATCCCCACCCCCATCACCATGGACGAGTTGGAAGAAGTGATGATGTCCTTCGGCATCCTGGAAGAGGAAGACGAGTCCATCGTCGGCAAGACCGCCGCCGAACTGGCCGCCGAAGCCGCTGCCGCGTAATACCCGAACGCCATCCCGGCGCGAGCCGGGATGGCGAACACAAACCTGTCACACACCGTCCACAGATTGGTGGCGGCGTGAAAGGAGAAGCAAATGTCTAACCTGACCCGTGAAGAAACCGAAGCCCTCATCGCCGAGGTGCTGGAGGTTTATCCCGACAAGGCCAAGAAGGACCGCGCCAAGCACCTGGCCGTCAACGACCAGAGCATCGAGCAGTCCAAGAAGTGCATCACCTCCAACCGCAAGTCGCTGCCCGGCGTGATGACCATCCGCGGCTGCGCCTACGCCGGCTCCCGCGGCGTGGTCTGGGGTCCCATCAAGGACATGATCCACATTTCCCACGGCCCCGTGGGCTGCGGCCAATACAGCCGCGCCGGGCGCCGCAACTACTATATCGGCACCACCGGTGTGAACACTTTCGTGACGATGAACTTCACCTCCGACTTCCAGGAGAAGGACATCGTCTTCGGCGGCGACAAGAAGCTGGCCAAGATCATCGACGAGATCGAAGGCCTGTTCCCCCTCGCCAAGGGCATCTCCGTGCAGTCCGAGTGCCCCATCGGCCTGATCGGCGACGACATCGAGGCCGTCTCCAAGAAGGCCGCCGTCAAGATCAACAAGCCTGTGGTGCCCGTGCGCTGTGAAGGCTTCCGCGGCGTGTCCCAGTCCCTGGGCCACCACATCGCCAACGACGCGATCCGCGACTGGGTGCTGGACGCCAAGAAGGAAGACAACCACTTCGAAGCGACCCCCTATGACGTCACCGTGATCGGCGACTACAACATCGGCGGCGACGCCTGGTCCTCCCGCATCCTGCTGGAAGAGATGGGCCTGCGCGTCATCGCCCAGTGGTCCGGCGACGGTTCCCTGGCGGAAATGGAGAACACCCCCAAGGCCAAGCTGAACCTGCTGCACTGCTACCGTTCCATGAACTACATCAGCCGGCACATGGAAGAGAAGTACGGCATTCCCTGGATGGAATACAACTTCTTCGGCCCCACCAAGATCGCCGAGTCCCTGCGCAAGATCGCCGCCTTCTTCGACGAGAGCATCCAGAAGAAGTGCGAGGAAGTGATCGCCAAGTACCAGCCCATGGTCGACGCCGTCATCGCCAAGTACAAGCCCCGCCTCACCGGCAAGCGCGTCATGCTGTACGTGGGCGGCCTGCGTCCCCGTCACGTGATCGGCTCCTACGAGGATCTGGGCATGGAAGTGGTGGGCACCGGTTACGAGTTCGCCCACGGCGACGACTATGACCGCACCATCAAGGAGATGGGCAACGCCACCCTGCTGTACGACGACGTCACCGGCTTCGAGTTCGAGGAGTTCGTCAAGAAGGTCAAGCCCGACCTGATCGGCTCCGGCATCAAGGAGAAGTACATCTTCCAGAAGATGGGCATCCCCTTCCGCCAGATGCACAGCTGGGATTACTCCGGCCCCTACCACGGCTACGACGGCTTCGCCATCTTCGCCCGTGACATGGACATGACCCTCAACAACCCCTGCTGGAACAAGCTGATTCCGCCCTGGAAGAAGCCCGCCGCCGAGGGCGAGGACCTGGCCAAGGCCGCGTAAGACCGCACTTTTCCCTCCCCTCCGGGGGAGGGTGGAAATCGATCAACCTAATGCCCGTGTCCGCGGATTGGCGGCGCGGGTTAGGAGATGAACATGCAAGCAGCTGAAAAGATCGTCCCCTCGTATCCCCTGTTCCGCCAGGACGAGTACAAGGAATCCCTGGCCGCCAAGAAGGAGTTCGAGAACAAGCATCCTCAGGACAAGATCGAGGAAACCTTCCAGTGGACCACCAGCGTCGAGTACAAGGACCTCAACTTCAAGCGTGAGGCCCTGACCGTCAACCCGGCCAAGGCCTGCCAGCCCCTCGGTGCCGTGCTGTGCGCCCTGGGCTTCGAGA
>DAOQNK010000088.1:5565-9920 GCA_035332045.1 Thiobacillaceae bacterium | reverse complement strand
CTGAGCCAGGGTCGCGGCCGGAGGGGCGGACGGCGTGGACGGCGCGGTCGGTGCCACGGGCGCCACCGGAGCGGGCGTGGCGGCGGCCACCGGGGCCGGAATCACCGGCGTGGCCGGCACCACGGGCGCGGCAACGGGCGCCGGGGCCTGGGGGACAGCCATGGCCGGGAACGGCGGCTGGTAGACGAAGGGCGACAGGGGCGGCTGGGTCACCGGCGGCGCCAGGGGCACGGCCATGATGGGCGGCACGCCGGGCGACGAGCACTGGGGCGCGGGCCCCACCATGCCCACGGGCTGACATTGGGTGAAGCCGCCGGAAAGCGTGCGGCAGACCTGGTTGACCGAGTAGATGAACATCTGGGAGCAGTCTTCCGCCCGGCCGGCGGCGGGAAAAATGGTGCCCGCCGCGAAAAGCGCCATTACCAGAGCGCGCTGTTGCATGGATTTCCCCTGTTGTTTCCGAAGAGGCGGTGGTCCGCCCAAGGGCTTCTTTATGAACGTTGAGAGGGTATCCGGTCAACCTTGGCGGGGGTCGCGGATTCACGAAAATACCCGGCGGAAAGCCCCCTCCTTGGCCATCCGGCCAAATCCCGCGCGGGGGGCGGGATGGCCAGGATGGCGCGATGTGGCGGGAAAACCACGGCCATCCGCCCGCCGCCGGGGCCAACGGGAAGCGTCCCGCCCCCAGGCTTTCCTACAGCGACTGCTTGCCCATCTCCGCTTCGCTCAATGCGGCCTGGGCGGCGGCCAGGCGGGCGATGGGCACCCGGGGGCCGGAGCAGGACACATAGGTCAGGCCCACCTTGTGGCAGAAGCGGATGGAGGCCGGATGGCCGCCATGCTCGCCGCAGATGCCCACCTTCATGTCCGGGCGTGCCGACCGCCCCCAGCCCACCGCCAGTTCCATGAGCCGGCCCACGCCCTTCACGTCCAGCACCTCGAAGGGGTTGTCCTGGAGGATGCGGTTCTGGTTGTACATGGGCAGGAACTTGTTCTCCGCGTCCTCCCGGGAGAAGGAGAAGGTGGCCTGGGTCAGGTCGTTGGTGCCGAAGGAGAAGAACTCGGCCTGCTCGGCCAGGCTCTCGGCCCGCATGCAGGCGCGCACCACTTCCATCATGGTGCCGAACTTGAAGTCCAGCCTGACGTTGTAGTGGGTCTCCACGGCCAGGCGGATGGCGTCCACGTGCTTGCGCACGGCCTTCAGCTCCTCGGCGGTACAGACCTGGGGCACCATGATCTCCGGATGCACCTCGACGCCGTCCCGCTGGCATTCGGCGGCGGCTTCCAGGATGGCGCGAATCTGCATGGAGTAGATCTCCGGCGAGGTCAGCCCCAGGCGCACGCCGCGATGGCCCAGCATGGGGTTCACCTCGAACAGGGCCCGCACCTTCTTGAGCATGGATTCCTTCTTCTGGATGACCTGATCCACCAGCACCGGGTCGATGCCCCGCTGGACCTGCTGCTGGGGCTGGCCGCCCCGGCCCCGGGCCATGAAGTCCACGGTGTCGGCCAGGACCTGGATGCCCCGGGCGGTGTCGCGCAGGTGCTTCAACTCCTCGATCTCGTCCACCAGCTGCTCGGCGGTGGGCAGGAACTCGTGGATGGGGGGGTCCAGCAGGCGCACGGTGACGGGCCGGGGCGCCATGACCTTGAAGATTTCCCGGAAGTCGCCGCGCTGGATGGGCAGCAGCTTGTCCAGGGCGGCCTGGCGATCTTCCAGGCTCTCGGCGACGATCATCTCCACCACGATGGGCAGCCGGTCGATGGCGTTGAACATGCGCTCGGTGCGGCACAGGCCGATGCCCATGGCGCCATATTTGAGGGCCCGGGCCGAGTCGGTGGGCGTGTCGGCGTTGGCCCGCACTTGCAGGCGGGCGGCCTCGTCGGCCCAGCCCAGCAGGGTCACCAGCTCCTGGCTGAACTCGGCCTCGGTGGTGGGCACCTCGCCCAGGTAGACCTTGCCGGAGGAGCCGTCGATGGTGATCACGTCGCCTTCCCGGAACACACTGTCGCCGACGATGGCCTGGCGCATGCGCACATCCACGTGGATGCCCTCGGCCCCGGCCACGCAGGGCTTGCCCATGCCCCGCGCCACCACCGCCGCGTGGCTGGTCTTGCCGCCCCGGCTGGTGAGGATGCCCTGGCTGGCGAAGAAGCCGTGGATGTCCTCGGGCTTGGTCTCCTCCCGCACCAGGATCACCTTCTCGCCGCCCCGGCCGATCTTCTCGGCCCGGTCGGCGTCGAACACGGCGATGCCGGAGGCGGCGCCGGGGGAGGCGGGCAGGCCCTTGGCCACCGGCGTGGCCTTGGCCTTCGGGTCCAGGTGGGGGAACAGCAGCTGTTCCAGCATCTCCGGCTGGATGCGCATGAGGGCCTGCTTCTTGTCGATGAGGCCTTCCCGGACCATGTCCACGGAACTGCGCACCAACGCCTGGGCGTTCATCTTGCCGTTGCGGGTCTGCAGGCAATAGAGCACGCCCTTCTCGATGGTGTACTCGTAGTCTTGCACTTCCTTGTAGTGGGATTCCAGGCGGTTGCGCAGTTCCACCAGCTGCCGGTGCAGTTCCGGCATTTCCTCGGCCAGGGCGGACACCGGCTTGGGCGTGCGGATGCCGGCCACCACGTCCTCGCCCTGGGCGTTGGTGAGGTACTCGCCGTACATGGCGTTCTCGCCGGTGCCCGGGTCCCGGGTGAAGCCCACGCCGGTGGCGGAGTCGTCGCCCATGTTGCCGAACACCATGGCCACCACGTTGACGGCGGTGCCGTTGGCCATGGCCGGGGTGATCTTGAACTCCCGCCGATAGTCCACCGCCCGCTTGCCGCCCCAGGAGTTGAACACGGCCTTGATGGCGATCTCCAGCTGCTCGTAGGGATCGGCCGGGAAGGGCTTGCCGGTGTGCTTGTGGACCACCTCCAGGAAACGCTCGGCGATCTCGGCCAGGTTCTGGGCGGTCAGGGCCACGTCGTGCTTCACGCCGGCCTTGTCCTTCACCAGCTCGAACTCGGCGTCGAAGTGCTCCTCGGGCACGCCCAGGGCCACCTTGCCGAAGAGCTGGATGAAGCGGCGGTAGGCGTCGTAGCCGAAGCGTTCGTTGCCGGTCTGGGCGATGAGGCCCTTGAGGGTGTCGGCGTTCAGGCCCAGGTTGAGGATGGTGTCCATCATGCCCGGCATGGACATGGCGGAGCCGGAGCGCACCGACACCAGCAGGGGGTTCTCGCCTCCGCCGAATTTCTTGCCGCTGGCGGCTTCCACCTTGGCCAACTGGGTGTGCACCTCCGCCATGACCCCCTCGGGCAGATGGCGGTGGGGGTGGTCCAGATAGGCCAGGCAGGCCTCGGTGGTGATGACGAAGCCTGGCGGCACGTTGAGGCCGATCTGGGTCATCTCGCACAGGTTGGCGCCCTTGCCGCCCAGCAGGTGCTTGTTCTTGCCATCGCCTTCGGAAAAGGCGAATACCCATTTTTTCATTTGTTCAGCCATGGTGGTCTCCGGTTTTGGTCATGGAATGCGCCGCCGGCCTGGGGGGTCGGTGCCATGATCGGGTGTCGCTGATCCTGGTATCCCTTATCGCTTGCCGGGTGTCGCCTGGCGGCGTCACCCGGGGTTTGGGCGGAACGCTTTCAACCCGGGATTGTCGTACTTTTCGCGTTCGTGTCACCGCGTGGAAGGAAGGGAATCGGGAATTTTCTTGATTCGCGCCCGACCCGCGGTAAAAACTCGGACGCCACCCGCTTTTACAACCAGGAGAACAACATGCATCCGCGAAACAATGGCCGTACCTTGCCAAGACCCCCCCTCCTCCACGCCCTGCTGCTCGTCATCGCCGCCCTGTTCTGGCTGATCCAGGCGGCGCCGGTCCGGGCGGCCGAGGACAACACCTACGACCAGGATTCGGTCCTCAAGGAAGCCAAGGAATTTTTCGGCGAAACCACCGAAGGCCTGGCCAAGGTCATCGAGAAAGCCTTCAAGGAACAGGGCCGTCCGGTGGGCTACATCAAGGGCGAGGAACTTTCCGCCGCCGTCACCGTGGGTCTCAGCTATGGCAAAGGCGACTTGAAGATGAAGAACGGCGAGACCCTCAAGGTCTTCTGGCAGGGTCCCTCCGTGGGCTTCGACCTGGGCTTGAACGCCTCCAAGGTCTTCGTGCTGGTCTACAACCTCAGCGACAAGAACGACATCTACCAGCGCTTCCCCGGCGTCGACGGCAGCCTCTATTGGGTGGCCGGGGTCGGCATGAACTACCAGCAGCGGCAGAACATCGTCCTCGCCCCCATCCGCCTGGGCGTGGGCTGGCGCGCCGGCGCCAGCGTCGGCTACATGCACTACACCCGGGAGCGGACCTACAACCCCTTCT
>DAOQNK010000088.1:2914-5465 GCA_035332045.1 Thiobacillaceae bacterium | reverse complement strand
CTGACCCACCTGCGCCAGGAAGTGGCCCGCCTGCGGGCCCTGTCGGCGCGCCACCTCGACACCGAGGCCCGGCTCGCCAGACTGGCCAACTTTCCCAACCGCAACCCGGACATCCTGGTGGAAACCGACTTCCGGGGGCAGGTCACCTATCTCAACTCCATGGCCCAGGCCCGCTTTCCGGAAATCCGCGAAGCCGGCTTCGGGCACCCCCTCCTCCTGGGCCTCGCCGAAATGGTGCCCGCCATGGTCGCCGACAACATGCCCTACAGCGCCGACGAGATCTGCCTGGGGGAGGCCACCTTCGAGCGTCAGATCTGCTATGCCAAGGATGCCGACAGCGAGCGGGTCCGCATCTACGTCCACGACATTTCCCGACGCAAGCAGGCGGAAAAAGCCATCCAGACCCTGGCCCGCCAGGCGGTCTACGGCCAGGAGGAGGAACGCCGGCGCCTGTCCCGGGAACTCCATGACGAGGCCGGCCAGTCCCTCACCGCCCTCAAGCTCAGCCTGGAACTGTTGCGCGCCGAGGCGCCCGCCGAGGCTGATCCGCTGAGGGCCAACCTGGCCCAGGCCATCGCCCTGGCCGACGCCACCATGGACCGGCTTCGCAACCTGGCGCACGGCCTGCGCCCCCCCGCCCTGGACACCCTGGGTCTGGACCTCACCCTGCAAGCCTGCTGCCGGGACTTCGCCCGGCGGGGACCCCTGGACATCCAGTACAGCGGCACCCGCATGCCGGGTCTCTCCGACGCCATGAACATCTGCCTTTACCGGGTGCTCCAGGAGGCCCTGGTCAACGTGGTCAAGCATGCCCAGGCCAGCCAGGTCCACGTCGGCCTGGATTTCAAGGGCGAGTCTGTGCGGCTGACGGTGGAGGACGACGGACTCGGCATGGACCTGTCCGCCGGGGAACAGCGGCTCGACGGCATCGGATTCCTCGGCATGCGCGAACGCCTGGAACTGCTGGGCGGCAGCCTGACCCTGGACTCCCGCCCCGGCCAGGGCTTGCGGCTCGAGGCGCTGCTGCCTTTGCGGGTGGTGGCATGATCCGGGTCGTCATCGCCGACGACCATCACCTGGTCCGGGAAGGCATTCGCGCCCTGCTGGAGCGTTCGGGGGACATCGCCGTGGTGGGCGAGGCGGTGAACGGCCTGGAAGCCGTGGAACTGGTGGAACGCCTGACACCGGACGTGCTGCTCATGGACATCGCCATGCCCCTGCTCAACGGCATCCAGGCGGCGGAGCAACTGCGCGAATCGGGCACCGCGTCCCGGATCGTCATCCTCTCCATGCACACCGATGAAAGCCTGGTGCGCCAGGCCTTGCGCCATGGGGTCAAGGGCTTCCTGCCCAAGGGTTCGGTATCCGACGAGTTGCTGTTCGCCATCCGCGCCGCCAGCCGGGGCGCGGTCTATCTCTCTCCCGTCATCTCGGAGAGCCTGCTGGAAGGCGGCGGACCCGTCGGCCCGGCGGCGGCCGGCCCGGCGCCCGCCCCGCTCACCGCCCGGGAACGGGAACTGCTCCGCCTCATCGGCACGGGGCGCACCAATGCCCAGATGGCGACGGACCTGGGCATCAGCATCAAGACCATCGAGCGCCACCGCACCCACCTGATGCAGAAGCTCAACGCCCACAACCTGGTGGAGCTGGTCCGCATCGCCATCGCCCGGGGCCTCATTCCCCTGGAGGGCGGCCTAGGGGAGTAAGGCTGACAAAGCGTGAGGGTTTACCCTCACATCCCGGAAGGCGGGACCCGATTGTGGGGGTTACCCGACTGGGGCATAGTCGGGTCAAGTCCGCCCGGTGGGCAAGCCATGCCGGGCCCAGGGAAGAACAGCAACCGAGCCACAAGGAACTTTGTCATGCCCCACGCAATGAGCACCACGGAAGTCTTCCTCATCGCCATGATGATCATCTTCACCGTACCCTACCTGATCTGGCGGGTGGGCAGGACCGACTACTATGCGCCCCTGGTGGTGGTGCAGATCATCACCGGCATCCTGCTGGGCCCCGGCATCCTGGGCGCCATCTTTCCCGACTACTACAACTTCGTATTCGCCAAACCGGTCATCCAGTCCCTGAACGGCATCGCCTGGTGGGCGGTGATGATGTTCGTGTTCATCGCCGGCATCGAACTGGACCTGAAGCAGGCCTGGAAGCATAGGGGCGAAACCAGCATCACCGCCGGCCTGGCCCTGGGCACCCCCCTGGTGCTGGGCTGCATCGCCGCCGTCTTCCTGCTCCAGTGGCAGCCGGGCTGGATCGGCCCCAAGGGTTTCGAGTGGCAGTTCATCCTGGGCATCGGCATGTCCTGCGCCGTCACCGCCCTGCCCATCCTGGTGCTGTTTTTGGAAAAGCTGGAGATCCTCCGCCAGCCCATTGGCCAGCGCATCCTGCGCTACGCCAGCATGGACGACATCGCCATCTGGGGCGTGCTGGCCCTCATCCTGCTGGACTGGGAACGCATCGGCCGCCAGGTGGGCTTCCTGGTGGGCTACGCCGTGGTGGGCTACCTGTTCCGCAAGATCATGTGGAAGCTGAAGGACAACGA
>DAOQNK010000088.1:0-2814 GCA_035332045.1 Thiobacillaceae bacterium | reverse complement strand
GGCGGAATTGGTGGGCAAGGTGGTGGGCATGCACATCGCCGGCAAGATCCTGAAATGGGAGCCGGGCGAGTCCTCCATCATCGGCTGGCTTCTTCAGACCAAGGCCCTGATCATGATCATCTTCGCCAACGTGCTGCTGGACAAGGAAATCATCACCAGCGAGACCTTCACCGCCCTGCTGCTCATGGCCGTGGCCAGCACCATGCTGACCATCCCCGTCGTGTCGCCCAAGCTGCAGAAGATGAAATCCCTCATCTTCAAGAATGCCTGAGGCGGCGGCACACCCCTGGAAACGCGCCCGCTCGGGCGCGTTTTTTTTCGGGCCGAAGCCGCCGCAAGCGCCCAGGATCGGGCCCGCGTGTGCGTCGCGCCAGGGTGGGAACCAGACCCTTGCTTGGCCTGGCGGCTGTCAGCAGGGGCGGGCCTCCGGGTGGCCACAGTCGCCCGCCATGGGTCTCGGGGGTGCCAGGGCCGCCAGGTGGTTGCCAAGATTCAGGGGGGAAATCCAGCGGCCCGCCGGCAGGTCCCTGAAAGGCCCGATGCCGGCCAGCACGTCCTGAACGTCCCGGGCGCAGAACATCGGCAGGGTCCAGCCCGCCCGGCCGATGCGCGCCTGGATGTCCGCAAACTCGCCTGGGGCCAGGCCAAACCGGTATAGACGCACATCCGGCCCGTCCCGCAGGTGGAAGGCCACGTAGTCCGTCAGACTGGGACCGGGCCACCCCGGCACTTCGCCGGCCCGGCTCCCTGCATAGGTGCCCGAGGGGTCGTAGAGCAGCCGGCCGGCGAACAGGCCGGCATGGGAGCCGGCAAAACTGTTGGCATTGATGACCACCACCACCTCCCGCTCGCCCGGCTCCGGCAGGGGCTCGGTGGCAATGAACGCGGCATGGCGGGGAGCGGCCGGCGGCTGGGCACAGGCGCAGAGCAGGGCCACCAGCATGAAGACTCCCATGCCGGCATATCGCCGCCGCGTCCGATGACCGGATTGCATGGGCCAACGCGTGTCCGACACCGCCATGAGCAAGCCCCCCGTCCCAACACCGGGTACATTATTGGCCGCCTCGCCAGGCAGTCAAAGCACGCTTGGCGGCCGGGCGGTGCCTGTTCAGATAAGGGTCCGCGGGAATGGCCTACGGCGCGGCGGCGGCCCCTACTCCAGCATCAGGCGCTCGATGAGGTCCACCACTTCCGGCTCGTCCCATTCCAGGGTGCCGTTGAGGCTGTAGCGAATGCGCCCCGCCTTGTCCACCAGGTAGCTGGTGGGATAGACAAAGGCCTTCCAGGCGGCGGCCAGCTTGCCGTCCGGGTCCAGGGCGATGGGAAAGCCCAGGGGCATCTCGTCCAAAAAGCGCTCCACCAGGTCATCCTCTTCCTTCACGTTCACCGCCACGATGGTGAAGGGCCGGCCGGTCTCCATCTTGTCCAGGCGGTCCATGGAGGGCATTTCCCGGCGGCAGGGTGGACACCAGGTGGCCCAGAAGTTGACCAGCACCACCTTGCCCTTCAGGGCCCCCATCTCCAGGGTCTGGCCGCTGGCCAGGGAGAAGGCCAGGCCCGGCGTGGCCCGTCCCTGGACGGCCTTGAGGCCGCCGGACAGGGCCGACAGGGGTAGAAGCAGCACGAGCAGGGCAAGCAGGCGCACGATCATGACGGCGGGTTCCAGGCAGGGTTGGCACGGGATGCGAACCCGAATTCTGCCGCTCGGGCGAGCCGAGCGCATGGTTCATTCCACATAGGCATGGCAGTCGGATGTTCCCGGTTGGCCCGGGCCGGAAAGTCCTGTCCTCAGGGGGACAGGCGGCTCGCCACCGCCACCACCTCCGCGGCCAGTTCCGCCACCCGGCGGGCGGAAGCCCCATCGGTCAGCCGGCCTTCCCCGTCGAATACCTGGTCGGCCTTGGGCACCGCCACCACCTTGGGCAGCACCAGGCAACCCAGGGTGGCAAGCACACGCTGCACCGTGTCCAGGCCCTGCAGCCCCCCCAGGGCGCCTGGCGAGGCGGCCATGAGGCCCGCCACCTTGCCGGTGAAGGGATTGGCCCCCCGGACGCGGGGGGTGCGGGACACCCAGTCCAGGGTGTTCTTCAGCAAAGCAGGAATGGAATGGTTGTATTCCGGCGAAACCACGATGAGCCCGGCATGGTCGGCGATGATCGCCTGGAGCCGGAACGCGTTCTCCGGCGGACCGCTGTCCGCCTCCAGGTCGCCGTCATAAAGGGGCAAGGGATAGTCGGCCAGTTCCAGCAAGGTGACCTGGCCACCGGCCGCCGCCACGGCCCGGGCCGCTTCACCGGCCAGTTTGCGGTTCAGGGATTCGCGCCGGAGGCTGCCGGCGAAGACAAGGATGGACATGGATGTTCTCCGAAGGGTGGCCTGAGACCTCCACGGGCCGGCCGCGCCTCACCGGGGCAGCACGTGGATGTAGCCGGTGGACAGCTGGATCTCCCGCAGGAAGAACAGCAGGCCCACCACCAGGGAAATCATGGCCAGGATGAACAGGGTGGCGATGATCATGGACACCTCCAGGCGGGCCAGGGAGCCGATGAACAGGGTGGCGATGACCATGCACACCAGCAGCGCCCCGCCGGTGCACAGGGCGATGGCGCGGTGGATGTACCAGGTGCGCCGCCCCAGCACGTCCATCTCCTCTTCCGCCGACCGGCGGGCCTCGCCTTGCAGATCCGGCAGCCGGCCATGGAGGGTGCGGAAACGGTCCACCACCCGGCCCAGCCGGTTGACCAGGACCGAGAGCAAGCCGGCCACGCCGGTCAGCAGGAAGACGGGGGCCACGGCCAGTTGGATGACGTGGGC
>DAOQNK010000087.1:0-9978 GCA_035332045.1 Thiobacillaceae bacterium | reverse complement strand
GCCTACCGGGTCTGATGGGCTTCCAGGAAAACCTCGCCGGCCTGGCCCCGGCGGATCATCTGGATCGCATCGAACTGGATGGCCCCCCGGGGCTGGCCGGCGTCATCGAGAACAAGCCCGGCAGCCAGGGGTCCCTGCGGGTCTACCAGCACCTGGCCCTGAAGCACGGCTGTCTGGACCCGGCGGCCGCCGAGGAGGGCTTGGCGCTTTACGCGGAACATGCCGCGGATGCCCTGGCCCATCCGGGCAAGCATCCCAACATCGACCGCTTGCTGGAAATCCGGGCCCGCGGCCTGGTCCTGGCCCCGCATCTGATCGCAGCCAACCCCTGATCAGCCGTCAATCCCGATCCCGCCGGGTGGCGGCTCGAGAGGCTGTTTTTCTTGATCGTGGGGGCCGCGCTAAATTTTCTCCAGCCCAAGCCGAAAATCAGGGTATGCCTTCGTGGGATTCCCGCACCCCGCCGGGGTACGCGACCCTGGAAGCTGATGGAGAGGATTGATGCCAATCCGTTCGGAACTTGCCGGCAGGACGTGGTGTCGGCTGCTTGCCCTGGCGGCCGCCGTCGCCATGCTCCTGGGTGCGCTTCCCGCCCGGAGCGGGGATGCGGCGGCGGACAGGGAGGACGCGGAATCCGTCGTGTTCGGCGTGCTGGCCTTCCGGCCCAAGCCGGAGACCTATGCCCGTTGGCGCCCCCTGGTCGATTACCTCAATACCGCCGGTCTGGGCCGGCATTTCACCCTGGAAGCTCTGACCTATCCGGAACTGGAAGCCGCCGTGAAGGCCAGGCGGGTAGGGCTCATTCTGACCCAGCCCGGGCATTACATCCTGCTCACCCAAAGAGAGGGACTGCTCTCCCCCCTGGCCACCCTGGTGGAGGAATCCGGGGGCCATGCCCTTGCCAGCTTCGGCGGGGTGATGCTGGCCCGGGCCGACCAGCGGGATATCCAGACCATCGCCGACCTCCGGGGTAAGCGTATCGCCACCAGCAGTATCGAATCCCTGGGCAGCTACCAGATGCAGGCCCTGGAACTGCTGCATCAGGGCATCCACTTGCCGGAGGATGCTCAGGTCATCGAAACCGGCCAGCCCCAGGACAAGGCCATCCGGGAGTTGCTTGCCGGCCGGGCGGACGTCGCCTGGGTGCGCACCGGCGTGGTGGAAGCCATGAGCCGGGAGGGGCGGCTGGACATTTCCCGACTGAGGGTGGTCAATCCCCGCAAGGCGCCGGACTTCCCTTACCTGCTGTCCACCGCCCTCTATCCCGAATGGGCGCTCTCCGCCATGCCCTGGCTGGACGAGGATCTGGCACGCAAGGTGGCCGCCGCCATCCTGGGGTTGCCCCATCAGGGCGAAACCACCCGCACCGCCCACATTCACGGATTCACCATTCCCGGCGACTACCGGCCCGTGGATGAACTCATGCGCCAGTTGCGCGTGCCGCCCTATGACAAGCTGCCCAACTTCACCTGGCGCGACATCTGGCTGCGGCATTCCCTGGGCATCGGCCTGTCGGCCCTGGCCGCCCTGGCGCTGCTCCTGGCCCTCGTCATCACCCTCTTCCGCGCCAACCGGAGTCTGAAGAGCGAGCACAGCCGGGTGGAGAGTCTGTTCAACCGGCTGTCCGCCAGCGAGGCGAGGCAAAGACTGCTCCTGAATACCCTGGGGGAAGGCGTATACGGCTGCGACCGCAAGGGCGTCTGCACGTTCATCAACCCCGCCGGTCTGGCCATGCTCGGCTTCGACTCCGACCAGGAGGTGCTGGATCAGGATGCCCATGCCCTGTTCCATAGCAAGCTGCAGGACGGCTCCCCCTACCCGTTGTCGGAATGCCCCATCTACCAGACCATCCAGGACGGCCAGCCGCGCCGCCTGGAAGAGTATTTCTGGCGCAAGGACGGCCGCTGCATCCCGGTGCGCATGACCGTGACGCCCAAGCTCGGCAAGTCGGGCACGGAAGGCGCGGTGATCGTGTTTTCCGACATCAGCGACAGCGTCCGCATCAACGGTGAACTGGAACGTTACCGCAACCATCTCGAACAGCAGGTGCGGGAACGAACGGCGGAACTGGAGGCGGCCAGGGTGGAGGCCGAAGCCGCCAGCGTGGCCAAGAGCGTTTTCCTCGCCAACATGTCCCATGAGATCCGGACACCGCTCAACGCCATCACCGGCATGGCCCATCTGATCCGGCGCCATGGCATCGATCCCGAGCAGGCCCAGCGCCTGGACAAGATCGATGTGGCGAGCCGGCACCTGCTGGAAATCATCAACACCGTGCTGGACTTTTCCAAGATCGAAGCCGGCAAGTTCGTCCTGGAGGAAACCGAGGTCAGTGTCTCGGCCATCGTCGCCAATGTGGCCTCCATGCTTTACGAGCAGGCACGGCGCAAGGGATTGCAGTTGCTCACCGAGGTCCAGCAGCCCAAGCACACGCTGCTGGGCGATCCCACCCGGCTTCAGCAGGCCCTCCTCAACTATGCCAACAATGCGGTCAAGTTCACTGAACGGGGCAGTGTCACCCTGTCCCTCAAACAGATGGAAGAGACGGCCGACGACGTGGTGTTGCGTTTCGAGGTGCGGGATACCGGCATTGGCATCGAGTCCGCCACGGCCGCGAAGCTGTTCTCCGCCTTCGAGCAGGCGGACAACAGCACCACCCGGAAATATGGCGGTACCGGCCTGGGCCTGGCCATAACCCGAAAGCTGGCGAGGCTGATGGGGGGTGACGGCGGTGTCGAGAGCGTGCCTGGCGAAGGCAGCACCTTCTGGTTCAGTGCCCGCCTGAGGAAGGGCGGGCCGGTGTCGAACCCGGTGCCAGAGCAGCCCATGCATCCGGCCGAGTCGACGCTCGCCCACGAATTCAGGGGCCGGCGCATCCTCCTGGCCGAGGACGAGCCGGTCAATCGGGAGATCACCTTGTCCCTGCTGGAGGACGTGCATCTGGCGGTCGATACCGCCGAGGATGGTCTGGCGGCCGTCGAGATGGCCGGTGCGAATCGCTACGACCTCATCCTGATGGACATGCAGATGCCTCGCCTGGATGGGTTGGACGCGACCCGGCGGATTCGCGGCCTGCCCGGTGGAGACCAGGTGCCCATCCTGGCCATGACCGCCAACGTGTTTGTCGAGGACAGGGAACGTTGCCTGGCGGCGGGCATGGATGACTTCATCGGCAAGCCCGTCAATCCGGAGACCCTCTATGAAACGCTGCTGAAGTGGCTGGCTTCGCAGACTCGGCGCTGAGCGAAAAAAAGCCCGCCGAAGCGGGCTTTCCGTGGAGTCGCCGGTCACTTGGCCGGGCAGGCATCCTCGCCGGGCACTTTGCCCGGGATCAGCAGGAACTGTTCGAAGGGACCCATGACGCGCATGGCCTCGGCCTTGGGGCCCTCGAATTTCAGGCGGCCGAACATCATGGCGCGCATGGGGCCGTATTCGCCGGCGCCCATTTCCCGCCAGCGCTTGGTCTCGGCGTTCATTTCATAATCCACGTCCGAATCCAGGCTGGCGTGCTGGATTTTGCCGGCGTAGGTGCACAGGGCCTTGCCGTTCTTGGCGGAAATGGTCATCTCCACCTTGGTGGCATCGCCGCAGTCGGAACGGTACATGTGGATGATCTTGTAGCCCCGGCCCTTGTCGTTCTTGATCCACTTCTCGGCCAATTCGTCGGTGAGGGCGGGGTTGTTGTTCCACGCCTGGCATGCCTGGGTGGCCCAGTCGGCGGACATCAGGGGGGCGGCCTGGGTGGACAGGGAAACCAGGCCGGCGGCGGCCAGGGTGATGATACGGATCTGCATAGTGTTCTCCTCCAAGCGAAGCGTGACGGACAGCGGAAAAAGCCGGCGCAAGGTTAGACCCCAAGGGGGGGGCTGTCAAAAAAACCCCATTGATAAATAGGTAAATTTTACTAATGAACCCCACTAAGAGCCCATTTCAGCAGGGGACATGCCATGGGTTGTATCCCCTATGGCTTGGCCGCATGGCATGGCGCCAACTGAAATAGGCTTCTAATGGGGCAGGTGCTGCTTGAGGGCGCCATAGAGCCAGGTGCCATGCAGGGATCCGGCCAGAACCACCATGGCGCCCAGGGACCCCGTGCCGGCGAGGGCGAACATGGGGCCCGGGCAGAGACCGATGAGACCCCAGCCGAAACCGAAGATCAGGCCGCCGACAACATAGCTCACCGTCCCCGGCGCTTTCTCGGGAATATCGATGGCCTGGCCGTCCAAGGCCTTCTTTCTGCCCAGACGCTTGATGATCTGGATGCTGACCACGCCCGTGGCAATGGCCGAGAACAGGATGCCGAACATATGGAAGTTCTGGAAATGGAACATTTCCTGGATCCGGTACCAGGAGGCGGCCTCCGATTTCACCAGCACGAAGCCGAACAGGATGCCGACCAGGAGATAAGGCAGGTAGCGGAACATGGCGGCTCACCCGATCAGCATGTGGGGTACAAGAAACCAGGAGGCGATGAGGCCGCCACCGAAGATGCCCAGCACCGCGTAGAGGGAGGGGAGTTGCAGGGTGGAGAGGCCGGTGATGGCGTGGCCCGAGGTGCAACCGCCGGCATAACGGGTTCCAAAGCCCACCAGCACGCCGCAGGCGAACAGGAAGGTGAAATTGCGCACGCTGGTGTGGAACAGCTCGTCGGGCACCAGGCTGCCGCTGGGCAGCAGGAATCCCCAGGACAGCAGCATGTCCTGGGCCGCCTGGCTGAGCTGGACCGGATTGGGGTCGGCGAACACCACGCCCGCCAGATAGCCGCCCAGCCCGGTGCCAATGACGAATACCAGGCTCCAGACATGCTCCTTCCAGTTGTATCGGAAGAAGTCCACCTCGACCGTGGGCGGTTGGGTGATGGCGCAGAGATGGCGCAGGTTGTTGGAGATGCCGAAGGAGCGGTTGCCGATGAACAGCATCAGCGGAACCATGAGACCGATCAGGGGCCCGGCCACATACCAGGGCCAGGGATGGACGAGCCAATCCATAGTCTTCTCCGTGTCTTAGTGGGCGCGATTATATAAGTAATCGCTAATAAACCAAGTAGGATGGTCGGAATTGACTAGTGACTCAACCCATCCGTTGGCGTCCATGCCGAGACGCGCATCCGCGCGCCGAGGGCCCGAAGCGAACCGCCGCCATCGCCGTCGCTAGGGCGAGGATGCGCGACAACGCCGTCGGCGATGCGGGGCGCGTCGAACATCGCGAAACTGATGGGTTGAGACACTCGGTCAGGGCAGGGGTTTCGCCGGGCCACCCAGGACCAGATCGATTCGGCGTTGGAGGCTGGAGGCGGCGCTCTGGTCGCCTGCGGCCAGGGCCCGCTTCAGGCTCACTTCCAGCCAGGCCAGCAGGGGTCGCCGCCAGCCCCGCTCGGAGGCGGTGTCCACGGCCCCGGCCAGGGTGGCGGGCTGGATGCGGCCGGTCTTGAAGAGCAGGGCGGCGGCCAGGAGGCGGGGCAAGGGGTCCTGGATATCCGCCGCGGCCTTGTTGGCGGTGGCGTCATCCTTGGCGGCCACCAGCGAGGCGTAGTGGGCGGGCAGGCGCTTCACGTCCAGGCCGTCCCAGGCGCCCGCCAGGAAGCGGGCGTAGGCCTGGTCGGTGGCGCCGGCATCGGCCGCCAGCTTGTCGTAGGGGGCACAGCTCGAAAAATCGAGGCTTGCCGCCCGGGCCGCGCAAGAGGCCAGTTCGGCCCTCGCCAGCAGGTCGACCCGGCCGGACTGGGCGATTTCCTTGCGGGCCTTGGCCAGGGCCAGGTCGGCGGCCTGGCTGTCGCCCTCCAGCCAGCGCTGCTGGCTGTGTTCGAGCAGACTGACCGCATTGAGCTTCCAGTCCGCCGGCGGCGGACCGCCGCCGCAGGCGGCCAGGAGAGCGGCGAGGGCAAAGGGGGCGAGGCGTTTCATGGCGTCCTGATCTCCACGTCCCGGGCGAAGGGCCACTTCTTGTTGATCTCGTTGATCAGATGGTTGACCTTGCGCACGGAGTCGTCGATCTCCACCCGCAACTGGGCCATGTCGGTGGTGGCGGCGCTGACGTTGGCGGTGATTTTCGTGACGTCGGCGCTGGCGGTCTGGGTATTGGCCAGGATAGCGTCGGCCTTCTTCAGGCTCTCGCGCACGTCGCCCAGGATGGCGTTGACCTTGGCCACCGACTGCCGGGTCTGGTCCATGACCCCCTCGGGGCCGAACACCTGGCTGTCGGTCTTGGCCAGGATGCCATCCACCTTGAGGGAGACGCCATTCAGGTTGGCCAGCAGGCCGTTGGCCTTCTCCAGGGCGGCCACCACCTGCTTCGCCTTGTCGGGCGAGCCCAGAACGCCCTCCATGACGCCATATTCGCCGGCCATCCGGCCGGTGACGGTGGCCACGTTGCCCAGGGTCTTGTTGATGGGCGCGTCATTGCTGGTCATGGCGGCCACGTTGGCCAGGATGGACTTGACCTTCTCGATGAGGACCGGGATCTCCTTGGTGGCGTCGCCGGTGAGCAATTCCCGCCTGGCACCGTCTTCCAGGGGCTTGTCGGCCAGGTTGGCGGTGAAGGCCTTGATCTTGGCGCCGCCCACCAGGGGCTTCTCCAGGGTGAAGACACTGTTCTGGCGCAACCACTTGGCATCCTTGCTGGGCACGGCGATCTCGATGCGGACCTTGCCGTCCTCGGTCAGGTCCATTTTCTTGACCTCGCCGATGGGGAAGCCGGAGAAGGTCATGGGCATGCCCACCGTCACGCCTTCCGCCTCGGGGGCCGTGAGGTAGAGCACCTGGGTGATCTGGAAGGTGCCCCGGGCATACAGGCTATAGAGCACGAAGGCGCCGGCCAGCAGCACGGTGAAGGCCAGCAGGAGGCCGATCTTGAGCTCCAGGTTCTTGACCAGGGGCGGCACGATGGGGCGTTTCACCGGTTCGGGTACAGGGGGGCGTTCCATGTGTAGTCCAGAATCCAGCAGTCGTTGAGAATGTCGGCCAGCCCGCTTAACAGGGCTTCAAGATAGGGCGGGTAATGCAGGTCGGGCAACAGCATACCCGGACGGTCCACCAGGATGACAGGGGGCTGGCCGATGGCCGCCCGCAGCAGCTTGGTGACGAAGCGCTCCTCGTGGGAGAGGTCCGGGTCCCGCTTGAAGGCGGCGCCGGTCTGTCCGGTCCGCAGCAGCAGGCTCCAGGCCTGGTCGGCGGCGGCGTTGTAATCCAGATTGGTTCGGTATTGGGGTATGAGGGCGATGTTGTCCAGTACGGAGAGATTGGCGCGCAAGGGCAGGTCCGGCGACACCAGGATGGAGTCCGGAGTGGCGGCGATGAAGGCCCGTCGCTCGGCCTCGTCGGCCATCCATTTCAGGTCCAGGCTCATAGGTACTTGAAGGCCAGCGAGGCCACCTCGATCAACATCAGGGCGAAGAACAGCCGCACCATGCCGCGCAGCACCGATATGGGCGCCATGAACAGCTTGCGGGGGGTGGCCAGGCCCTCGGCCACGGGGATGACGGTCACGGCCAGGCCAAAGGCCAGGCTTTTCAGCAGAATGCTGAGCAGCACCGGCGCGTCGAACACTTTGCCCATGACCCGGTTGAAATCGGGCAGGCTCCAGAGCTGGATGCCATACACCGCCAGATAGGCCAGCACCAGGGCGAGCACCGAGGTGGCGGCGGTCAGGGCGAGCACCGAGATCATGCCGCCGATGACCCGGGGCATGAATTCCAGGCGCAGGGTATCCACGCCGGCATCCTCCAAAGCCTCGATCTCGCCGTGGATCTTCATCAGGGCCACTTCGGTGTTGATGGCCGAGCCGGAACGCAGCGCCACGAACAGGGCGGTGACGAGGGGAAGCAGCTCCAGCACGAGCAGGCGCATGGAGACTTCCAGGGCGTAGTCGGACAAGCCGAAACTGGCGGCCGTGGAGACCACGATCTGGATCAGCACGAAGGACAGCAGGGCCGCGAACAGCGTGAAGCCCGGCAGGATCTGCCAGGCGGTAAAGTAGATCTGCTTCATCACCACGCCGCGGGTGGCGCTGTTGTAGGCCGAGGGCGTGGCGGCGGTGACGCCGGCGCGGCCCGCGAAGCGCAGGGTGTCGCGCCAGATGCGCCAGGTCGCCAGCAGCGCGGCGCCCCGACGGGCGAGAAAGTTGGAGATCGCGGCCATCCGCGAATATTACTCCGGCACTTTTCGGGAAAGACGCCGGTTGTATCATTGCGATGGACGGAAACCGATCACCATGCGCTACCCCCTCTCCATCGCCCTCCTTTTCGCCGCCTGGAGCGCCCTCCCGGCGGCGGCCTCGCCCGGACAGATGACCCGGGACGATACCCTGCGTGCCGGCGCCGACGCGGAAGCGGCCGCGGTTGGCCAGATCGCCCGGGGGACCAGTGTCGACATCCTGGCCCGCCAGGGCGGCTGGACCCAGGTCGGCGCGGCGGGCAAGACTGGCTGGGTGCGCATCCTTTCCGTAAAAGCCCTGGGCGGCGCCGGCGCCGGCGATGTGGCCGGCCTGGTGGAGGCCACCACCACCAAGCGCGACCCGGGCAAGGTGGTGTCGGTGGCCGGCTTGCGGGGCCTCAACGAGGAGGAGCTGAAGCAGGCCCGCTTCAATCCCGGCGAGCTCCAGCGCCTGGAGCAATTCGCCCTTCCCCGGGGCGAGGCCGAATCCTTCGGCCGGGACGCCGGCCTGCGGCCCGCCAAGCTGGGCTACCTCCCCAAGCCCAAGGGGGCCGGGGACAAAGCTGGCCAGGACAACATCTGGGGCCTTGAGAACCCATGAGGCGCGCCTTCCTGCTGGCCTGCCTGCCCGCCCTGGCCCTGGCCATGGGCACGCCGCCTCAGAAGCCGGCGACGACCGCCGCGCCCCAGGGACGCGCCGCCACCCTCCTCCGGGACGACGACCTGCGGGCCGAGCCGGATCCCGGCGCCCGTAGCCTGCTTCGCCTGGCCCGGGGCCAGAAGGTCCGGCTGCTGGCGGACCGGGGCGGCTGGAGCCAGCTCACGGCCGGCGGCCAGACGGGCTGGGTCAGAGTGCTGTCGGTGCGGGCCGAGAGTGACGGTGCCGACTTGGCGGGCATCGCCCAGGCCGCGTCCACGCCCGCCGATCCTGGCCGGGCGGTGGCGGTGGCCGGTGTCCGGGGCCTGGATGAGGCCAGCCTCGTGGGCGCCACCTTCAATGGGGCGGAACTGGCGTGGCTGGAACAATTCGCCATGGGCCGGGACGAGGCCGTCCAGTTCGCCCAGGCCGCCGACCTGGCCCCCAGGGCCATGGCCTATCCCGTGCCGCCGGGCGGCAATGTCCCGGCCTGGAGGAACGAAGAACCATGAAACCCCTTCATTGCCGCCGCATGGCGGCCCTCGCCCTGCTGGTTCTGGGGACCGCCCAGGCCGCCGATCTGGGCGATATCCTCAAAGGACTGGTCCCGGACAAGAAATCCGCCCAGGCCCCCGCGGCGCCAGCCGGCCAGGCGGCGCCCGCCGCCAAGCCCGAGGATCAGCTGCTCCAGGCCCTGCTGTCCGGCAAGACCAGCGTCGAAGAGGAAACCCGAATCGGCCGCCAGATCGCCGGCAACCTGCTGGGCGCCGCGCCTCTGGTACGGGACGATTCCCTGCAGCGTTACGTCAACCGGGTAGGCCGCTGGGTGTCATTGCAAAGCGAGCGCCCCGACCTGGCCTGGCGTTTCGGCGTCATCGACAGCGAGGACATCAATGCCTTCGCCGCCCCCGGCGGCTTCATCTTCCTGACCAAGGGCCTGTACCGCAGGCTCCACAACGAGGCGGAACTGGCGGGCGTGCTGGGCCATGAGATCGGCCACGTGCTACGCAAGCACCACCTCAAGCTGCTGCGCAAGTCCCAGGGCATCGCCGCCCTGGGGGGGCTGCTGGGCGGCAAGATGAAGGATGAAAACCAGCTGTTGCAGAATCTGATCGGCAACGGCGCGGAAATCGTCGCCCGGGGCCTGGACAAGGACGCGGAATACGAGGCCGACCGCATCGGCGTGGTGCT
>DAOQNK010000086.1:0-10015 GCA_035332045.1 Thiobacillaceae bacterium | reverse complement strand
CGGATGGGGTCCGGGCCGAAGCGCAGGTGGGAGACGGTGACCGCGCCGGATTTCTTCGAGTCGTAGACGAAATAGCCCTGGGCCTGGAGGTCGGTGGCTTCACCCACGATCTTGATGGAGTTCTTGTTGGCCGACACTGTGCCGTCGGCGCCCAGGCCCCAGAACACCGCGTGTTGCAAGCGGCTGGCGGCGGCGGTGCGGAAGCCGGCGTCCCAGTCCAGGGACAGATGCGTGACGTCGTCCTGGATGCCCACAGTGAACTGGCGCCGGCGCGACAAGGTCCGCTCCCCACCCCAACCCTCCCCGCCCGCGGGGAGGGAGGAAGACACCTCCCCCGCGAGCGGGGGAGGCTGGGAGGGGGAGGGAGCCGGATTGGCACCCAGCGCGTCGAATACCGCCTTCACCATGCCCGGCGTGAACTCCTTGCTGGCCAGGCCGTAGCGGCCACCGATGACCCGGGGCATGGGCCGGACGCCATCCGCCGCCACCCGGGCCAGGGCGGTGAGCACGTCCTTGTACAGGGGCTCGCCGTCGGCGCCGGGCTCCTTGCAGCGGTCCAGCACAGCGATGGCCTGGGCGCTGGCCGGCAGGGCGGCCAGCAGGGCGCCGGCGGCAAAGGGGCGGAACAGGCGCACCTTGAGCACGCCCACCTTTTCGCCCATGGCGGTCAGATGGGCCACGGTCTCGCCTGCGGTTTCCGCGCCGGAACCCATGAGCACGATGACCCGCTCGGCATCCGGCGCGCCCTCGTATTCGTAGAGCCGGTAGTGGCGTCCGGTGAGCTGGCCGAAGCGGTCCATGGCCGCCTGGACCACGCCGGGGAAAGCCTCGTACCAGGCATTGGCCCGCTCCCGGGACTGGAAGAACACGTCCGGGTTCTGGGAAGTGCCCCGGATTGCCGGGTGTTCCGGCGACAGGGCCCGGGCCCGGTGGGCGGCGATGGCGTCCGGGTTCAGCAGTGCCCGGGCCGTGTCCGCTTCCACCGCGACGATCTTGGCCACTTCATGGGAGGTGCGGAAGCCATCGAAGAAGTGGATCACCGGGATGCGCCCCGCCAGGGTCGCCGCCTGGGCAATCAGGGCCAGGTCCTGGGCCTCTTGCACCGAATTGGAGCTCAGGAGGGCGCAGCCCGTGGCCCGGCAGGCCATGACGTCCGAGTGATCGCCGAAGATGGACAGGGCGTGGGTGGCCAGGGCCCGGGCCGCAACGTGCAGCACGAAGGGGGTGAGTTCGCCGGCGATCTTGTACAGGTTGGGGATGAACAGCAGCAGCCCCTGGCTGGCGGTGAAGCTGGTGGCGAGCGCTCCGGACGTGAGGGCCCCATGCAGGGCGCCGGCGGCGCCGCCCTCGGACTGCATCTCAATGATCTTCGGCACCGCGCCCCAGAGGTTGGGCTTGTCCTGGGAGGCCCATTCGTCGGCCCATTCCCCCATGTTGGAGGAGGGCGTGATGGGATAGATGGCGATCACCTCGTTGCACAGGTAAGCCATGCGGGCGGCGGCTTCGTTGCCGTCGAGATTGAGGAATGTGGTCATGACGACTCCCGGGTGATCACCAAGTTACCGTTTCTCCTCCTACGCCTCTTTTCCGAGCATTCTAGGGCGCCTCCCTGGAAAAGGCATGTCCGCGGAGCCACAAAGGTCCGGTGTTCCAGACAGTTCCGTGGCCTGCTTCTTGCTAATCTGCTGGCACCCTTGTCCCCGACAACATGTCTTACACGCCCAACCCCGACATTCTGGCCACCGCGGTCATCATCGTGGATGCCCGGCAGGTTACCCGCTACCTCAACCCGGCGGCGGAGAACCTTTTGGGCGTCTCCGCCTACCATGCCCGGGGTCGCCCGGTCTCGGTCTTGGTGGGAGAATGCACTGAACTGGTGCGCGCCCTTGCAAATGCACTATCAGAGGGCGCGAGTTATACCGAGCATGACCTGGCATTGACCATCAATGGACACACGCTGGTGCTTTCCGCGACTGTTTCGCCCCTGGACGACGCACAAGGCTCGGCCCTGATCGAATTGCATCCGGCCGCGGGCAACGTCCGCATTGCCCGGGACGAACAGGTCATGGCCCAGACCCAGGCCAGCCAGGCCCTGCTTCGCCAGCTGGCCCATGAAATCCGTAATCCCCTGGGCGGGATTCGGGGTGCCGCCCAGTTGCTGGAAGGCGAGTTGGAGTCCTCGGATCTGCGGGAATACACCCAGGTCATCATCCAGGAGACCAATCGCCTGCAAGGCTTATTGGATCGCCTGCTCACCCCCGCCAAGCGGCCCGTGGTGCAACCGGTCAATGTCCACGAGGTGCTGGAGCGGGTCCGCAGCCTGTTGCAGGCCGAGTATCCCCGCCTGCTGTTCCATTGCGATTACGACACCAGCCTGCCGGAACTGGCGGGAGACCCGGAACAGCTCATCCAGGCGGTGCTGAATATTGCCCGCAATGCCGCCCAGGCCATGAATGGCGAAGGCAGCATCGCCTTCCGGACCCGGGTCGCCCGCCAGGTCACCCTGGCCATGAAGCTGTGGAAGCTGGCCATCCGCGTGGATGTCATCGACAACGGCCCGGGCATCCCCGAGGACATGCTTTCCCGGGTGTTCTTTCCCCTGGTCTCCGGCCGCGAAGGCGGCTCGGGCCTGGGCCTGACCCTGGCCCAGAGCCTGGTGCAGCGCCACGAGGGCGCCATCCACGTGGAAAGCCAGCCGGGCCGCACCTGTTTTTCCATCTACCTGCCAATCAAATAAGAGGCACGAGGAGTCACGCCATGAAACCGGTCTGGATCATCGACGACGACCGCTCCATCCGATGGGTGTTCGAGAAAGCCCTGACCCGGGAAAATCTGCCCCACCGGATATTCGATACCGCCGAGGCGGCCCTGCGCGCCCTGGACCGGGAAACCCCCGGCGCGGTGCTCTCCGACATCCGCATGCCCGGCATGAGCGGCCTGGAATTTATGGAGCACATCAAACAGCTCCAGCCGCGCCTGCCCATCATCATCATGACCGCCTATTCGGACCTGGATTCCGCCGTGTCGGCTTTCCAGGGCGGCGCCTTCGAGTACCTGCCGAAGCCCTTCGACGTGAACCATGCCCTGGAACTCATCCACCGTGCCCTGGAGGAAGGTGGCCGGGGCGACGAGGCGCCGGGACTGGACTCGGGACTGGTGGGCCAGGCCATGCTGGGCCAGGCGCCGGCCATGCAGGACGTTTTCAGGGCCATCGGCCGCCTCTCCCAGAGCCACGCCACGGTGCTCATTACCGGCGAGACCGGCACCGGCAAGGAACTGGTAGCCCACGCCCTGCACCGGCACAGCCCCCGCAAGGACAAGCCTTTCATCGCCCTGAACACCGCCGCCATTCCCAAGGATCTGCTGGAAAGCGAACTGTTCGGCCACGAACGCGGCGCCTTCACCGGGGCTACCGCCTCCCGTCGGGGGCGCTTCGAGCAGGCCGATGACGGCACCCTGTTCCTGGACGAGATCGGCGATATGCCCGCCGATCTGCAAACCCGACTCCTGCGGGTGCTCGCCGACGGCGAGTTTTACCGGGTCGGCGGCCATTCTCCGGTGCGGGTCAACGTGCGGGTCATCGCCGCCACCCACCAAAACCTGGAGGACCGGGTGCGCCAGGGGCTGTTCCGGGAGGACCTGTTCCACCGTCTCAACGTCATCCGCATCAAGCTTCCCGCCCTGCGCGAACGGCGGGAAGACATCCCCCTGTTGGTGAAGCATTTCCTGCAAAAGAGCGCCCAGGAACTGGGGGTGGAGATGAAGCAGGTCTCCGAAGAGGCGATGAAGTCCCTCTCCGCCCTGCCCTACCCGGGTAATGTGCGGCAACTGGAAAACCTCTGCCACTGGCTCACCGTGATGGCCCCGGGCCAGGTCATCGAACCCAAGGACCTGCCTCCCGAGGCGTTGCAGGAGTCGGCCGGCGTGGCCCTGGACTGGGTCGAAGCCCTGGCCCGGGCGGCCCAGGCCCGGCTCGGACGCGGCGAAACCGGCATCCTGGACGAGTTGACCGCCGAGTTTGAGCGCACCCTGATCCGCGTGGCCCTGGCCCATACCGGCGGCCGCAAGATCGAGGCCGCGAATCTCCTGGGCTGGGGGCGCAACACCCTGACCCGGAAGATCCAGGAGCTCGGGATGGAAGGCGGGGACGACTAGCGCTTCCTGGCGGAAATCTCGCTACATTCGATCCGCTCGGCATCCCTGCTCGCTACGTTGCGAATCCTCGCCCTAGCCGGGCTATGGCTGTGGTTCGCGCCTTGCGACCAGTGCGCTAAGCGGCTCTCGGTGTTGACGCAGACTTCCGCAAGTAAGCACTAGCGGTCTACGCGTCGCCGCGGATTTCCCGGTACAGCGCCGCGTACTGGCGGGCGCTGCTCTCCCAGCTGAAGTCCTTGTGCATGCCTGCCAGCATCATCTTTTTCCACGCCCCTTTCTGGGCGTAAAGATCCAGGGCCCGTTCCACCGCCAGCCAAAGGGCATGGGCGGTGGGTTCCTGGAAGACGAAGCCGGTGACCCCATCCTCCACAGTATCCCGCAATCCGCCCGTGGCATGGACGACGGGCGGGGTGCCGTAACGCAGGCTGTACATCTGGTTGAGGCCACAGGGTTCGAAGCGGGAGGGCATGAGGAAAGCGTCGGCGCCGGCCTCGATGCGATGGGACAGGCCTTCGTCGTAGCCGATGTAGCAGGCGACCCGGCCGGGATGTCGGGCGGCTGTTTGCCGTACCGCCTGCTCGATGCCCTTGTCGCCGGTGCCCAGCAACACCAGTTGCCCGCCCCGGTGGACGATGCCATCGGCCACCGCCAGCACCAGGTCCAGGCCCTTCTGGTGGGTCATGCGGGCGATGAGGCCGAACAGGGGCGCGTCGGCTTCCTGAGCGAGTCCCATCTCCTCCTGAAGTTTCTGCTTGCAACGCTTTTTCCCAGCAGGGGACCGCGCCGAATACTCGCCAGGCAGGTAGAGGTCGGATGAGGGGTTCCAGTAGCCCGTGTCAATGCCGTTCAGGATGCCCCGCAAGGTGCCGCGACGAGTCCACAGCAGGCCCTGCATGCCCATGCCCAGGGGCTCCCCCTGGATTTCCCCCGCGTAGCTGGGCGACACGGTACTGATGCGATCGGCGTAGTAAAGGCCCGCCTTCAGAAAGGACAGGTTGCCGTAGTACTCGACGCCCTCCATGGAAAAGCTTTCCGCCGGCAGGCCCAGCTGCAGCATGGTCAGAGGCGGGTAGATGCCCTGATAGGCCAGGTTGTGGACCGTGGTCACGGTGGGTGTGGGACGGCCCATGAAGTGGAGGTAGGCCGGCGCCAGGCCGGTTTGCCAATCGTTGCAATGCAGGATGTCCGGCCGCCAATCCAGTGGCGAATTCCCCGATGCGAGACGGGCCGCCGTGGCGCCGAGAATGGCGAAGCGCAAGGCGTTGTCCTCGAAGTCATGGCCGGTCTCGTCCTGATAGGGCCCGCCCGGGCGCACATAAAGCCAGGGGGCGTCGATGACGTACAAGGGCGTGTCGGAATCGGGCAGGCTGCTGACCAGCAGGCGGGCCTCATGGCCACCCGGCAGGCCGTCAAGACGCGCCACCACCACGGCCGTTCCCAGTTTTTCCAGCACCGGCCCGTAGCCGGGAATCAGCACCCGGCAGTCCAGCCCGATCTCCCGGAGCGCGGGGGGCAGGGCGCCCGAAACATCCGCCAGGCCACCGGTCTTCACCAGGGGCGCGGCCTCGGATGTGGCGTACAGAATGTTCATGAAAGCATGTCCTTATAACTTATTTACTAACCAGAAATCTGGCGCGGTACCGATAAGAACCCATCGGGAAGGCCATCGAAACTCGACCCAGGGAGTCCGCGTGCGCAACAACCAGCCTGTCATCGACCGTGAATGCGTGATTCCGGCGGATATCGCGATCGTCAGCCGAACCGACGCCAAAGGCGTGATCACTTTCGTCAATGACGATTTCCTCGCCCATGCGGGCTACGACAAGGCGGATCTGATCGGCAAGCCCCACAACATTGTGCGCCACCCGGACATGCCGGCGGAAGCCTTTCGGGACATGTGGGCCATGCTCCAGGCGGGCCGCGCCTGGACGGGGCTGGTGAAGAACCGCCGCAAGGACGGCGGCTACTACTGGGTCAAGGCCACGGCCACGCCCACGCCCGACGGTGGTTACATGTCGGTGCGGGTCCGTCCGGAAAGGGCGGAGATCGAGGCCGCCGAGGCCCTCTACCGAGCCATGCGCGAGAACCCCCGGATGCGGCTGGAAGGCGGCCGCGTCAAACCCGTTGGACTCGCGGCGGGCATGCGTTGGCTGCTGGACCGCAAGCTCAGCACCAAGCTGTGGATGTCCACCCTGGCCTCCATGTTCGGCATCCTGGCCGCGGTGGCCCTGGGCTGGTTCGGCATCGCCGCGGCGGCCGCCGGCCCGGTGCCGGAGGCCTACCGCTGGGGCCTGATGGGGCTGGCCGGCTGCGTGACCCTCATCTGGCCGGTGGTGGCCTACTGGGTCATCGGCACTTTCAGCGGACCCCTGCGCCAGGCCATCGATTCGGCCCACGCCATCGCCCCTTCGACCTGTCCCGTCCCGTTCCCCTGGCGGGGCGCGACGAGGTGGGCGAGTTGCTGGAGCAGTTTGCCATCATGCGCAACAACCTCCAGGAAGGGGCTGCCATGATCAAGCAAAAACCCGTCGCCTGGACTCGGTGGTGCGCAACATGACCGAGGCCAGCGAGAGCGCCGCCCGGGTGTCCGCCAACCAGGCCGAGTCGGCGGCCAGCATGGCGGCGGCGGTCGAGGAGTTGTCGGTATCCATCGACCAGGTGGGGGAACATGCCTCGGATGCCAGCAGGGTGTCGCGGGAATCGGGGGAAGCCTCGCAGGCCGGGGGAGAAGTGGTGCACCAGACCGCCACCGAGATCGGCCGCATCGCCGAGGCCGTGACCCGTTCCGCCGGCACCATCCGGGAACTGGAAACCTATAGCCAGGAAATTTCCGGCATCGTCGACGTGATCAAGGACATTGCCGGGCAGACCAATCTGCTGGCCCTGAATGCCGCCATCGAGGCGGCCCGGGCGGGGGAGCAGGGTCGCGGCTTCGCGGTGGTGGCGGACGAGGTACGCAAACTGGCGGAACGCACCGCCAACTCCACCCAGCAGATCAACGGCATGATCGCCAAGGTCCAGGAAGGTGCCCGCCAGGCCGTGTCGGACATGGAGTCGGGCGTCCGCCAAGTGGACGACGGCGTGCGCATGGCCCATCAGGCCGGCGATTCGGTGGCCGATATCCGGAAGCAGTCGGAGCGGGTGGTGCGCAGCGTCGAGGACATCAATCTCGCCCTCCGGGAACAGAGCGTCGCCGCCCGGGAAATTGCCCGAAACGTGGAGCGGGTGGCCCAGATGACCGAGCAGAGTTCCGAGTCCAGTGCCCGGGTGTCCGGCGTGGCGGTGGAGGTGGCCGGCCTGACCGACGAGATTCGCCGCCTCGCGGACCTGTTCCGGATATGAAGGCTCAGGGCTTCAGGTAGACGAAGCCTTCCCGGGCCTGGAGCTTGCCGATCTCGGCGACGCCGGAAGGTACCACCTGGGCTTCCAGGATCACGGCGTTGTCGTCCAGCTTGCGGCCCTTCAGGGTATTGCGGCAAACCCGGAATTCCACACCTTTTTCCTTCAGGCCGGCCACCTGGGGCGCGTAGGCGCCCTTGTCGTCCTTGGCGTCGTTGAGCAGGAAGTCGATGCCCTTGCCATGGGTGACCACGACGATCTTCGCATCGGGGCTGGCGCTCAGATGGTTTTCGATGTTGCGCATGGCGACGCGGGCGACGCTGGCGTCATTGATGTGATAGACCACTTTTTCCTGGGCTTCGGCCAGGGATGCGGTGTTGCCCGACTCCGCCGGAGGTGTGGCCAGGACGGGCATGGATAAAAAGGTGCTGGCCAGGAGGAGGGCTGGTAGGGCGATGCGGGTCATGATGGGTGCTCCGTGAAAGGCGGGGGTTGGGCCTCAAGGGTTGAGAAGGTGGAGAGTCCACTCCTCTATGACGTCGCGGGCGGGTGAGATATTCCATGGCGGAAGCGGAATAAATCCTTCAGGATCACCGTCCTATTGCCATGGTCACGATCGCCCACAACTCGTCATGCCGCTAGGCTTTCCGCCCCTTAACTTTCCCTTGCGGCGGCGCCTCGAGGCGGTCAGGCCCCGGCTCTACCGGCTTGCCTATGCCTGGTGCCACGACGCCGCCCTGGCCGATGATCTGACCCAGGAAGCCTTGGCCAAGGCACTGGTGCGGGCCGACCAGTTGCGCGAGGAGGCGGCACTGGAAGGCTGGCTGTTCGCCATCCTCAACAATTGCTGGCGGGATCATCTGCGGGGCCGGCGCGAATTCGTCGATGTGGCGGAGTTGGACGAGGTGATCCTGGACGAGGGTCCAGGGCCGGAGCAGGATTACGCCAGCCATCAGGTGGTGCGCCGCGTCCGGCGCGCCATCGCCGAGTTGCCCCTGGGGCAGCGCCAGGTGGTGAGCCTGGTGGATATCGAGGAGTGCCCCTATGCCGAGGTGGCTCGCATCTTGGGCGTGCCGGTGGGCACGGTCATGAGCCGCCTGTCCCGGGCCCGTCAGGCCTTGCGCCAGAATCTGGCCGAGCAGCCCGCCGAGCGCCAGGCGGGGGAGCGCTCCCATCCGACAATCAGGAGGGTGAAATGAAGGACACACCGACACCGGAATATCTCAATGCCTACGTGGACGGCGAACTGAGCGCCGACGAGCGGGAGCGGGCCTTGGCCCTGGTGGCCGCCGATCCGGAATTCAGGCTGCGGGCATGCGAGCTGCGTACCATCAAGGAGATGGTCAAGGGCGCCTATGCCGAGGCGCCGGCCCCACCCGTCCGGGCCCAGCCGAGAGCCCGTGCAGGTCTGGGCGGCATGGCGGTGGCCGGTTTGGTGTTGGCCCTGGGCGTGGGCGGCGGCTGGGTGGCCCACGACTACGTGAATCCCGGCGCGGCGCACAGATTGGGCGCCGGGCTGCCCGAGGGCTACAAGGCCATCGCCTTGTCCGACCGGGTGGATCCCGACAAGATCATCCTGCATCTGGATTCCGGGGATGTCTCCCGCCTGGCCCGAGTCCTCGACCTGGCCGAGCGGATTCTCGCCCAGCGCGGGGCGGGGGCCAGGGTGGAAATCGTCGCCAACAGCTATGGCCTGGACTTGCTGCGTGCCGACGTCACCCCGCTGGGGCCCCGTATCGTCGACATGTCGCACCGCCATGCCAACCTGAGCTTCGTCGCCTGCGGCCAGACCGTGGCCAGGCTCGCCCGGGAAGGCGTGAGGGTGGAATTGCTCAAGGAGGCCGGCACGGCTTCGTCGGCCATCAACGAGATCATGACCCGCATGGGGGAGGGCTGGGTCTACGTGAAGGTCTGAGCCGCCGGGCTTGAAGTTCTCCGGCCCCGGGCCGATAACCCATCCTCAATGGCCAAAAGGATGGAGAACGGCATGCTGGAAATCGGTCTATACGGTCTTGGCCGCATGGGCGGCAACATGGCCCGGCGTCTTGCCCGGGGTGGCGTCAAGGTCCACGCCCTGAACCGCAGCTTCGAGGTGACGGAGAAGCTGGCCGGGGAGGAGGCCGACGTGGTGGCCTACCGTTCGCCCCAGGACATGGTGGCCGGACTGGCCTCGCCCCGGATCGTCTGGCTCATGTTGCCGGCGGGAGACGCCACCGACCAGGCCATCCGCGATCTCGTGCCCTTGCTGAATCCCGGCGATCTGCTGGTGGATGGCGCCAACGGTTATTACCGGGATGCCATGCGCCGCGCCGGCGATCTGGCTGCCACCGGCATCCGTTTCGCCGACGTGGGCGTGTCCGGTGGCGTCTGGGGCCTGGCCAATGGTTACTGCCTCATGGCCGGGGCCGCCGGGGAGGAGATGGCCCGCCTCGAGCCCTTCCTGAAGGTCCTCGCCCCCACCCTCGCCACCGGCTGGCTCCACGCCGGGCCGGTGGGGGCCGGCCATTTCACCAAGATGGTC
>DAOQNK010000085.1:0-10024 GCA_035332045.1 Thiobacillaceae bacterium | reverse complement strand
GTGGACAACGTCCTCGCCGCCGGCGCCGACATCGTTCACTTCGACGTGATGGACAACCACTACGTGCCCAACCTGACCATCGGCCCCCTGGTGTGCGAGGCCCTGCGCAAGCACGGCGTCACCGCCCCCATCGACTGCCACCTGATGGTCAAGCCCGTGGACCGCATCATCCCCGACTTCGCCAAGGCCGGCGCCACCTACATCACCTTCCACCCGGAAGCCTCCGAGCACATCGACCGCACCATCGGCCTCATCAAGGAAAGCGGCTGCAAGGCCGGCCTGGTGTTCAACCCGGCCACGCCCCTGGATGTGCTGGAATACACCCTGCCCAAGCTGGACATGGTGCTGCTGATGTCGGTGAACCCGGGCTTCGGCGGCCAGAAGTTCATCCCCTACGTGCTGGACAAGGCGAAGAAGGTGCGCGCCATGATCAGCGCCGGCGGTTACAACTGCCGTCTGGAGATCGACGGCGGCGTGGGCCCCGGCAACATCGCCGAGGTGGCCCGGGCCGGGGTGGACACCTTCGTGGCCGGTTCCGCCATCTTCGGTGCCGGCAAGAGCGAAGACCCCCACCGCTACGACACCGTGGTGAGCGCCATGCGCGCGGAACTGGCGAAGGTATAAGCGTCATTCCGGCGCGAGCCGGGAGCCAGACAATTGCCCTGGACCCCGGCCGATGCCGGGGTGACGAATTCGATGGATCGCAGATGCCCGTGAATTTCCCCCTCCCCGTCAAAGCCGTGGTCATCGACCTGGACGGCACCCTGCTCGATACCGCCGGCGATCTGGCCGACGCGGCCGAGGCCATGCTGCGCGAACTGGGCCTGCCCCACGTGGACCTGGCCGAGATCAAGACCTACATCGGCAACGGCGTCTCCCGCCTGGTGAAGCGCTGCCTCACCCGGGACATGCAGGCGGAGCCCGAGCCGGCCCTGTTCCAGCTCGCCCTGGCCAGCTACGAGAAGCACTACGGCGCCCACGTCTCCCGCCGCAGCCGGCCCTTCCCCGGCGTGGTGGATGGCCTGGAAGCCATGCAGGCCGAGGGCTACCGGCTTGCCTGCATCACCAACAAGGCGGCCCGCTTCACCCATCCGCTGCTGAAGGACACGGGCCTGTTCGGTTACTTCGAACTGATCCTGTCCGGCGACACCCTGCCGAAGAAGAAACCGGACCCCCTGCCCCTGCTCCACGCCTGCCAGGTGTTCGGCATCGAGCCCGCCGACCTGCTGCTCATCGGCGACTCCCTCAACGACACCCAGGCGGCCCGGGCCGCCGGCTGCCACGTGTTCTGCGTGCCCTACGGCTACAACCGGGGCCGCCCGGTGGCCGAGCTGGATCTGGACGCGGTGGTGGACTCCCTGGCCGACGCGGCCAAGATGATCGTCAAGAAATGAATCCTCTGTTGAACATGCCCGGACAGCGATGGCGATAGGCGACTGACCCGCCCGCCAGCGTCGTCCCCGCCTCCGCGGGGATGACGAATCCAACGAAAATCGCCTAAGGTTGCAATCATGTTCAATGAAGACAAATTCAACAGTCTGGCCCGCCAGGGCTACAACCGCATCCCGGTCATCCGCCAGTTCCCGGCGGACCTGGACACGCCCCTGTCCATCTACCTGAAGCTGGCCAACGGCCCCTATTCCTATCTGCTGGAATCGGTGGTGGGGGGCGAACGCTTCGGCCGCTATTCCTTCATCGGCCTGCCCGCCAAGACCGTGCTGCGGGTCCATGGCCACTTCGCCAGCATCGAGACCAACGGCCTGCCGGTGGAGCAGTGCAACTGCGACGACCCCCTGGATTTCGTCGAGAAATACCTGGCCCGCTTCAAGGCCGCGCCGGTGCCCGGCATGCCCCGCTTCCCCGGCGGTCTGGGCGGCTACTTCGGCTACGACACCATCCGCTACATCGAGAAGAAGCTGGCCGGCACCCGCAAGCCGGACGCCATCAACACTCCGGACATCCTGCTCATGCTCACCGACGAGCTGGCGGTGGTGGACAACCTGTCCGGCAAGCTCACCCTCATCGTCTATGCCGACCCCCTGGAAGACCAGTCCTACCTGAAGGCCCATCGCCGTCTGGCGGAGCTCGCCAAGCAATTGCGCAAGCCCGCCATTCCGCCCCGCAACGGCAACGGCGACCTCCACGAAGCGGCGTCGGAATTCGGCGAGGACGCCTTCAAGGCCGCCGTGGCCCGGGCCAAGCAATACATCCTGGACGGCGACATCATGCAGGTGGTGCTGTCCCAGCGCATGAGCCGACCCTTTTCCGCCCATCCCCTGTCCCTGTACCGGGCCCTGCGGGGCCTCAACCCCTCCCCCTACATGTTCTATTACGACATGGGTAGCTTCCACGTGGTGGGCTCCTCCCCGGAGATCCTGGTGCGCCTGGAGGGCCATGGCGAGGAGAAGCGCGTCACGGTGCGCCCCATCGCCGGCACCCGGCCCCGGGGTGCCAGCCGGGAGGAGGACCAGCGCCTGGAACAGGACCTGCTGGCCGACCCCAAGGAGCGGGCCGAGCACGTACAGCTCATGGACCTGGGCCGCAACGACACCGGACGGGTAGCCGTGGTAGGCAGCGTCAAGGTCACCGAGAACATGACCATCGAGCGCTATTCCCACGTGATGCACATCGTCTCCAACGTGGAAGGCACCCTCAAGCCCGGCCTCAACGCCATGGACGTGCTGCGCGCCACCTTCCCTGCCGGCACCGTATCCGGCGCCCCCAAGATCCGCGCCATGGAGATCATCGACGAACTGGAACCCAGCAAACGGGGGGTCTATGCCGGCGCGGTGGGCTACGTGGGCTTCAACGGCGACATGGACGTGGCCATCGCCATCCGCACCGCCGTGGTCAAGGACAGGATGCTCTACGTCCAGGCCGGTGCCGGCATCGTCGCCGATTCGGTGCCCCAGAACGAATGGGAGGAAACCCGCAACAAAGCGCGGGCCGTGCTGAAGGCGGCGGAACTGGCCCAGGCGGGCTTCGAGGGCGAAGCAGACTGAACACCCCTGGCCGGCAAACCCTGGCCGACATCCCGGCGGCAGAGTGGGATGCCCTGGTGGCGTCGGCCAGCCCGAATCCCGCCGACCCCAACCCTGGCCTGGCCCACGCCTTTCTCCTGGCCCTGGAGGAGAGCCGGTGTGCCTGCCCGGCCAGCGGCTGGGAACCCCGCTTCCTCACCCGGCGGGAGGCGGGCCGTCTGGTGGGCGCCCTGCCCCTCTATGCCAAGCATCACTCCTGGGGCGAATTCGTCTTCGACTGGGCCTGGGCCGAAGCCTATCGGCGCCAGGGCATGGCCTACTATCCCAAATGGATCGTCGCCTCACCCTTCACGCCCACCACGGGCCCTCGCCTGCTGGCGGCCACACCGGCGATCCGCGCCGAACTCCTGGACCACTGCCTGGAGCTGGCGAAGGAGGCCGGTGTCTCCTCGCTGCACCTGTTGTTTCCCCATGAGGCCCAGGCCCGGGAGATGGCCGACCGGGGCATGCTCCTGCGCCGGGGTGTGCAATTTCACTGGCGCAACCCCGGCTATGGGAGCTTCGAAGACTATCTGGCCGACCTGCGCCGGGACAAACGCAAGAAAGTGCGACAGGAACGCCGGCAGGTCTTCGAGGCTGGCATCCGCTTCCGTCACTTGACGGGCGGCGACATCGGCGAAGCCGAGTGGCGGCATTTCATGGCCTGCTATGGGCGGACCCATCAGACCTACCAGTCCCCACCCGCCCTCAATCTGGATTTTTTCCTACGCATTGGCGCCACCATGCCGGATCGGCTCCTGCTGGTCATGGCCTACCGGGACGGACGGCCCATCGCCGCCGCCTTCAACCTGCGGGGGCCCCGGACCCTCTATGGCCGGGCCTGGGGCGCCCTGGAATTCCACCCGGGCCTGCACTTCGAAACCTGCTACTACCAAGCCATCGAACATTGCATCGAGCACCGGATCGACCTGTTCGAGGGCGGCGCCCAGGGCGAGCACAAGCTGGCCCGAGGCTTCCTGCCCAGCACCACCTGGTCCGCCCATTGGCTGGCGGAACCCCGGTTCGCGAAGGCCGTGGAAGACTTTCTGGACCGGGAGGGCAACGGCCTGGACGACTACATGGATACGCTGAGTGGACGCAGCCCATTCCGGCAGGCTGGTGGTTCCGAACCCGGCACCGAGGAATAAACGCCACACCGGCCGGCTTCGATTGACTATAGGCAAGCGCCGGGCTTACCCCCACATATATATAAGCATATTCTTATGCTTACCAAGTCCAGGAATTCAATCGAGACAAGGCTTGGAGGAGAAAGTCGATCATCGCGTCACAGGAGTTCGCGCCATGGAATCCTTCTCCCTGCCTCTCGTTCTTTACATCATCTCAGCCCTGGGCATCGCCGCCGCCGTGAGCGTGGCCGTCACCCTGACCCTGATGGGCAAGCTGTTCTACCGCTTCTACGCCAAGTTCTTCGCCTGCTGAGCCGGGCGCGTCCGGGACGCGCGCCCACCAGGCGTGGCCCCCTTGCGCGCCGCAAGCTCGCCGGGCGGGACGCTGAACTTAAGCCGCGGGGGACGTTACCGGGTTGCGCAGGCGGATGTGCAGTTCCCGCAACTGCTTCTCGTCCACCGCGTTGGGGGCATCGGTCATCAAGCAGGAGGCCCGCTGGGTCTTGGGGAAGGCGATGACGTCGCGGATGGACTCGGCGCCGGTCATGAGGGTCACCAGCCGGTCCAGGCCGAAGGCCAGGCCGCCGTGGGGCGGAGCGCCGTACTTGAGGGCGTCCAGCAGGAAACCGAACTTGTTGCGGCGTTCCTCCTCGCCGATGTTCAGCGCCGCGAACACCTTCTCCTGCACCTCCTCCTTGTGGATACGCACGGAGCCGCCGCCCACTTCCCAGCCGTTGAGGACCATGTCGTAGGCCTTGGACAGGGCCTTGCCCGGATCGCTGGTGAGGTAGTCCTCGTGGCCGTCCTTGGGGCTGGTGAAGGGATGGTGCAAGGCGTCCCAGCGGTTCTCGTCCTCGTTGAACTCGAACATGGGGAAGTCCACCACCCACAGGGGCGCCCAGGCGCGGCCGTCCACGTAGCCCTTCTCGTGGCCGATCTTGGCACGCAGGGCGCCCAGGGCATCATTGACCACCTTGGCCTTGTCGGCGCCGAAGAACAGGATGTCGCCATCCTCGGCGCCGGTGCGGGCCAGGATTTCGGCCAGGGCGGCGTCGTGCAGGTTCTTGACGATGGGGGATTGCAGGCCGTCCCGACCCTTGGCCTTCTCGTTGACCTTGATGTAGGCCAGGCCCTTGGCGCCGTAGATCTTCACGAACTCGGTCCAGGCGTCGATCTCGCCCCGGCTGAACTCGCCGCCCTTGGGCACGCGGATGGCGGCCACCCGGCCGTTGCCGGCGTTGGCGGGGCCGGAGAAGACCTTGAAGTCCACGTCCTTCATCACGTCGGTGAGCTCGGTGATCTCCAGGGTTACCCGCATGTCCGGCTTGTCGGAGCCGTAGCGGCCCATGGCTTCCTGGAAGGTCATGCGCGGGAAGGGGTTGGGCAGGTCGATGTCCTGGGCCTGCTTGAACATGTCCCGGATCATGCCTTCCACCAGGGTCATGATCTCCTCCTCGCCCAGGAAGGAAGTCTCCAGGTCCACCTGGGTGAACTCGGGCTGGCGGTCGGCGCGCAAATCCTCGTCCCGGAAGCACTTCACGATCTGGAAGTAGCGGTCATAGCCCGCCACCATCAGGAGCTGCTTGAACAGCTGGGGCGACTGGGGCAGGGCGTAGAACATGCCGTCATGGACCCGGCTGGGCACCAGGTAGTCCCGGGCGCCTTCCGGGGTGGAGCGGGTCAGCATGGGGGTTTCCACTTCCATGAAGCCGCTCTGGTCCAGGTAGTCGCGCATCAGCTTGGAGACCCGGTAGCGCAGGCGCATGTTGGCCTGCATGGCGGGCCGGCGCAGGTCCAGGTAGCGGTACTGCAGGCGGATGTTCTCGTTGATGTTGTCGTCGTCCAGCTGGAAGGGGGGCGTCAGGCTGGGATTGAGGATTTCCAGTTCCTGGGTGAGCACCTCCACCATGCCCGTGGGCAGATTGGGGTTCTCGGTGCCGGCGGGCCGGGGGCGCACCTTGCCCACCACCCGCAGGACGAATTCGCCCCGGGTCTCCTCGGCCAACTTGAAGGCTTCCGGCGTATCCGGGTCGATCACCACCTGGACCGTGCCGTCCCGATCCCGCAGGTCGACGAAGATGACGCCGCCATGGTCGCGCCGGCGATGGGCCCAGCCGCACAGGTTGACGATCTGGCCGATGTGGTCGGCGTTGACGGCGCCGCAGTAGTGGGTACGCATGCTTTTTTCCTAGAGTGAAACTCAGTCGCCCGGATAGTTGGCGATGGCGGGTTTGGCGGGCGCGGCCACCACGCCCATGGAAACGATGGCCTTGAAGGCGGTGTCGACGCTCATGTCGAGCTCGATGACCTGATCGCGCCGGACATAGAAGTAGAAACCGTTGACGGGGCTGGGGGTGGTGGGGATGAACACCGCCACGTGCTCCTGGTCCAGTTCACCCGCCACTTCGTCCGGCACGTTGGTCTGGAAGGCCAGGGACCAGGCGTCCGGATGGGGATAGCGGACCAGCAGGACCTTCTTGAAAGCCATGCCGGAACCGGACAGCAGGCTGTCGGACACCTGTTTGACGCTGCCGTAAATGGACTTGACCACCGGAATGCGCGTCAACAACCCTTCCCAGAAGGCCACCAGACGCTGGCCGATGAGGTTGGTGGCCAGCAGGCCGGTGACCACGATGACCACCGCGGTCAGGATCAGGCCCAGGCCGGGAATGCTGACCCCGAGCCAGGCTTCCGGGCGCCAGGATTCCGGAAGCAGCAACAGGCTCCGGTCCATGAAGGCGAAGAGGGCCGTGAGCACCCAGAAGGTGATGCCCAGGGGAACCAGAATCAGGAGGCCGGTCAGGAAGTAACGCTTGAGGGCAGCCATGGACGCTTTCAAACGAATCGGGCAAACGCCGGAGCGTTTGCCCGATCAAGGGAAACGGTGGGGGTCAGCCGGCGCAAGCGGGGCAGGCACCGGTACCGCAGGCCGGGGAAGGCGCGTCGGCCTTGGCACCGCCATTCTTGAAATCGGTGACGTAATAGCCATTGCCCTTGAGCTGGAAGCCGGCGGCGGAAAGCTGCTTGGTGAAGGTGGCCTTGCCACAGGATGGGCAATCGCTGAGGGGGGCATCGCTCATCTTCTGCATCACATCCTGCTCGAAGCCGCATTCGGAACACTTGTAGGCGTAAATGGGCATGGTGGACTCCTGATCGGTAAGTCGGGCAATTATATCAACGGTTTCTTATATTTAGCTTCGTCCCGGCGAATTCAAGTCCCATGGGCATGTTGCTTGAGTCGCACGTAATCCACCTTGCCCGTCCCCAGCAGGGGCAGCTTGTCCACCACGCGGATGCGGCGGGGCAGCGCGATTTCGGGATAGCCCAGCCCCCGGGCGGCGGCGGCCAGCTGCTCCCGGGTGAGTTCCGAATCGGTGGTGAACAGGATGATGAGCTCGCCGCGCCCTTCGTCGGCGACGCAAGTCGCGGCGTGCATGGCCTCTTCGGAGGCGGAGCGGGCGATGGCTTCGACGATCTCCAGGGAAACCATCTCGCCCGCCACCTTGGCGAAGCGCTTCAAACGGCCTTGAATGGTGAGGAGGCCATCGGCGTCCAGGTCCACCACGTCCCCCGTGTTGTACCACCCCGGGCCGGCGTCGGAAACGGGCGGTTCCAGCACGCCGGGCGCATCGAAGCGGTAATAGCCGGACATGATGTTGGGGCCGCGCACATGCAATTCCCCGCCCTGCTCGATGCCTGGAACGGGCAGGATGCGGGCCTCCACGCCGGGCAACAGGCGGCCGACGCTGCCCGGCCGGTTGTCCCGGGGATCGTTCACCGCCAGCACCGGCGCGGTCTCGGTGGCCCCGTAACCTTCCAGGATGTCCACGTTGAACTTTTCCCGCCAGAGCTGGCGCACGGTTTCGCCCAGTTTTTCCGCCCCCGCCACCACGTACTTGAGGGAGGCCATGTCCCCCGGGTCCGCGTTGCGGGCATAGTGGTTGAAGAAGGTACCGGTGCCGAACATGACGGTACAGCGCTTCTCCCGCACCAGCTGGGGGATGATCTTGAAATGCAGGGGGCTGGTATAGAGGATCAGCCGGGCCCCGCACACCAGGGGAATGAGGGTGCCGGCCGTCAAGCCGAACGAATGGAAGATGGGGAGGGCGTTCAGCACCACCTCGTCGTCCCCCACCGGTATGACCCGCAACACCTGGGCCACGTTGGCCAGCAGGGCGCGATGGGACAGCACCACGCCCTTGGGCTTGCCCTCGGAGCCCGACGTGAACAGCACCACCGCCGGCATGTCCGGGTCCACCGCCGGCGGCACCGCCGCTTCGGGATGCCACAAGGCGTACCCCATGAGCCAGAGCTTGTCGGCCCAGCCGAAGTCGCGCCGCATGTCCTCCAGATAATGCAGGGCGACGCCGCGCAAGGCCAGTGCCTGCTCCGTCAGGCCGGCCTTGTCGAGGAACACCCGGGAGGTCAGGATGGTGCGGACGGTCGCCGCCTGGCAGGCTCCCTGCATGCCTTCGACCCCGGCGGTGTAGTTGAGCATGCAGGGCACACGCCGATAGGCGGACAAACCGATGAGCAGGCCCACCGTGACGGCCATGTTGGGCATCAGGACCCCCACGTGCTCGCCCTCCCGGGTGACCCGGGCGGCCAGCCGGCCCAGGGCCAGGGTCACCTTCAGGAGATCGCCGTAGGAATAGGCGCCGGGCTTCTGGTCCTCCCACTGGCCCAGGCGATGCCGGCCAAAGCGGCGCATGGCCCCCACCAGGGCGGTGAACAGGGTGTCCCCCGCCTGATAGCGGAACGGCGTGGCAGCCCAATGCCGGCCCGCCTCGGGGGCCTGGCCGGGATCACTCGCGGGCGCCTGGGACATGTCCCGTCATCCCGGTCAGAAGCTGTGGGTGTACTGGACGCTGAGGATGTCGATCTTGTTTTCGTAACCGCCCGCCAGGGTCACGCCGCTTTCCGTATGGTTGATAGTGGAATCCCGGACGAAGATGTGGGAGTAGCCGAAATCCACGGCCGAGTTGGGACTCCACCGATACTGGCCGCCAACCGAGAGCCAGGTCCGGTCGTTGTCGGGGATGCGGGGAGTGCGGTGCAGGTCGTCGGGCACGGGTGTCTGGTCATAGGCGATGCCGAAACGCCAGGTCCAGTCCCGGCTCTGATGCAGGTTGAGGCCCAGGGAAGCACGCAGGGTGTCGCGCCAATTTTCCGGAATGGCGGCGGGCTGGGGGAGCGGGCCGCTGACCTTGATCACCGCCAGTTGGTCAAACGAAGACCAGCCCGTCCATGTCAGGTCGGCGAGAAAGTCCCAGCGAGGATTCACCGGCCGGAAATAGCTCAAGGATGCGCTGGCGGGCAATTCCAGGTCCGCGTACACGCTATTGGACAAGCCGAAGGCCGAGGTGTGGCCTGTCAAGCGATGCTTGATCCCGGATCGGTAGGCAAGACCAGCCCGTGCGCCACCATCGAGATTGACAAGAATCCCCGCATTCCATCCCCAACTGTCGTCATCACCCTTCATGCTGGCCGGGGTCACCCCGGGCGCGGTGGCGCTCTGGGTCAGTTCCGCGTCGATCTTCTGCCAATCCAGACCCAACCCCAAGGAGACCCGCTCGTTGAGCTTCCACGCCACGGACGGATTGACGTTGACGGTCTTCAAGTCCGACTTGATGCCCATGGTCTGCCCGGCCCAGGGGGTGTCATATTCGGTCACCAGTCCGAAGGGCGCGTTGATGCCCAGACCCAGACTCAGGTCCTTGCCTAGGGGCATGGAAAAATACAGGTTGGGGATGAAGGCCGTGGCTCCCGCATCCCCTCCATTACCGAGTCCTGCCAGGGTACTGGCACCGGAATCGGTAAATTTGGCCGAGGGCAGGATCAAATGGCCCGCCACCACGACTTGCCGGCCGGAGAGGT
>DAOQNK010000084.1:0-10387 GCA_035332045.1 Thiobacillaceae bacterium | reverse complement strand
AAAAGCTTTCTCCCTACGAATGCGGCTTCGAGGCCTTCGAGGACGCGCGCATGAAATTCGACGTGCGCTACTACCTGGTGGCCATCCTGTTCATCCTGTTCGATCTGGAAATCGCCTTTCTCTTCCCCTGGGCCGTGGTGCTGGAGGAGCTGGGAATGTTCGGTTTCGTTTCCATGATGATTTTCCTGGGCATCCTGGTGGTGGGCTTCGTCTACGAGTGGATGAAGGGCGCCCTGGATTGGGAATGAGATAGCGCTATGGGCATCGAAGGCATCCTCGAAAAAGGCTTCGTCACCACCACCGTGGACGCGGTGGTGAACTACACCCGTACCGGCTCCCTGTGGCCCATGACCTTCGGGCTGGCCTGTTGCGCCATCGAGATGATGCAGGCCGGCGCCTCCCGCTACGACCTGGACCGCTTCGGCATCGTGTTCCGGCCCAGTCCGCGCCAGTCCGACCTGATGATCGTGGCCGGCACCCTGTGCAACAAGATGGCCCCCGCCTTGCGCAAGGTCTACGACCAGATGGCCGAGCCCCGCTGGGTGCTGTCCATGGGCTCCTGCGCCAACGGCGGCGGTTACTATCACTATTCCTACTCCGTGGTGCGCGGTTGCGACCGCATCGTGCCCGTGGACGTCTACGTGCCCGGCTGCCCGCCTTCCGCCGAGGCCTTGCTGTACGGCCTGATCCAGTTGCAGAAGAAGATCCGCCGCACTTCCACCATCGCCCGCTGACCCGACCGACGACCCATCATGCCGCTGACCCCGGAAGCCCTCCTCGCGCGCGTCGAAGACGCCCTGGGCGACAAGCTCGTCTCCAGCAAGATCGCCGTGGGCGAAGTCACCATCGAGGTGAAGCCGGAGGATTGGCTGGACGTGGCCCTGACCCTGCGGGACGAACCGGGCCTGGCCTTCGATATCCTCATGGACCTCTGCGGCGTGGATTACTCCGCCTACAAGGATGGCGTCTGGGAAGGCGCCCGCTTCGCGGTGGTGGTCCACCTGCTGTCCGTGGCCAAGAACCATCGCCTGCGGGTGCGCGCCTTCTGCGCCGACGACGAGATGCCGGTCATCGCCTCCCTGGTGGACACCTGGCCAGCCGTGAACTGGTTTGAACGGGAAGCCTTCGACCTGTACGGCATTGTTTTCGAGGGGCATCCCGACCTGCGTCGCATCCTCACCGACTATGGCTTCATCGGCCATCCCTTCCGCAAGGACTTCCCCATCTCGGGCCATGTGGAAATGCGCTACGACCCGGACCTGAAGCGCGTCATCTACCAGCCGGTCAGCATCGACCCCCGCGAGGTCACGCCGCGCATCGTGCGCGAGGACAACTACGGCGGGGTGGCGTAAATGGCCGACATCCGCAACTACACCATCAACTTCGGCCCCCAGCACCCGGCCGCCCATGGCGTGCTGCGCTTGGTGCTGGAACTGGATGGCGAGGTCATCGAACGGGCCGACCCCCACATCGGCCTGCTCCATCGCGGCACCGAGAAGCTGGCCGAGACCAAGACCTTCCTGCAGTGCGTGCCCTACATGGATCGCCTGGACTACATGTCCATGATGATGAACGAGCACGCCTACGTCATGGCCATCGAGCGCCTGCTGGGCCTCCAGGTGCCGGAGCGGGCCCAGTACATCCGGGTGATGTTCGACGAAATCACCCGCATCCTGAACCACCTGCTCTGGCTGGGCACCCACGCCCTGGACGTGGGCGCCATGACGGTCTTCCTCTACGCCTTCCGCGAGCGGGAAGACCTCATCGACATCTACGAGGCGGTGACGGGTGCCCGCATGCACGCGGCCTACTACCGGCCCGGCGGCGTCTATCGCGACCTGCCCGACCGCATGCCCCAGTACCAGGTGACCCGGGGCAAGAACGAGGCCGACCTGCGGCGCATGAACGAGAACCGCCAGGGCAGCGTGCTGGACTTCATCGAGGACTTCACCCGCCGCTTCCCCGGCTACGTGGACGACTACGAGACCCTGCTTACCGACAACCGCATCTGGAAGCAGCGCACCGTGGGCATCGGCGTCCTCACCCCGGAGCGGGCCAAGGCCCTGGGCATGACCGGCCCCATGCTGCGCGGTTCCGGCATCGCCTGGGACATGCGCAAGCAGCAGCCCTACGAGGTCTACGACCGCATGGACTTCGAGATCCCCGTGGGCCGTACTGGCGACAGCTACGACCGCTACCTGGTGCGTATCGAGGAGATGCGCCAGTCCAATCGCATCATCCAGCAGTGCGCGGCCTGGCTGAAAGCCAACCCCGGTCCGGTGATCGTGGACAACCACAAGGTGGCACCGCCCAATCGCGAATCCATGAAGTCCAACATGGAAGAGCTGATCCACCACTTCAAGCTATTCACCGAGGGCATGCACGTGCCCGAGGGCGAGTGCTACGCGGCGGTGGAGCATTCCAAGGGCGAGTTCGGCGTCTACCTGGTGTCCGACGGCGCCAACAAGCCCTACCGCCTCAAGCTCCGCGCCCCCGGCTTCTCCCATCTGGCCGCCCTGGACGAAATGTCCCGGGGCCACATGATCGCCGACGTGGTGGCCATCATCGGCACGCTGGACATCGTGTTCGGCGACATCGACAGGTAAGCCATGCTATCCCCCGAATCCCTGGCCCTCATCGACAAGGAAGTCGCCAAGTACCCGCCCGAGCACAAACAGTCGGCGGTGATGAGCGCATTGCGCATCGCCCAGGCGGAACTGGGCTGGCTTTCCCGCGACACCATCGAGTACGTGGCCCACTACCTGGAAATGCCGGCCATCGCCGCCTATGAGGTGGCCACCTTCTACAACATGTACGACCTGGCGCCCGTGGGCCGCAACAAGGTGACCCTGTGCACCAACCTGCCCTGCCAGCTCCAGGGCGCCGACACGATCGCCGAACACCTCCAGGCCAAGCTGGGCATCGGCTTCAACGAGACCACCGCCGACGGCCGCTACACCTTGAAGGAAGGCGAGTGCATGGGCGCCTGCGGCCACGGCCCCTTGTGCCTGCACAACAACCACACGATGCACACCGGGTTGACCGCCGAGTCGGTGGACAAGCTGCTGGACGACATGAAATGAGCCTCAACGTCCCCAACCACAAGGTCTGCACCTGGACGCTGGACTACGACAATTCGGCGTCCCTGGCCACCTACACCGCCAACGGCGGCTACGAGGCCCTGAGGAAGATCCTGGCGGAGAAGACCCCGGCCGACGACATCATCGCCCAGGTCAAGACCAGCGCCCTGCGCGGCCGAGGCGGCGCCGGCTTCCCCACCGGCCTGAAGTGGAGCTTCATGCCCCGGGCCTTCCCCGGCGACAAGTACGTGGTGTGCAACACCGACGAGGGCGAGCCCGGCACCTTCAAGGACCGGGATATTCTTCTGTACAACCCCCACCAGCTCATCGAGGGCATGGTCATCGCCGGCTACACCCTGGGGGCGAAGGCGGGCTACAACTACATCCACGGCGAGATCTTCGAGCAGTACGAGTCCTGGCAGCAGGCCCTGGAGGAAGCCCGGGCCGCCGGCTTCCTGGGCCGTAACATCCTGGGCTCAGGCTGGGATTTCGATCTCCACGCCCACCATGGCTACGGCGCCTACATCTGCGGCGAGGAAACCGCCCTGCTGGAGTCCATCGAGGGCAAGAAGGGCCAGCCCCGCTTCAAGCCGCCCTTCCCGGCGAGCTTCGGCCTCTACGGCAAGCCCACCACCATCAACAATACCGAGACCCTGGCGTCCATCCCCTGGATCATGCGCCATGGCGGCCAGGCCTTTCTGGAACTCGGCAAGCCCAACAACGGCGGCGCCAAGCTCTTTTCCGTGTCCGGCCACGTCAACAAGCCCGGCAACTATGAAGTGCGCCTGGGCACCCCCTTCGCCGAACTGCTGGAAATGGCCGGCGGCGTGCGCACCGGCCACCAGTTGAAGGCGGTGATCCCCGGCGGCTCCTCCGCTCCCGTGCTGCCCGCCGAGGTGATGATGGCCTGCACCATGGATTTTGATTCCATCTCCAAGGCGGGCTCCATGCTGGGCTCCGGCGCGGTCATCGTCATGGACGACAGCGTCTGCATGGTGAAGGCCCTGGAGCGCCTGTCCTACTTCTATTTCGAGGAATCCTGCGGCCAGTGCACCCCCTGCCGGGAAGGCACCGGCTGGCTCTACCGCATCGTCCACCGCATCGAGCACGGCCAGGGCCGGCCCGAGGACCTGGACGAGCTGCTGCGCATCGGCAAGAACATCGGCGGCAACACCATCTGCGCCCTGGGCGAGGCGGCGGTGGGGCCGGTGGCCAGCTTCGTGAAGCATTTCCGCAAGGAATTCGAGTACCACATCGAAAACAATCGCTGCATGGTGGGTGGCTGACATGCCCCTGATCGAAATCGACGGCCAGGAAATCGAAGTCCCCTCCGGGGCGACGGTGATGGATGCCGCCCATCAGGCGGGCATCTACATCCCGCATTTCTGCTACCACAAGAAGCTCTCCATCGCCGCCAACTGCCGCATGTGCCTGGTGGAAGTGGAAAAGGCCCCCAAGCCCCTGCCGGCCTGCGCCACGCCGGTCACCGACGGCATGAAGGTCATGACCCGTTCGCCCAAGGCGGTGACCGCCCAGAAGGGGGTCATGGAGTTCCTGCTCATCAACCACCCTCTGGACTGCCCCATCTGCGATCAGGGCGGCGAGTGCATGCTTCAGGACATCGCCGTGGGCTACGGCGGCTCCGCCTCCAAGTACCAGGAGCCCAAGCGGGTGGTGAAGGACAAGGACCTGGGTCCCCTCATCGCCACCGACATGACCCGCTGCATCCATTGCAGCCGCTGCGTGCGCTTCGGCCAGGAGATCGCGGGCCTCATGGAGCTGGGCATGCCAGGTCGCGGCGAGCACACCGAGGTGATGCCCTTCCTGGAGACCCAGGTTACCCACGAACTGTCCGGCAACGTCATCGAGCTGTGCCCGGTGGGCGCCCTCACCTCCAAGCCCTTCCGCTATGCCGCCCGGAGCTGGGAACTGTCCCGCCGCAAGGCGGTGAGCCCCCATGACGGCCTGGGCGCCAACGTCCAGGTCCACGTGAAGAACGGCCAGGTCTATCGCGTGGTGCCCCAGGAAAACGAAGCGGTCAACGAATGCTGGATTGCCGACCGGGACCGTTACAGCTACGAGGCCCTGAATGCCGAAGACCGCCTGACCCGGCCCATGGTGCGGGACGGCGAGGCCTGGAAGGAAGTGAGCTGGCAGGATGCCCTGGAGCGTGTCTCCACAAACCTGGCCGACATCCGCGCCAGGCAGGGCGCAGTCGCCATCGCCGGTCTGGCCAGCCCCCATCAGACCGTGGAGGAACTCTTCCTCTTCACCAAGCTGCTGCGCGGCCTGGGCACGGAAAACATCGACCACCGCCCGGCCCAGGCCGTGGACACCCAGGGTGCCGGCGCCCGCTGGCTGGGGATGTCGGTGGCCGATCTGAACACCCTGGACCGGGTGCTGCTGGTGGGTTCCACGCTGCGCCAGGAACAGCCCCTGGTGGCCCAGCGCCTGCGCCAGGCCGTGAAGCGCGGTGCCCAGTTGAGCGTGGTGCACAGCGCCGACGACAACCTGCTGTGCAAGGTGGCCGGCAAACTCATCGTCGCCCCCTCCGCCCTGGCCAATGCCTTGGCCCGGGTCGTCGCCGCCCTGCGGGATGACGGCGCTCAGGTGTCCGGTGTTCCCGCCGATTTTCAGGCGGATGACGCCGCCCGGGTCATCGCCGCCAGCTTGCGATCCGGCGAGCGCAAGGCCGTGCTGCTGGGTGCCGTGGCCCAGAATCATCCCGCCGCCCGGGAAATCCATGCCCTGGCCCAGAGCATCGCCGCGGCCACAGGTGCCACCCTGGGCTTCCTGTCCCCCGCCGCCAACTCGGTGGGCGGCCAACTGGCGGGTGCGCTGCCCGGCCCCAACGGCCTGGCCACCGCCTCGCTGTTCGCCCAGCCCCGGTCCGCCTATGTGCTGCTGGGCGTGGAGCCGGATCTGGAGGCCTACGACCCGGCCCAGGCCCTGGCCGCCCTCAAGGGCGCCGAGTTCGTGGTGCAGATGACGGCCTTCAAAGGTGCCGCCCTGGACTATGCCGATGTGCTGCTGCCTGTCGCCCCCTTCACCGAGACCGGCGGCGCCTACGTCAACATGGAAGGCCGGTTGCAAAGTTTCCACGGCGCCGTGAAACCCCGGGGCGAGGCCCGCCCCGCCTGGAAAGTGTTGCGGGTGCTGGGCAACTTGCTGAACCTCAATGGTTTCGACTACGACAGCGTCGAGGCCGTGCGGGCCGACGCCCTGCCCCAGGGCCAGGAGGGCATTGCCGCCCATCTGGACAACGCCGCCGCCGCGACCGCCCTCAGCCTGGATTCGACCCCGGGCCTGGAACGCCTGGGGGACGCCCCCATCAATCAACTGGATGCCCTGAGCCGCCGCGCCAAGCCCCTGCTGGCTTCCGCCATCGCCACCAAGGCCTGGATGCGCGGCGAGCAACTGGCCGGCTTGAACCTGAACGCCGGCGACACCGCCCGCATCCGCCTGGATGGCCGCGAGATCGTCCTGCCGGTGGACCGGGACGACCGGCTGGCCGCCGGCACCGTGCGCATCGCCGCCGCCCATGCCCTGACCGCCGGCCTGGGTGCCCGCTTCGGCGCCCTCAGCGTGGAGAAAGCCTGACATGGATGCCCTGCTCGCTCCGCTTCTGACACCACTTGCCGGTTTGCTCGGCCCCGCCTGGTTGCCCCTCTGGACCCTGGTGAAGATCCTGGTCCTGGTGCTGCCCCTGATGCTGTGCGTGGCCTACCTGACCTACGCCGAGCGCAAGATCATCGGCTACATGCAGGTGCGCATCGGCCCCAACCGGGTGGGCCCCATCGGCCTGTTGCAGCCCATCGCCGACGCGGTGAAGCTGCTGATGAAGGAGATCATCATCCCCAGCGGCGCCAACAAGGGCCTGTTCTTCCTGGGGCCGGTGCTGGCCATCGCCCCCGCCCTGGCGGCCTGGGCCGTGTTCCCCTTCACCGAGAATCTGGTGCTCGCCAATGTCAACGCCGGCCTCCTCTACATCATGGCCATCACCTCCATGGGTGTGTACGGCGTGGTGATCGCCGGCTGGGCCTCCAACTCCAAGTATGCCTTCCTGGGCGCCCTGCGTTCCTCGGCCCAGATCGTGTCCTACGAGATCGCCATGGGCTTCGCCCTGGTGGGGGTGCTGATGTCAGCCCAGTCCCTCAACCTGGTCGATATCGTCAATCACCAGCAGGGCGATTGGGGATTGTTCGATTGGTACTGGCTGCCCCTGTTCCCCCTGTTTGTCGTCTATCTGATCTCCGGTGTGGCGGAAACCAACCGGGCGCCCTTCGACGTGGCGGAAGGGGAATCGGAGATCGTCGCCGGGTTCCACGTGGAGTACTCGGGCATGGCCTTTGCCGTGTTCTTCCTGGCCGAGTACGCCAACATGATCCTCATCGCCGGCCTCACCAGCATCATGTTCCTGGGGGGCTGGGACTCGCCGTTCCCGCTGGCCATCGCAAAGTGGATGGGGATGCCTTGGCTGGCGGCGGGCGGTTTTCTCTGGATCGCCGCGAAGATGGCCTTCGTGCTGTTCCTGTTCCTCTGGTTCCGCGCCACCTTTCCCCGCTACCGCTACGACCAGATCATGCGCCTGGGCTGGAAGGTGTTCATCCCCGTGACCCTGGTCTGGATCATCGTGGTGGGCGCGGCCATGCAGACGCCCATCGGCTATTTGTTCCACTGAGGCGGAAGAAGAGATGCTGAGCCCCGTCAAACGCTTCTTCGACACCTTCCTCCTCACCGAACTGGTGAAGGGCATGGCCCTCACCGGCAAGTTCCTGTTCGCCCGCAAGATCACGGTCCAGTTCCCGGAAGAGAAGACGCCGCAAAGCCCCCGCTTCCGCGGACTGCACGCCCAGCGCCGCTATCCCAACGGCGAGGAACGCTGCATCGCCTGCAAGCTGTGCGAGGCGGTGTGCCCGGCCATGGCCATCAAGATCGAGTCCGAGCAGCGGGCGGACGGCACCCGCCGCACCACCGTCTACGACATCGACCTCACCAAGTGCATCTTCTGCGGCTTCTGCGAGGAGGCCTGCCCGGTGGACGCCATCGTCGAGACCCGGATTCTGGAATACCACGGCGAACAGCGCGGCGACCTCTACTACACCAAGGACATGCTCCTGGCGGTGGGCGACCAATACGAAGACCAGATCGCCCGGGACCGGGCGGAAGACGCCAAGTACCGGTGACGGACCCAGACATGGACTTCAAGACCTTCGTTTTCTACTTCCTCTCCGCCATCCTGGTGCTGGCGGCCCTGCGGGTCATCACCGCCCGCAACCCGGTGCACTCGGCCCTGGCCCTGGTGCTGGCTTTCTTCACCGGCGCTGGCCTGTGGCTACTCCTGGAGGCGGAATTCCTCGCCATCACCCTGGTGCTGGTCTACATCGGCGCGGTCATGGTGCTGTTCCTGTTCGTGGTGATGATGCTGGACATCAACCTGGAGGAGCTGCGCCGGGGCTTCTGGAGCTACCTGCCCGCCGGCCTGTTGGTGGCGGGCCTCATGGTGGTGGAGATGGTCATGGTGCTGGGCGGCAAGGACCTGGGCCTGGGCACGCCGGTGCCCCATCCCGCCGACTACAGCAATATCAAGGAACTGGGCCGGCTGCTCTACACCGACTACGTCTATGCCTTCGAACTGGCCGCGGTGCTGCTGCTGGTGGCGATGGTGGCGGCCATCGCCCTGACCCACCGCAAGCGCGGCGACACCAAGCAGATCAACGTAGCGGACCAGGTGAAGGTGAAGCGCGCCGACCGCATCCGTCTGGTGAACCTGAAGCCGGTGAAGCCCGAGCCGGCCAAATCCGAGGACGACGACGAATGATCGGCCTGAACCATTACCTGATCCTGGGTTCCATCCTGTTCGCCATCAGCGTGGTGGGCATCTTCCTGAACCGGAAGAACGTGATCATCCTCCTCATGGCCATCGAACTGATGCTGCTGGCGGTGAACACCAATTTCATCGCCTTCGCCCGCTACCTGAATGACACGGCCGGCCAGGTATTCGTGTTCTTCATCCTCACCGTGGCCGCGGCGGAATCCGCCATCGGCCTGGCCATCCTGGTGGTGCTGTTCCGCAACCTGCGCACCATCAACGTGGACGAACTCGACAGGCTGAAGGGCTGACATGGACATGAAATCCCTTTACCTCCTGGTTCCCCTGGCACCCTTGGCTGGCGCGGCCATTGCCGGGCTGTTCGGCAAAACCATCGGCCGTGCCGGTTCCCACATCGTCACCATCCTGGGCGTGGCGATCTCCTTCCTGGCTTCCCTGGTCATCTTCCAGGACGTGCAGGCGGGCAACACCTTCAACGGTCCGGTCTACACCTGGCTCACCTCCGGCGACGTGTCCCTGGAAATCGGCTTCCTCATCGACCGGCTGACGGTGCTGATGATGCTGGTGGTGACCTTCGTCTCCCTCATGGTGCACGTCTACACCATCGGCTACATGGCGGACGATCCCGGCTACCAGCGCTTCTTCAGCTATATCTCCCTGTTCACGTTCTCCATGCTCATGCTGGTCATGAGCAACAACTTCCTCCAGCTCTTCTTCGGCTGGGAGGCGGTGGGCCTGGTGTCCTACCTGCTGATCGGCTTCTGGTACACCCGGGAAACCGCCATCTACGCCAACCTGAAAGCTTTTCTTGTTAACCGCGTCGGTGATTTCGGGTTCCTGCTGGGCATCGGCCTGGTGCTGGCCTACTTCGGCACCCTGGACTACGCCCAGGTGTTCCAGCAGGCGCCGCAGCTGGCGAACCACAGCATCACCCTGTGGGAAGGCCACGCCTGGCCCCTCATGGCGGTGATCTGCATCCTGCTGTTCATCGGTGCCATGGGCAAGTCGGCCCAGTTTCCCCTGCACGTCTGGCTGCCGGATTCCATGGAAGGCCCCACCCCCATCTCTGCGCTGATCCACGCGGCCACCATGGTGACCGCCGGCATCTTCATGGTGGCGCGCATGTCGCCCCTGTTCGAGCTGTCCGACATCGCCCTGAACTTCGTCATGGTGATCGGCGCCATCACCGCCTTGTTCATGGGCTTCCTGGGCGTGATCCAGAACGACATCAAGCGGGTGGTGGCGTATTCCACCCTATCCCAGTTGGGCTACATGACCGTGGCCCTGGGCGCTTCGGCCTACTCCGTGGCCATCTTCCACCTGATGACCCACGCCTTCTTCAAGGCCCTGCTGTTTCTGGCCGCCGGCTCGGTGATCATCGGCATGCACCACGACCAGGACATCCGCAACATGGGCGGCCTGCGCAAGTACATGCCCATCACCTGGATCACCTCCCTGGTGGGCTCCCTGGCCT
>DAOQNK010000083.1:7077-10742 GCA_035332045.1 Thiobacillaceae bacterium | reverse complement strand
TCCGCCGGGGCCAGGCCGGCGAGGTTTTCCTGGAAGCCCATCAGACCCGGTAGGCGGCGAAGGTGAGGACCTTGGAGGTGAGGCGCATGGCCTCCTTCACCGGGCCGGGCAGCTCGGCGCCGCCGTGGGCCAGGGCGGTGTCGGCGTGCTTGATCTCGTCGATCTTCATCTGCTCGACGATGGCCCGGCTCTTGGCATCCTGGTCCGGCAACTTGGACAGGTGGCCGTCCAGGTGGCCCTCGACCTGGCGCTCCGTCTCGGCCAGGAAACCCAGGTTCCACTTGTCCCCCAGGGCGCCGGCCAGGGCGCCCAGGGCGAAGGAGCCGGCGTACCAGAAGGGGTTGAGGAAGCTCTTGTGGCTGCCCAGTTCATTCAGGCGTTTCTCGCACCAGGCCAGGTGCTCGGTCTCCTCGTCGGAGGCTTCCAGCAGGGCCCGGGCCGCCTCCGGATTGCGGGCGGTGAGGGCCTGGCCTTGGTAGAGGGCCTGGGCGCAGACCTCGCCGCTGTGGTTGATGCGCATGAGGCCGGCGGCGTGACGCTTCTCCACCTCGCTCATCTCCGCCTCGGGCAGGCCCGCGTCGGGGTAGTCGCGCCGGGTCTGGGCGCTGGCGAATAGGGTGCGCAGGACCTTGTCGATCTGGGGGATGACGCTCTCCGGCGTGGGCAGCTTGCTGAAATCGGGAAACATGGGAACTCCGGGCGGATGACGCGTGGACGGATTATAGCGGCCGGATTCGTGGTCAAATGCGCGCCTTTCGCCTTGCCTCCGCCATGTCCGCCGCCGACCTCGCCTACGCCGCCGCCATCCTCCTGCTGGCCTATTTCGTGCGCGGCATCTCCGGCTTCGGCTCCGGGCTCATCGCCGTGCCCTTGCTGGCCCTGCGCTTTCCCCTGCCCCAGGTGGTGCCCTTCATGCTGGTGGCCGACTTCGCCGCCTCCGCCCTGGTGGGGGGGCTCAATTTCCGCCACCTGGAATGGACCGAGATTCGCCGCCTCATGCCCGCGACCCTGGCGGGAGTGGCCCTGGGTACCGGCCTGCTGGTATCCCTCCCCGCCGCCGCCCTGCTGACGACCCTGGGCGGCTTCATCCTGATCTTCGCGCTGCGCGGACTCCTGGTCCGCCAGGGCCCCTTCCAGCCGGTGTCTCCGGGCTGGGCCTATCCCGCCGCCCTCACCGGCGGCGCGGTGAGCGGCCTGTTCGGCACCGGCGGGCCGCCCTACGTCATCTACCTGTCCCACCGCATCCGCGACAAGTCGGTGCTGCGGGCCACCCTCTCGGGCCTGTTCTTCCTGGAAGGCCTGGTCCGCATCCTCACCTTCCTGGCGGCGGGCCTGCTGGGGGATAGCCGGACCTGGCTCGACAGCCTGCTGGCCGCGCCCCTCATCGTCGCCGCCCTCTACCTGGGCAGCCATGTCCACACCCGCCTGAGCGACGCCCAGATGCTGCGCCTGGTGAATCTGTTGCTACTGGGCAGCGCGACGGCGGTGCTGGTGAAAGCGTGGTGGCGCTGACGCGCGACCTCAGCGCAGCTTTTCCGGCACCGGCTTGTCCAGGGTGGCACGGGCTGCGGACTCCATGCCATTCAGGTCCGACAGCACCTCGGCCAACGGGCGGGCGGGCACCAGACGGAACGCCGGAGGGTAACCGGAGACGATATTGGGCGGATCCCCCTTGTCCTCTTGGGATATCTCGCTGTTGGCCACCACGGTCGCGGCCATGACCGCCATGCCCAGGATCAGGAAGCGGCGCCGCGCCGGCTGGAAGTGCTCGCCCAGCGCGCCGATGTGGGCATACACCATGGCCACGCAGACCAAGCCGGCCAGCAGCCCCTGCAGATAGACCGGCGGCGTCAGCGACAGGCCATAGAGTAGCGGACCCAGCAGGGCATCCAGCAAGGCGATGGCGAACAAGGCCAAAGCGGCGATGAACTCATGCGCGGCGAAACGGCTCCGGTGCCCCATCAGGCGGCTAACCAGGGCCCAACCACCGGCCCAGAGCAGAACCAGGAAGACCAGAATGAAGGTGTCCGGCAACTGGCGCCAGTAGGGCGCTCCAGTAGCATTGTTGCGCCACTGGTCCAAGGCAAGCAGCAGCAGCGTCACCAGCAGCAGCAGGTTGCCCACTATCAGCAGGTGGCGTGGTCTAGCTCCTTCCGAGGCCAGCGATTCCGGCACCGGATAGCTGGCACCACGGATACGCAGGCGCGTATGGCCGATACGCAGGATGCTGTCGCCATCGATGGCGGCTACCCGACACGGCGCCCGTTCCCCTTCGACAAACAGTGTGCAATCGCCCTGGGCTTGGACGTTCACTCCCCCGTCGGCGGCGATGTGGACCACCAGGTGGTCCGCTGCAACGCGGGGATCGTCCAGCACCAAGTCATTGCCATAGCCGCGTCCGATGCGCAGCTTGTCGCCCGAACACCGGGTGCGCGCTACGACCCGGTGCAGACTGTTGAGTTGCTCGATCCAGACCGGCCCGGTCATCTCACGTTCTCCAACAGACGCCAGGTAAAGCGTTGGCCATTGTCCCAGGAGAACCCATTGAGGGAGAGATGGGTGACCAGGGCCCGGTCGCTCCGGTCCTGGGTGGCCACGCTCAGGTCGAAGTCGTACAAGCCCGGGTAGCCGCGGATGGCCTGGACACACCAGACCAGACGCGCAGGCAGGTTGCCGGCCGGGCCCAGGGCAACGAACTCGTCCCGGCACAGCACCCGACCGCGCAGACTGGACGTACGGCCGCGCAGGTCGCGGCGGATCTCCGCGTCCACATGGCGCGAGAACAGCAGGCTGTTGAGAATGCGAGATTCCAGATAGGTGTTGCGGTATCCCACCGCGCCACCAAGCAGGCCGCGCTGCACCGAGGCGTTTTCCCTGAGGGTGCAGGTGGTGCTCTGGCTCAGGGCGGCGGGTGGGGAAATCGGGTTGTTGTTGGAGGTGGAGCCACAATCGCTCAACTCGGCCAGAAATTCCGGCGCGTGGTAGGGGCCGTAGGCCACCGACTTCCAGTCCTCTGCGAACGCCATGTCGGCGATGCGCTGCTGGTGGGCGAACAATTGCTGGGTGATCTCGGCGCGTGCCCCTCCTTCCGCCAGGGGCGGCCCGGCCAGGGCACGGCGGTACAGGTCGCGGGCACGGGCGATGGGCACCAGGAAGCTGACCATCTCGCCTTCCCAGGTCTTGGACACATTCACACCCACCAGGCGGCCGACGCCGTCCAAGGCCGGTCCGCCGCTCATGCCGGGATTGAGTACCCCGGAATAGTGGATGCGGCCGATCAACTCGCCGTCCACCAGGCCGCTGTAACTGCCGTTGGTGACGGTAAACCCCAGGTCCAGGGGATTGCCGATGCTGTAAAGGGGGTCGCCCTTACTGAGGCTCTGTGTAGGCCGCCAGCGCTCCAGGTCCAGGTGTGCCGCCGACCGGCTCTCCAGGAGCACCAGCGCCAGGTCGCTCACTGCGTCGATGGCAAGCACCCTCGCCTTGCCCGTCTTCCCGTCCATGGCTCGGTACTCCAGGGCGAAAGACTGGGGATCCAGCAAAGCATCCGCAACCACGTGGAAATTGGTGACCGCACGCCCCTGGCCATCAACCAGGAACGCGGACCCCGACGCAAACTGCTTGCCTGTGGCTCGCACAAGGGTGCGCAGTCCAGCGAGGGCGGG
>DAOQNK010000083.1:0-6977 GCA_035332045.1 Thiobacillaceae bacterium | reverse complement strand
AATGAAAAAGCCGCCCGAGGGCGGCTTTTTCGGTGACCGAGCAACTCAGCCCTTGGTGGGACGCTGCTTGGTGTGGTCCAGCTTTTCCTTGATGCGGGCGGACTTGCCGGAACGCTGGCGCAGGTAGTAGAGCTTGGCCCGGCGCACGTCGCCGCGGCGCTTCACCTCGATGGAGGCCACCAGGGGGGAGTAAGTCTGGAAGGTCCGCTCCACGCCCTCGCCGGCGGAAATCTTGCGCACGGTGAAGGCGGAGTTGAGGCCCCGGTTGCGCTTGGCGATAACCACGCCTTCATAGGCCTGGAGACGCTCCCGGTTGCCTTCCTTCACTTTCACCTGCACCACCACGGTGTCGCCGGGGGCGAACTCGGGCAGGGTCTTGCCGGCCGACAGGCGGGCGATCTCTTCTTTTTCCAACTGTTCGATCATGTTCATCTTCGTTTCCTTGCACGAATGTGGGCGCCAGAGGTATCCCAGGGATACGTGCCACCGTTTCTACACTGGTCCGGAAGGCCGGACCGCTCACTTCATACCCTCTTCCCGCCGCCCGGATTCGGTATCCAGCTCGGCGAGCAATGCCTTTTCCAGCGGGCTCAGCACCCGCTCCCGCAACAACTCCGGCCGTCGCGCCCGGGTCCGGGCCAGGGCCTGCTTCAGCCGCCAGCGCGCCACCTGGGCGTGGTTACCACCGCGCAGCACGTCCGGCACCGGCATCCCCAGCCAAGACTCCGGCCGGGTGTAGTGGGGGCAATCCAGCAGCCCGTCGGCGAAGGAATCCTCCTTGGCCGAATCCGCGTGGCCCAGGGCGCCGGGCAACTGGCGGATCACCGCGTCCAACAACACCATGGCCGGCAGCTCGCCGCCGGACAGCACGTAGTCGCCGACGGACACTTCCTCGAGCCCGTGGCGGGCGAATAGGCGTTCGTCGATGCCTTCGTAGCGCCCCGCCAGCAACACCAGCCCGGGCGCCATGGCCAGTTCTTCCACCAGGGCCTGGTCCAGCCGCCGCCCCTGGGGCGACAGGTGGATCAGCCGGGGCTTCGCCACCCCTTCCCGGCGCTGGGCGGCCTTCGCCGCGATCAGGGCCAGGTCCAGCGGTTCCGCCAGCATCACCATGCCGGGGCCACCGCCAAAGGGCCGGTCGTCCACCGTCCGGTAGTTGTCCTGGGTGAAGTCCCGGGGGTCCCAGAGCCTCACCCTGCACAACTGCCTGTCCACCGCCCGGCCACTGACGCCGAAGCCGATCAGGGCGGAGAACATCTCCGGAAACAGCGTCACCACGTGGTAGCTCGGGGGCATGCCGCGCCTCAGCTCAGTAGTCCAGGCCCCAATCCACCACCAGCCGACCCGCTTCCAGGTCCACTTCCTTCACCACCGCGTCGACGAAGGGGAGCAGCCGCTCCGTCTCGCCATCCCGCACCTGGAGCACGTCGTTGGCGCCGGTCTCCAGCAATCCTTCCACCCGGCCCAGGGCTTCCCCCGCCAGGTTCACCACGTCCAGGCCGATGAGGTCGTCCCAGTAGTACTCGTCCTCGTCGGCCTCGGGCATCTCTTCCCGCAGCACCGCCACATCCAGGCCCATCAGGGCTTCGGCGGCGGTCCGGTCCTCCACCCCTTCCAGGCCGGCCATCAGATACTGGCCATGGATCTTGCCGTCCAGCACCCGGTAGTCACGCCAGCGTCCGTCCTTGCCGAGGCGCCAGACCGGGTAGTCCAGCAGACTGTCCAGGTATTCGGTGAAGGTCTGGAGCTTGATCCAGCCCCGCACCGCGTATGGGGCGACCACGCGCCCCATGACCACGTAATCCTCAGGCGGCGGGAGCGGCTGCGCCACGCACGATCCGGGCGACGGTGTCGGAGGTCTGGGCGCCCACGCCCTGCCAGTAGGCCAGACGGGCCTGGTCGATGCGCAGGCCATCGGCGGAGCCGGAAGCCACGGGGTTGTAGAAGCCGATGCGCTCGATGAAGCGGCCGTCGCGGCGATTGCGGGAATCGGCCACCACGATGTTGAAGAAGGGGCGCTTCTTGGAGCCGCCACGGGCGAGACGAATGGTCACCATGTCGAGTTTGTCCTCTGTACCTGTGCCGGCCGAAATGGCGCGGCGAATCCGGAAAAGCCGTGTATTTTACAGGAGCCCGACGGGCAATCCAAGTGTTTGTTTTATCGGAGATTGAATCGGCGGACTCAGTCGCGGAAGTTCTGGAACTGGACCGGGAAGTCGGTCACCGACTTGCGCACCAGGGCGATGCAATCCTGGAGGACATCCTTCTTGGCGCCGGAGACCCGCACCGCCTCGCCCTGGATGCTGGCGGTGACCTTGAGCTTGGAATCCTTGATGAGCTTGACGATCTTCTTGGCCTGCTCGGATTCGATGCCGTTCTTCACCTTCACTTCCCGCTTCACCTTGTTGCCGGAAACCTTCTCGCTCTTCTCCGCCACGTCCAGGCAACGCAGGTCCACGCCCCGCTTCACCAGCTTGCCGTTCAGCACCTCCTGCACCTGGTCCAGCTTGAAGTCGTCGTCGGCGAACACGGTGAGGACGTAGTCGGCCTGTTCCACGCGAGCGTCGGAGCCCTTGAAGTCGAAGCGGTTGGCCACTTCCTTGTTGGCTTGGTCCACGGCGTTGCGGATTTCCTGCTTGTCCACTTCGGAAACGGTATCGAAGGATGGCATGGCTTTTTCCGTGAGGTTGCGAAGAGGGGCGATTATAGGGCCGGCATCGTTTAGAATCGGGCCGTTAGCCACTGTTTCAGCAAGAGAGATCCCCATGGCCCGCGTGACCGTCGACGACTGCATCAAGCACATTCCCAACCGCTTCGAGATGACCCTGGCCGCCGCCTACCGCGCCCGCCAGATTTCCACGGGCGCCACGCCCCGGGTGGAAGCCGAAAAGGACAAGCCCGCCGTGCTGGCCCTGCGCGAGATCGCCGAAGGCCTGACGGGTCTGGAAGTGCTGAAGAAGGCCCAGGTCTGACGCCACGCCCATGGGCAGCCCCGTGGAACCCCCCGCCCCCCTTCCACTGCTGCCCGAGGCGGTCGCCTACCTCAAGCCCGCCGACCTGGAGGCCTTCGAACGGGCCTACTGCTTCTCCGCCCAAGCCCACGAGGGCCAGTTCCGCAAGGGGGGCGCCCCCTACATCACCCATCCGCTGGCCGTGGCCGAAATCCTGGCGGGCTGGCATCTGGACGCCCAGACCCTGATCGCCGCCCTGCTCCACGACGTGGTGGAGGACACGGGCGTCACCTCCGAAAGGGTGGCCGAGGCCTTCGGCAAGCCGGTGGCGGCCCTGGTGGACGGGGTGACCAAGCTGGACAAGATCCAGTTCGAGAGCAAGGCCGAGGCCCAGGCCGAGAACTTCCGCAAGATGCTGCTGGCCATGGCCCGGGACGTGCGGGTCATCCTCATCAAGCTGGCCGACCGGCTGCACAACATGCGCACCCTGGAGGCGATGGAGCCGGAAAAGATCCACCGCATCGCCCAGGAAACCCTGGAAATCTACGCCCCCATCGCCAACCGGCTGGGCCTCAACAAGGTTTATCAGGAACTGGAAGACATCGCTTTCCTGTACCTCCACCCCAACCGCTACAAGGTCATCGAGAAGGCGGTGAAGTCGGCCCGGGGCAACCGCAAGGAAGTGGTGGACAAGATCAAGGCCGCCATCGAGGCGAAGCTCACGGACGCCCGCATCCAGGCCCAGGTGAAGGGGCGGGAAAAACACCTGTTCAGCATCTACCGGAAGATGCAGGAGAAGCACCTGGCTTTCTCCGAAGTCTTCGACATCTACGGCTTCCGCATCCTGGTGGAGAACGCCAGCGACTGCTACCTGACCCTGGGCGCCCTGCACGCCCTTTACAAGCCCATCCCGGGCAAGTTCAAGGACTACATCGCCATCCCCAAGCCCAACGGCTACCAGTCCCTGCACACCACCCTGTTCGGCCCCTTCGGCGCGCCGCTCGAAGTGCAGATCCGCACCCAGGAGATGCACCGGGTGGCGGAAGCCGGCGTGGCTTCCCACTGGCTCTACAAGACCGGCGACACCTCCCTGTCCGAGGTTCAGAAAAAGACCCACCAGTGGATGCAAAGCCTGTTGGACATCCAGGCCGACAGCCGGGATTCGGTGGAATTCCTGGAACACATCAAGGTGGACCTGTTCCCGGACGAGGTCTACGTCTTCACCCCCAAGGGCCGCATCGTCGCCCTGCCCCGGGGCGCCACGGCGGTGGACTTCGCCTACAACGTCCACTCGGACGTGGGCGACCACTGCGTGGGCACCAAGATCAACGGCGAATTCATGCCCCTCTCCACGCCGCTCAAGAACGGCGACCGGGTGGAGATCCTCACTTCGGAATCGGCCCGGCCCAATCCGGCCTGGGCCCACTTCGCCATTACCGGCAAGGCCCGGGCCCACATTCGCAGCGCCCTGAAGAAGACCCACCGGCACGAATCCGTGCATCTGGGCGAGCAACTGCTGGACCAGGCCGTGCGCGCCCTGGGCAACGAACCCGTCACCGACGCCCAGTGGGAGCGCTTCCAGAAGGAAGGCGGCAAGGGCCGCGACGACACCCTGGCGGAAATCGGCCTGGGCAAGAAGCTGGCCTTCGTAGTGGCCCGCCAGCTCCTAGCCAAGGACAGCGAGGCCGAGGCCCGCAAGGCTGCCGGCCCCATGCTCATCCGTGGCGCCGAAGGCGTGGCGGTGCGCCTGGGCAAGTGCTGCCGGCCCATCCCGGGCGACCCCATCATCGGCCAGATCAAGAAGGAACAGGGCCTCATCATCCACACCCACGACTGCGCCCAGGTGCGCAACTACCGTGAAGACCCGGAAAAGTGGGTGGACGTGGCCTGGTCCGCCGAACTGAGCAAGCTCTTCGAGGTGGGCATCCGGGTCATCGTGGTGAACCAGCGCGGCGTGCTGGCCAAGGTGGCGGCCGCCATCGCCAACGAAGGCTCCGACATCGACAACGTGCACATGCACGACGAGGCCGGCGCCTACACCAGCCTCTACTTCACCGTCAGCGTCCAGAACCGCCTGCACCTGGCCCGGCTCATGCGCGCCCTGCGCGGATTGCCGGAGGTGGTGCGCTTGCAGCGGGTGAAGGGCAAGGACGACCGGGGCGTGAACGTGGTCTGAGGCGCCTCAGCCCAGCCAGCTTCGTAGCTTCGCCAAATCCACCAGCCCGGTTTCCCCTGCTTCATCCAGGCGCTGGAACGGCGCGTCCGGCTCCCCCAGGTCGGAGAGCACCGCCAGGGCGCCGCTGAAATCGTCGTCCCGGGTGTAGTCGTTGACGGTGACCAGGGTGCGCAGGCCGGCGCCCAGGGAGGCGCGGATGCCGTTGCGGGAATCCTCGAAGGCCAGGCATTCCTCGGGGGCGAGGCCCAGCTTCTCCAGAGCCCAGACGTAGATGTCCGGGGCCGGCTTCTTGGCGGGGACGATGTCGCCGGCGGCGATGACGGCGAACCAGTCCGGGCCATCCTCGGCCAGGCTATGGCGCAGGAGGGCGGTGACGTTGTCCGGGGTGGTGGTGGTGGCCACCGCCAGGATCAGGCCGGCGGCCCGGGCTTCTTCCAGCAGGCGCCTGACGCCGGGGCGCAGGGGGATGCCGCCCTCGGCCAGCATGCGGGTGTAGTGGCGGGTCTTGGCCTGATGCAGTTCGGCCACCAGCGCGTCGAAGTTTCCGGGCTTGACGTAGTCCGGGCGGAAACGCTCCACGTAGTACTTCATGCGCTCCTTGCCGCCGGTGACGGCCAGCAGTTGGCCGTAGAGTTCCACGCCCCAGTCCCAGTCCAGGCCGTATTCCCGAAAGGCGGCGTTGAAGGCGGGGCGGTGGCCGTCCCGTTCCGTGTCGGCCAGGGTGCCGTCCACATCGAAAATCAGTGCCTTGAGCATGTCGTTTCCTATCTAAAACCGTGTTTTCAATTGTTTAGGCGCGGTTACAATGCGCTTTCCCCTGTGTTTCCACCGAGTCCGCCATGGACGTCATCGACCGGCAGAATCCCGAATTCGACCAGCTCTTCGACGGCACCCTCTACAGCCTGCTGTCCTGGACCCAGCTCTCGAGCTTCTGGGACCGCCTGGACCCGGCCGCCGGCTGGTTTCTCTACGCCGTCGGCGAGTCCCGTCCGGAGGCGCCCGCCGACTCGGAGCACGTGACCGCCTTCGTGCGGGAGATCGACGCCCTGCTGCGCCGGGAGCACCACGAGGACTACTGCGGCATCGTCTACGCCGACGACCTGGACGCGCCCCGGCTCATCAAGATCTACGACCCCAACCATCTGGGGACGTCCTGCGGTTCCAGCAAGCACCGCATCCTGCCCGGCTGGATCATGTCCCGCATGCCGCCCTCGGACTTGGAAGCGCCCCAGTTCGTACCCCAGAACCGCAAGCGTTGGTGGCAGGGCTTCCTGGACATGATCGGCGCGGGCTGACCGCCCTTCCGACAAGAAAAAAGCGGCTAATAGCCGCTTTTTTCATACCGTCCCGACACCTTACTCGGCGGCGGGAGCCTCGGCGGCGGGGGCCGGGGCGGGCGCCGCCGGAGGATCGATGAGCGCCTTCATGGACAGGCGCATGCGGCCCTTCTCGTCGGTTTCCAGCACCTTCACCTGCACCGCCTGGCCTTCCTTCAGATGGTCGGCCACGGCGTTGACGCGCTGGTGGGCGATCTGGGAGATGTGCAGCAGGCCGTCCTTGCCGGGCAGCACGTTGACGATGGCGCCGAAGTCGAGAATCTTCAGCACGGTGCCGTCGTAGGTTTTGCCCACTTCGACTTCGGCGGTGATGTCCTCGATGCGCTTCTTGGCCAGGGCGCCGGCTTCGGTGCTGGTGCAGGCGATCTTGATGGTGCCGTCCTCGGCGATGTCGATCTGGGTGCCGGTTTCCTCGGTCAGAGCCCGGATCACCGCGCCGCCCTTGCCGATCACGTCGCGGATCTTCTCCGGATTGATCTTCATGGTGATGATGCGCGGCGCGTACTGGCTCAT
>DAOQNK010000082.1:0-11382 GCA_035332045.1 Thiobacillaceae bacterium | reverse complement strand
ACCTTGCCCACCAGGTCGGCGCCCACGTCGGCGCCCTTGGTGAAGATGCCGCCGCCAAGACGGGCGAAGATGGAGATGAGCGAGCCGCCGAAGCCCAGGCCCACCAGGGCGTGGACCGCGTCGTTGGTGCTCATGCCAGTGCCGGTCAGCACGGCGTAGTAGCCGGCCACGCCCAGCAGACCCAGGCCCACCACCAGCAGGCCGGTGATGGCGCCGCCGCGGAAGGCCACGTTCAGGGCGGCATTGAGGCCCTGGTGGGCCGCCTCGGCGGTGCGGATGTTGGCGCGCACGGAGACGTTCATGCCGATGAAGCCGGCGGCGCCGGACAGGATGGCGCCGATGGCGAAGCCGATGGCGGTGGACATGGACAGGAAGGCGGCAATCAGCACGAACAGCGCCACGCCCACCACGCCGATGGTGGTGTACTGGCGTTTCAGGTAGGCCTGGGCGCCTTCCTGAACGGCGGCCGCGATGGCCCGCATGCGGTCGTTGCCTGTCGGCAGACCATTGATCCACTTGATGGACATGACTCCGTACACCAGAGCCAATGCCCCCGCCACGAGGGCGAACATCAGACCTTCATTCATCGCTTCATCTCCTTGAACTCACATGAAAAACGTCGCACCACACAGACTCCCCCGACTGCGGGACTCGCGTTTTTGCCCGGCTTGAGCCGGATCTCGATAACACTAGGGCACTACATCTGTCGGCCGTGGGCCAGACCACCCTCGAAGCGGGTGCCGGGCTCGAAGCCGAATATCTCGTCCAACCGCAATTCCCGGATCAACCCGTCCACCGCCGCCTGGCCGTATTCCTTCTGGACCTCGGAGAGGATCAGCTTGGCCGAATTGGCGTTGTAGAACCCGCCGAAGTTGGCCTGCACCTGAAGCAACTGGCGGGCGCGATCTAGGGTCATGGAAATCGCAAAACCAACGGTAAATAGTAAACAAGGGCGCCCGAGGCGCCCTTGACTTGGGTTAAAGCTTGAACTCGGGCAGCTTCTTCGCCACCGGCTTGTTCTTCAGGGTGACGTAGACCGGCAGGCCGTTTTCATACTTGGGATAGTCCTCGCCCTGGATCAGGCCGGTGAGGTACTTGCGGCACTTGTCGGTGATGCCATAGCCGTCGGCGCTGATGAAGTTGCGGGGCATGAATTTCTCCACGTTGGCCACGTCCTTCAACTCGGCATAACCCAGCTTGTACTTGTAGGGGATGTCGGAGAGGCGGTCGATGGTGGGCATCACCGAGTTGTGGCCCTTGATGGCCAGCTCCACGGCCTTCTTGCCCAGCTCGTAAGCCTGCTTCACGTCGGTCTTGGAGGCCACGTGGCGGGCGGCGCGCTGCAGATAGTCGGCCACGGCCCAGTGGAACTTGTAGCCGTGGGCTTCCTTGATCATGTTGGCCACCACGGGGGCGGCACCGCCCAGTTGGGCGTGACCGAAGGCGTCACGGGTGCCCTGCTCGGCCAGGAACTTGCCGTCCGGGTAGTGGCAGCCTTCGGAGACCACCACGGTGCAGAAGCCGTGCTCTTCGACCTTGGCCTTCACGGCGGCCAGGAACTTCTTCTGGTCGAACTCGATTTCCGGGAACAGGATCACCACGGGGATGCCCTGGTCCGCCACCAGACCGCCGGCGGCGGCGATCCAGCCGGCGTGGCGACCCATCACTTCCACCACGAAGATCTTGGTGGAGGTCTTGGCCATGGAGCGCACGTCGAAGGAGGCTTCCAGGGTGGACACGGCGATGTACTTGGCGACGGAGCCGAAGCCGGGGCAGCAGTCGGTGATGGGCAGGTCGTTGTCCACGGTCTTGGGCACGTGGATGGCCTGGATGGGATAGCCCATGGCCTCGGAGAGCTGGGAGACCTTGTAGCAGGTGTCGGCGGAATCGCCGCCGCCGTTGTAGAAGAAGTAGCCGATGTTGTGGGCCTTGAAGACTTCGATCAGGCGCTCGTATTCGCGCTTGTTGGCTTCCAGGCTCTTCAGCTTGAAGCGGCAGGAACCGAAACCGCCGGAGGGAGTGGAACGCAGGCCGGCGATGGCCTCATCGCTTTCCTTGGTGGTGTCGATCAGGTCTTCGGTCAGGGCGCCGATGATGCCGTTGCGGCCGGCGTAGACCTTGCCGATGACGTCGCTGTGCTTGCGGGCGGTCTCGATCACGCCGCAGGCGGAGGCGTTGATGACGGCGGTCACGCCGCCAGACTGGGCGTAGAACGCGTTCTTTTTCTTGGCCATGTCGTATCTCTCCTTGAAAACGAAAAAGCGCGCCATGGGGAGCGCGCTCTGGTTTGAAGCGTTTACCGGATGCCGCCTTCCCCGTCCCGCCGGGCCTGTTCCTCTTCCTGGACCTTGAGCAGGGTGATGAGGCAGTCGCCCAGGTTGTCGTATTCTTCCTGGCCGGTACCGAAGCGGTCCTTCACCGAGTAGTAGAACATGGCCCGGTAGGCGGCCTGGCCCGTGCGGGACAGCACGAAAGCGCAGTCGCCCACGATCCAGAACAGGGCAGGACACTCGGTAAGTTCGCGATCGGCCTGGGAAAGCCGGATCTCGGTCTCCACCTCCTTGATCTCCACCTTGTCGACCACCGCGGCGCCGAAGCGCTCTTTCAGGGTGGCCTGAACCAGCTTGATATCGGAGGCGGAAAATTCCGGGATGGTCATGCTTACTTCTTGACCGAATCCAGGCCGGCGAACACGGCGGAAGTGATGCCGTCCACGGAACCCACGCCCGACACCTTGATGTACTTGGGCGCGCCGGCGGCGCCGGTCTTGCCCCAGTCACCGTAGAAGGCCACCAGGGGCTCGGTCTGGGCGTGGTAGACGTCCAGGCGCTTCTTCACGGTCTCTTCCTTGTCGTCGTCCCGCTGGATCAGGTCCTCGCCGGTCACGTCGTCCTTGCCCGCCACCTTGGGGGGATTGAAGACCACGTGGTAGGTGCGGCCGGAAGCCACGTGCACGCGGCGGCCGGACATGCGCTTGATGATCTCTTCATCAGGCACGTCGATCTCGACCACGGCATCGATGGGCACGCCGGCGGCCTTCATGGCCTCGGCCTGGGGGATGGTGCGGGGGAAGCCGTCGAACAGGTAGCCGGCCTTGCAGTCGTCCTGGGTCAGGCGCTCCTTGACCATGCCGATGATGATGTCGTCGGACACCAGGCCGCCCGCGTCCATGATCTTCTTGGCGGCCACGCCCAGTTCGGTGCCGGCCTTCACGTGGGCACGCAGCATGTCGCCGGTGGAAATCTGGGGAATGCCGTATTTTTCCTTGATGAAATTGGCCTGGGTACCCTTGCCCGCGCCGGGGCCGCCGAGAAGAATCAGTCGCATGGAAAACCTCGCAAAAACAAGGCCCTGAGCGGGCCGATTGGTGAATGAACCGGGGAAAAACTGGGATTTTGAGCGGCCACAAGGGTAGACAAGGCGCCGGCCCCTGGACAGTCAATTTTTTGTATTCGGATATAAGTCCAGGTTATTAGCCAGTTTGAAATTATTAATACCCTGATATTCGCCGCCCCGGGATCCCTCGCTCAGTCGGTATCGAACAACCGTCGCACCTGCTCCAGGTCTTCCGGGGTATCCACGCCCGGGGGAATGGCCGCCTCGGTTTCCACGACGATGAGGCGATGGCCATGCCAAAGGGCGCGCAACTGCTCCAGGGATTCGAAGCGCTCAATGGCCGGTCGCTCCAGGCCAGGATAGGCCTTGAGGAATCCGACGCGATAGGCGTACAGGCCGATATGGCGGGAAAGGGGCAAATCCGCGGGCAGACCCGTTCCACCCGCCGACCACGCATCCCTGGCCCAGGGGATGGGCGCCCGGGAGAAATACAAGGCATAGCCTTCCCGGTCGGTCACTACCTTCACCACGTTGGGATTGAACACATCGGCGGAATCATGGATGGGATGACTGACCGTGGCCATGCTGGCGCCCGGATGCTCGAACAAGGCCCTGGCCGTGGCCCGGATCAGGGCCGGGTCGATCAGGGGTTCGTCACCCTGAACGTTGACGACGACCGCGTCATCCGGCCAACCCAGGCGCGTGGCCACTTCCGCAAGCCGGTCTGTGCCCGATGCGCACTCGGGAGAGGTCATGACCGCCGGATAGCCCGCCGCCTCCACGGCGGCTCTGACCCCTTCATGGTCCGTCGCCGCCCAGACCCCCGCTGCGCCACTCTCCCGGGCTCGCTCCAGGACCCGCACCACCATGGGCTTGCCTGCGATATCGGCCAGGGGCTTGCCCGGCAGGCGGGTGGAGGCGTAGCGAGCAGGAATGACGGCGTAGAAGGGTTCCATGGCGGGGTCCGGCAAGACGGCGACCCATTCTATGCGCCGCCGGACAATCCAGGGTAACCCCTTGTCCGGGCTCAAGTTTCCGTCCCTGTATCCGATAAGCGTGGAAAGAGGAGACAACAATTCCCATGCAGCATGGCAGTCCCCCATCCTTGACCCGGCACATGGACCGGCAGCTCACCCTGGGCTTCGCCGTGCTCATCGCCCTGATGGCCACCTTGATCGGCCATGCCACCTGGCAGGTGGAGGACATCAAGGAGCGCATGCGGGACATCGTCGAGGAGCGCAACCAGAAAATCCAGCTCGCCACCGATCTGCAGGAGGCTTCCTTCAATCGCCACAGCTCCCTGGTTTACCAGGTACTGGCCCGGGACGCCTTTGAGCGGGATGAGGAATTCCAATTCTTCATCAAGTGGGGCTACCAGGTCGGCAAGGCCCGCCAGGACCTGAAAGCCATGCCCCTGGACGCCTTCGAACGGGACAGCCTGAAGCACCAGGACTATCTGGTGGCGCACATCATCGAGCATCAGGAGGAGATCACCGACCTGGCTTCCCGCGACCGGACCCAGGAGGCCAGCGCCAAGATGGTGGACCCCCTGCGTCCCCTGAACCGCGAATACACCGAAAGCCTGGAATCCCTGCGCCGTTATGAACGCTCGCTGATCCAGAAGGCCCTGGACGACACCCAGTTGGCGACCCAGCGGGCGATCACCCTCCACGCCACCCTGGGCGCGATCCTGATCCTGCTCGCCACCTTTATCGCCCTGCGCGCCCGCCGGCTGCTGGCGCGCCACGCCACCACCATCCATGACCAGGTCCGCAAACTGGAGCAAGCCGGCTCCAAGCTGGAACACGAGGCCACCCATGACCCCCTCACGGGCCTGGCCAACCGGGTGCTCTTCTACCGCCGCCTGGAAGAGGCCATGCTGCACGCCATCCAGGACCGCTTTTCGATTGCCGTGCTGTTCGTGGATCTGGACGATTTCAAGCTGGTCAACGATCGCTGGGGACACGCCATCGGCGATGCCATGCTGAATGCCGTGGCCGGGCGACTGCGAGGCCTGGTCCGCAAGTCAGACACCGCGGCCCGCCTGGGAGGCGATGAATTCGTCCTGTTGTTCGTGGGCGTCGAGGACAGTGGCGACTGCCCACCCCTATGCGCCAAGGTGGAAACGGCCGTCGCCCAGGAATTGAAGGTGAACGGCCTGACCCTGCACCCCGCGTGCAGTATCGGCTATGCGGTCTACCCCCGGGACGGCGACAACCTGGATGCCTTGCTCAATGTCGCCGACACCCGCATGTATGAGCGCAAGCGCACGCGCAAGGAAAGCCGGAAGCTGAGCGCGGCCTGAGCCGCGAAGCAAATCAGCGGCCGGGCGTCGACCCCAGGGCGCGGCGGCCTCGACCGGGCGCCGCCAGCACGCCATGGATGATGGCCGCCAGCCCGAGATACAGCAGGGTGGCCACGATGAAGGACGGGCCATAGTCCAGGCAGGTCTGGACAAACCCGGCGAGAGTAGGCTCGGCGACCCGGCCGCCACCCCAATAGAAGCTGCCGTTGGACACCAGGAAGGCCAGGAGCGTGGAACTCAGCGCGGCACCGGCGGCGCCACCCAGCCCGGCGCCGGCGGCCTGCCGCCCGCCGGACCAAAGCAGGAGATAGGCCAGTAGCAGGCCGGCATAGGCCGGGGTGAGGCAGTAGCTTGACACCCCAAGCCAGCCGATGGCGGCCCCATCGATGAGGGTGGCTTCCGCCATCAGAACCAGCAGCCAGGCAGGTGAGAGATAAACCCCCGCCAGGAAGAACAAGGCCCAGGAAGCATCCGGGAGATGCAGGGCGTCTCCCAGGTGATGAAAACGCGTGGCGGCCATGGCGGCCACCAGGATCAGGCCGATGAAAGTCCGGGCGTGGCGGATACGGATGGGCATGGAAGTCTCCAGGTCGAGCTGTGCGTTGGCTACGGGAGCGGAGTTTAGCGCTAAAAGCCGGCTTTCAGACCCACGGTGAAAACGCGGCTCAGATTGACGGGATAGATGACGTCGTCCTGGGTCCAGACAGCGTTCTTGTGGGCGAACACGTTACGGACCGCCACGAAGCCGCTCCATCCCTTGCCGTCGCGCCGATAGGCCAGATCGGTGGAAAGGTAGGCCGCCTGGCGCTGGACATTGTTGTTGTCGAAGTCACCAATGGCCCAGGTCTGCTGCCGCCAGGTATGGGTCAGGCCCAGGCTGTGACCGGGCGCGGGAATCCAGGTCACCCCCAGGACCACGCCGTGGCGTGGCACGCCTGGCAGGGATTTGCCATTGAAGGCGCCGCCGCCGCTGTCCTCCCGGTCGATGAGGGCACGGGTAAAGGTATAATTCAGATTGGCGGTGACCGTCGGCAGGAGGCGCCAGGCATCCTGGAGTTCCAGGCCGTACTTGTGGGTGCGGTCCAGGTTGGTGTTTACGCCGGTAAAGGCCCCGGTGCTGAAGAAATAGATCTCGTTTTCCAGGTTCGACCGATACAGGGAAAGCTTGAGCCGGTTGGCCGCGGTGATGTGGTTCAGGCCCAGGCTGAGGGTGTGGCTGGTCTGGGGCTGGATGAAGCCGTTGAATTGGGGCCCGGTGTAATTGCCCAGCGGATCAAAGCTGGTGAAGAAGCGGTCGATATCCGGTGCCTGGAAGGCCCGATTGAGGTTGGCGAACAGCGATAGCCTGCCGTCGATCCGCTGGTTGACCCCCAGGTCCCAGGCCTGGAGGTTGTCGCCGGACCGCAGGTTGCCACCGCCCCCCGCCGGCGCGTATTCATAGTCCACCCGCTCGCCGCGGGCTCCGGCCGCCAGGGTCAGGCCATCACGCCGCCACTGGCCCGAGGCATACCAGCCGGTATTGGTCTTGCTCGTGCGGTCGAGAATGCTGCCCCGCTCCCCCGCCTGGCGCTGCCATCCCAGGACCATTTCCATCCCGGATGTCTTGTAAGCCAGCGATACATCGTCGGCGTCCACGTCGTAGTCAGTCTTCCAGGACCATTTCCGGTTGTCGACGGCCTTGTCCTCCCGGTGATGCCAGGCCGCCAGGGTCCACTCGGGGGCGATGCGCCAATTGCCGGAGAGCCGCCAACTGTCGGTTTCCTGGACCACCAGGGCATAGACGCCGCCTGCCTGATAGGGATTGGCCTGGAATTGGGCCAGGGTGAGCGGTTCCACGTAACGCTCGTCGACCCGGGCAGTGGCCAGGTCCAAACCCAGGCTGAGCCCGTTGCCCGGATTCAGCCCCAGATGGCCACGCAAGGCCCGGCTGGCGCTGTCATTGCGGTGGCCGGTGACATCGGGGTCGGCATCGCCATCGGCACGCAGGGCATCCGCATCCACGCTGAGGCTGACACCCTCGCCCACGAAGCCGGCACCGACGTTGGCCCCCTGGGCGCCAAAACTGCCGATCTGTCCGGCGACATCCACCCCCTGGTGGCCACGGGTGCGTATCTGCACCACGCCCGCGCCGGCGTTGTCGCCGAACAGGACGCTCCCCGTCCCCTTGTCGATCTCGATGCTCTCGATGTCGTTCAGGGGAATATGGCCCAGCAGGGTAGGTGCCAGATCGATGTTGTTGAGACGTACGCCATCCAGGGTCACCACCAGGTTCTCGAAGCCGCCTTCCAGGCCATAGCCCCGCGCATCCAGCATGGGGGCGGCGCGACCGCCAAAGCTGGGCATGACCGTGAGGGAGGAATGCTGGGCCAGGTAATCGAACAGGGTCGTCGCCCCCGAGGCTTCCAGGTCGCGACGGGTATGGATTTCCGAGGCGTAGGGGGCCAGCACGTCCGGAGTGGGTATCCGGCTGGCGGTGACGACGATGGTTTCCAGGGTGGGAATGTCTTCCGCCCAGGCTGGCTGGGTCAGGAGGCCGGCCAACAGGACGGCCGGAGTGGAGCGGCGCATGGAGGGTTCCTTTTTCGTTCCCAGCGTCCCCGCAGGGAATACCTCGACAAGCGGGCCGAAAAAGGTGGAAAGACCGAATTCGCTACAACCGCCCGCCGCGGCCCGCCTCCTCTCCAGGCCGGTCTCCGGGCTCGCGCCGAGGGCTTTTCAGCCCGGACCGTTCGCCTTCCCGTCCGGAGACAGTGGCATGGTGAACGGCCGTTGAGCGCTTACCGTTGCGGGGGCAGCACAGGCATTGGCACGGGTGGAACCCGCAGCGCACCTGTTTCCCGTTTCATCCGCCCTGGGGCGGACACCTGAAGCGGGACGAATTTTAAGACAGCGGCATCCTGAAAGCCATGGCGATTTTGGGGTATTGCCGTGGGCCGATCAGCGGTTGTATAGGCCACCGGTCTTCAGCATCCGCTGGATGAATTTCAGGTCGGCGGCGCCTTCCACGGTGCAGAAATAGTGGTAGAACAACTCCCGCTGGTAGCTGGTCTGCTGGCGGTCCTTGATGACCTCCCATTTGGCGTAACGGTTGCGTGACCATTCTCCGCCGCCCTTGCCGTCGGACCGTCCGAAGGCGTAGAGCTTGCGCTCGCCGATGTCGCAGCGCATGCCTTCGAAGCTCACGGTTTCGGCGCCCGCCGGGCTCTTCACCACCACCGTGAAGCGCACCACCCCGTCGGCGCCGGTGGACACCGAGGGAAAATCCACGAAGAACTTGTTGCTGGTGGCGGAACTCACCTCGAACGCCACCAGGTTTTCCGCCTTGGGATAGGGTGGTATCTGGGTCTGGACTTCCTGCCAGGCCTTGGCGTTGTCGTCGAAGTCGTATTCGAAGTTGCCCCGGTAACTGTCGCCCCAGATCCAGGATTCCGGGCTGCCCGCGGCATGGGCGGCGCCGATCAGAAACAGGGTGGCGAAGGCGAGGGTGCGGCGCATGGCGGTCTCCAACGTGAGGCCGGCATGATACCGCGCCGGCTTCAGGCCAGGTCGGCGGCCAGGGAGTCCCGGATGGCTCCAGGCAGGGGGGAGAGGGTGGCCTGGTAGGCCTGGTGGGAGATGCCGGCGGAAATCTCGGCGCCGTGCTTCACCGCCGCCACCATGGCAGGCGTCAGTTCAAAACGCATGAAGTGCACCGAGGCGGTCTTGTCCGCCTTTGACCTGTCCAGGTCCTCGTTGGCAATGGGGAACACCGGGTCGAAACCCTCGACCCGCATCCAGATGTCCTGCTCGATACCCACCAGCCGGGCCAGGGCGGCCCGCCGCTCCGCCTCATCGGCGTACTCCACCATGAAGGTGGCCTTCCAGTTGGAGCCGTCGGGGATAAGGGGGTTGTAGACATCCAGTTCTTCCTGGATGCCCGCCGCCTCGAAGATCTTCTCGATGCGCAGCATCTCCTGGATCTGATACTGCATGGTGAGCCGGTCCTCGAAGTAGAGAGCGGCGTGCTCGCCCAGGGGCACGCGCCGATGCTTCTTGTGTTCGATGACCCGGGTGCGGAAGTCCTGGCGGATCTCGGCGTACTTTTCCAGGGTGAACAGGTCTTGGCGGGTGAGCTTGGTCATGGTGGCTTCCTCGCGCGGGTTCATAGTCCGTAGGCCTTCCGCAGCAGGGTGATGGGGTGTTCCGGAGTGCTGCCGTCGGCCCGGGCATGGGCGATGTGGTGGCCGGCCATGGCGCAGTCGCTGCCATAGTGATCCGGTTTGGCCTGGTTCACCCGCGCCACCACCGGCTTGACGATCTTCATGGCAAAGGCGTGGAACTCCTTCTTCACCGCGTAGGTGCCGTCGTGGCCGGAGCAGCGCTCGATGACGTCGACTTCGGTGCCCGGCACCAGGGCCAGAGCTTCCCGGGTCTTGGGGCCGATGTTCTGCACCCGCTGATGGCAGGCGGCGTGATAGACCACCTTGCCCAGGCCGGTCTTGAAATCGGTCTTGAGCCGGCCTTCCCTGTGACGCAGCATCAGGTATTCGAAGGGGTCGTAGAAGGCGTTCTTCACCTTCAGCACGTCCGGGTCGTCCGGGAACATGAGGGGCAGTTCCTGCTTGAACATGAGCACGCAGGAAGGGATCAGGGCGGTGAGATCCCAGCCCTCATCCACCAGCTTGGCCAGCACCGGAATATTGGCCGCCTTGGCCGCCGCCACCGCGTCCAGGTCCCCCAGTTCCAGCTTGGGCATGCCGCAGCAGCGTTCCTTCTCGGCCAGGGTGACGGGGATGCCGTTGTGGGCGAACACGGCGGCCAGGTCCTCGCCGGGGCCTGGCTCGTTGCGGTTCATGTAGCAGGTGGCGAACAAGGCGATCTTGCCCCGGGTCCTGCCTGCCGCTTCGCCGGGGGTGTCGGCGGGCAGTCGCTCGAGGCGGCCGCGTAGGGGACGGCTGGAGAACTCGGGCAGCCAGGCCTCCGCGTGGATGCCCGCCACGGATTCCAACGCCCTGCGCGCCGGGGGCAGCTTGTTCACCGCGTTGACCGTTTGCGCCACCACGGGAATGCCCACCAGGGAACCCATGGCGTCGGTGCTGGTGAGTACCCTGTCGCGCAGCTTGGCGCCGTGCTGGCGGTAGTGGACCGCCTTGGCGCGCAACATCAGGTGGGGGAAATCCAGGTTCCACTCGTGGGGCGGCACGTAGGGGCACTTGGTCATGTAGCACAGGTCGCAGAGGTAGCAGTGGTCCACGACCTTCCAGTAATCGTCCTTCATCACGCTGTCCACTTCCATGGATTCGGACGCGTCCACCAGATCGAACAGGGTGGGGAAGGATTGGCAAAGGGAGACGCAGCGGCGGCAGCCGTGGCAGATGTCGAAGACCCGCTCCATCTCCTTGAACAGGGAATCCTCGCTGTAGAAATCGGGGTTGCGCCAGTCCAGGGGATGGCGGGTGGGCGCTTCCAGGTTGCCCTCTTTCACTGGCGTGGCCATGACTTACCTTGCATGGATGGCGGATCCCAAGAATGGAAAACGGGGGCGGCGCGGCCCCCTGAAAATCAGCTGCCCAATTCGTTCAGCGCTTTTTGATAACGATTGGCGTGGGAACGCTCGGCCTTGGCCAGGGTTTCGAACCAGTCGGCGATTTCCTCGAAGCCCTCATCCCGGGCGGTCTTGGCCATGCCGGGATACATGTCGGTGTATTCGTGGGTCTCCCCGGCCACGGCGGTCTTCAGGTTGTCGGCGGTGGCGCCGAAGG
>DAOQNK010000081.1:2658-11491 GCA_035332045.1 Thiobacillaceae bacterium | reverse complement strand
CCGGCCTTCAAGCAGCGGGTGGTGCCGGACAAACGCTGGAAGACCCACCTGGAAGACGTGGAAAAGGCGGCGGACGACACGCCAGCCAAGGACGAGCCCCGGGAAGACTGAGGGCTCCGGGGTCAGCGCCCCAGGATCACTTCCAGGACGAACTTCACCCCCACGTAAGCCAGCATCAGGCTCATGAAGCCCGCCAGGGTCCAGGAGATGGCCGTGCGGCCCCGCCAGCCATAGACCCGCCGGCCCAGCAGCAGGGCGGCGAAGATGATCCAGGACGTGACACCGAAGACGGTCTTGTGATTGAAGGGCAAGGCCTTGCCGAAAATCTCCTCGGCGAAGAAGACGCCGGAGAGCAGGGTCAGGGAGAGCAGCAGGAAACCGGCCTGGATCATGCGGAACAACAGCTTTTCCAGGGTAAGCAGCGGCGGCAGGCCGGCGACGATGGTGGGCGGCACCGCCTTGTGCAGATGCTTCTCGGCCAGGGCGATGAGCACCGCGTGCAGGGCGGCGATGGTGAACAGGCTGTAGGCGGAGAAAGCCATGGCCAGGTGCACCTTGAACATCGGCAGGCCGCTGTGTTCCGAGGCATGGGGGATCGGTGAGATGGCCTCGATGGCCACGGCAGCCCCGGCGAAAATCATGACGAAGCTTTGCAGCCCGCCCAGGTGGTAACGCCAGGAGGCGGCGGCATAAGTGAGCACGGTCAGGGCGGCGACGGCGGACAATGACGTGGAGAAGCCCAGGTGGATGCCCTCGCCACCGAACACGCCGACATTGAGCAGGTAGAGATGCAGGGCCAGGGGCAGAAGGGGCAGCAGGCGGGGCAGCCAGTCGGTGCGGCAGCAACCGGGCTTGCCGGGCCAATACCAGGCGGCCAGGCCCAGGTAGGCCAGTGTGCAAACCAGATAAATGAGGGAGTCCGGCATGAGCGGTCAGGACTGTTAGACTTGTGCCCGAAGTCTAGCGCATCCCATCCAATCCCTCTAAATCATGTTCGACAATCTCACCGATCGCCTCTCCAAGGTCGTCAAGAATCTGCGCGGCCAGGGCCGCCTCACGGAAACCAACATCCAGGATGCCCTGCGCGAGGTGCGCGTGGCCCTGCTGGAGGCCGACGTGGCCCTGCCCGTGGTGCGGGACTTCATCGCCAAGGTGAAGGAAAAGGCCATGGGCCAGGAGGTCCTCTCCAGCCTCACCCCCGGCCAGCAGCTCATCGGCGTGGTGCACAAGGAACTCACCGCCCTCATGGGCGAGCAGGCCGCGCCGCTGAACTTCGCCACCCAGCCGCCGGCGGTGTTCCTCATGTCCGGCCTCCAGGGCGCCGGCAAGACCACCTCGACGGGCAAGCTGTGCCGCGTCATCCGGGAGGCGGGCAAGAAGAAGATCCTGGTGGTGAGCTGCGACGTCTACCGCCCCGCCGCCATCGAGCAGCTGAAGACCGTGGCGGCACAGGCCGGCGTGGACTTCTTCCCCTCCTCCGGCGACCAGAAGCCCGCCACCATCGCCACGGCCGCCCTGGACCACGCCCGGAAGCATCTCTACGACGTGCTCATCGTCGACACCGCCGGCCGCCTCCACGTGGACGCGGCCATGATGGATGAGATCAAGGATCTGCACGCCCTGCTCAACCCCATCGAGACCCTGTTCGTGGTGGACGCCATGCAGGGCCAGGACGCGGTGAACACCGCCAAGGCCTTCAACGACGCCCTGCCGCTGACCGGCGTCATCCTCACCAAGCTGGACGGCGACGCCCGGGGCGGCGCGGCCCTGTCGGTGCGCCACATCACCGGCAAGCCCATCAAGCTGGTAGGCGTGGGCGAGAAGCTCACCGGCATCGAGGTGTTCCACCCGGAGCGCATGGCCAGCCGGGTGCTGGGCATGGGCGACGTGCTGTCCCTCATCGAGGAGGCCCAGCGCTCGGTGGACCACGCCGAGGCCATGAAGACCGTGCAGAAGCTCAAGAGCGGCAAGGGCTTCGACCTGGAGGACTTCAAGTCCCAGATGCAGCAGATGAAGAAGCTGGGCGGGCTGTCCTCCCTGGTGGACAAGCTGCCCGGCGCCGGCAAGATCGGCGCCGGCGAGATCGCCCAGGGCGAACAGCAGATGAAGCGCATCGAGGGCATCATCAATTCCATGACCCCCGAGGAGCGGCGCAAGCCGGAGATCCTCAAGGCCAGCCGCAAGCGCCGCATCGCCACCGGTGCCGGGGTCCAGGTCCAGGACGTGAACCGCCTGCTCAACCAGTTCGAGCAGGCTCAGAAGATGATGAAGTCCATGGGCAAGGGTGGATTGGCGAAAATGATGCGCGGCATGAAGGGAATGATGCCGGGCATGTAGGTCCGACTTTTCCGTGTCATGGGGATTGGCTAATCTGAAATACCCCTTCGCCATCCAAGGAGATTCCCATGAAGTTCACCTCCCCCCTCCTCTCCCTTGCCCTGCTGGCCGCGCTTGCCACGCCAGCCTGGGCCGTGGGCAACCCCCAGGCCGGCCAGGTCAAGGCCGCCGCCTGCATGATGTGCCATGGCAGCAAGGACTTCCCCGGCATGTTCTATACCCTGCAACTGGCGGGCCGGAACGCCGACAAGCTCACCATCAAGACCAACAAATACCGCTCCGGCAAGCTGCTTCACCCCATCATGAACGTCTTCACCGTCTCCCTGAAGGACCAGGACGTGGAGGACATTTCCGCCTACTACCAGTCCCTGGGCAAACCCGCCCTGGTCTCGCCCCTGTTCGTCATCAAGGGCGACGATTGACCTCCTGGGGGGCCGCCGCGCCCCCCTGATCCGGGTGGTTGCCGAGCCGGCTCCGGGCGACTACATTTCGCCGGTTTTCCATTCGAATAACCCAGGAGAAAACCCGTGCATAAATCCCTTTCCGCCCTCCTGATGGGCCTTTTCCTGACCCAGTCCGTGGCCCCCGCCCACGCCTTTCTGGGTATCAAGCTCGGCGGCGACGACGACGAGAAGAACACGGTGAAAGGCTCGGCGGGACCGGACGGCGCGAAGAACGCTTCCGCCCAACTGGAAAAGTGCGACAAGCCCTACGGCACCCTGGCCGTGGCGGAACCCCAGGACTACGTGGGCCAGGCCCTGCTGCAATACGGCCTGCCCTCCCCCGTGGGCCTGATCCGCATGATGATCCAGCAGTCCAACTGCTTCGTGGTGGTGGAACGGGGCCGGGCCATGAAGAACCTGATGCAGGAAAGGGAGCTGGCCAAGTCCGGAGAATTGCGCAGCGGTTCCAACATGGGCGGCGGCCAGATGGTCACGGCCGACTATGTGATGACGCCCGACGTGGTGTTCTCCAACAAGGACGCGGGCGGCATGGGTGCCGCCCTGGGCGGCCTGTTTGGCGTGGGCGGCGCCCTTCTGGCCGCCGGTCTCAAGTTCAAGGAAGCCCAGACCAGCATGCTGCTGGCGGATGCCCGCACCAGCCTGCAGGTGGCCTCCGCCACCGGCATGGCCAAATCCACCGATTTCAGCCTGGGCGGCATCGGCTTCGCCGCTGGCGCGGTGGGCGCGCTGGGGGCCTACGAGAACACCGCCGAGGGCAAAGTGGTGGCCTCCGGCTTCCTGGACAACTGGAACAACATCGTCCGCGCCATCCGCAACAACCCGGACATGCAACGCCAGGAGATCAGCCTCAAGGGGCCCTCGGGCAAACCCACCCAGGCCGGCGCCGGCTTCCAGCCCGGCGACGTGGTCACCGGCAAGATCGGTGGCCTGAAGGTCTACGCCTCGCCGGACAAGTCCGCCAAGGTGGTGGCCAACCTGAAGAAGGGCGATGAACTGGTGTTCACCGGCGAGATCAAGAATGGCTTCCTGGCCGTGGAAGGCAACGAGGGGGCCGGCTGGGTGGACCAGAACCTGGTGAAGCGGCCCTGATTCTACCTTCTGGAAAAAAGGGCCCCGCGGGGCCCTTTTTTCATGGCTGGCCGACTCGGGCCGCGCTCCGGGAAAGCTTCAGAGGTCCGCCAGCACCTTGATGTGGGAAGCCACGCTGCGGCCCAGGGAGCTCAGGTCATAGCCCCCTTCCAGCACGGACACCACCCGGTTCCCGGCGTGGCGCTGGCCGAGCTCCATCATCCGCTCGGTGATCCAGATGTAATCCGATTCCATCAGGCCGAACTGGCCCATGTCATCTTCCCGATGGGCGTCGAAGCCGGCGGAGATGAACAGCATCTCGGGCCGGAAGGCTTCCAGGCGGGGCAGCACCTCCGCCTCGAACACCTCCCGGTAGCGCTTGCCGGTGGTCCCGGCCGGCAGGGGCACGTTGACGATGTGCTCGTTGGCCGTATCGGCGCCACAGAAAGGATAGAAGGGGTGCTGGAAGGTGGAGCAGAGCATGACCCGGGGATCGTCCTTGAAGATGTCCTCGGTACCGTTGCCGTGATGGACGTCGAAATCCACGATGGCGACCCGGGCCAGACCGTGCTGCTCCAGGGCATGGGCGGCGGCCACCGCCACGTTGTTGAAGATGCAGAAGCCCATGGCCTGGCTCCGGGTGGCGTGGTGGCCCGGCGGCCGGCAGGCCACAAAGGCGTTCTGGCAATCCCCCCGGAACACCCGGTCCACCGCCATGACGGCGCCACCGGCGGCATGGTAGGCGGCATCCAGGGTATGGGGATTCATGACGGTGTCATGATCCAGTTCCTTGATGCCTTCGTAAGGAGAGGCCGCCTCGATGGCGTCGATGTAGGCCGGATCGTGGACCCGCTTGAGATGGCTGCGATGCACCAGGGGTGCTTCGTGGTGCTCCAGGTAATCGAAAAGATGGGCGGCGTGGAGGCGGTCCTCGATGGCCCGCAGACGGGCGGGACTTTCCGGGTGCCAGTGGCCCATGTCGTGCTTGCGGCAGACCGGGTGGGTGATGAAGGCGGTGTTCATGACGGCTTGTGGGGAAAGAATCCAAGGGCGACTATACGCTGGCGCGGTTGGCGGTGTCACAATCCTGGCCTATGATGCACAGCAGCAATCCGCCTCACAACGATTAGAGCGAGCAATGTCTCAACACTATCTACACCCCCTGTTCAATCCCCGTTCCGTGGCCGTCTTCGGCGTCAGCGAGAAGGAGGATTCCGTCGCCGGCACTCTCTTCAAGAACATGCGCAAGTCAGGATTCACGGGTTCCGTGTTCCCGGTGAATCCCAAGCATGAAGAAATCTACGGCGAGCGCTGCTACGGCTATGCCAGCGAGCTGCCGGAGACCCCCGATCTGGCGCTGATCGCCACGCCGGCCCCTACGGTGGCCCAGGTCCTGGAGGACTGCGGCACCCGGGGCATCCGCAATGCCATCGTTCTCTCCGCCGGCTTCCGGGAAGTGGGCGCCAAGGGCGTGGCGCTGGAAGAATCGGCCCTGGCCGTGGCCCGCAAGCACGAGATCCGCTTCGTCGGCCCCAATTGCCTGGGCATCCAGCGGCCGGGCATCGGGCTGAACGCCACCTTCAGCCAGGGCGCCACCCTGGCCGGCGACCTGGCCCTGGTGTCCCAATCCGGCGCCCTGTGCACCTCCATGCTGGACTGGGCCGAGGCCAACGGCATCGGCTTTTCCAGCGTGATCTCCACCGGCGCCTCGGCGGACGTGGACTTCGGCGAAATCCTGGATTACCTGGCCTACGATAGCGCCACCAAGGGCATCCTGCTTTACATCGAGGGCATCCGCGACGCCCGGGGCTTCATGAGCGCCCTGCGCGCCACCGCCCGCTTCAAGCCGGTGGTCCTGGTGAAGGTAGGCCGCCACGAGGCGGGCTCCAAGGCGGTGCAATCCCACACCGGCGCCCTGGTGGGCTCCGACGCGGTGTTCGACGCCCTGGTGCGCCGGGCCGGCGTGGTGCGGGTGAACACCATCCTGCAACTCTTCTCCTGCGCCCAGGCCCTGTCCACCCACGTCAAACCCACCGGCAACCGGCTGGCCATCGTCACCAACGGCGGCGGCCCCGGCGTCATGGCCACCGACCGGGCCGTGGACCTTGGCGTGCGCATCGCCGACTTGGCGCCGGCCACCGTGAGCCGCTTGAACGAGGTGCTACCCGCCGCCTGGTCCCACGGCAACCCGGTGGACATCATCGGGGACGCCCCCGCCGACCGTTACCACCACGCGGTGGATGCCTGCCTGCGGGACGACGGCGTGGACGGCGTCCTGGTCATGCTCACGCCCCAGGCCATGTCCCGTCCCACCGAAGCGGCGGACGCGGTCATCGAGGTGGCAAAGAGTTCCAGCAAGCCGGTCATCACCTGCTGGATGGGCCAGGCCCAGGTGGTGGAAGGCCGCATGCATTTCAAGGAAGCCCGCATCCCCTACTTCACCACCCCTGAACCGGCGGTGGAGGTGTTCTCCTACCTCTCCGCCTTCTACGATAACCAGCGGCAGTTGATGCAGACCCCGGGGCCCCTCTCCCAGGAAGCGGAGCCCGACGTGGAAGGCGCCCGCCTCATCATCGAGGGCGCTCTGGCCCAGGGCCGGCACCTGCTCAACGAGGTGGAATCCAAGGCCCTGCTCTCCGCCTTCCGCATCCCCGTGGCCCAGACCCTCATCGCCCGCAACCCCACCGAGGCCATGCTCATGGCCCAGCAGATGGGCTTCCCCGTGGCCATGAAGATCAACTCCCCGGACATCACCCACAAGTCCGACGTGCATGGCGTGCGCCTGGGCCTGTCCAGCGGCCAGGCGGTGCGCTCGGCCTACGGCGAGATGCTGACCGAGGTGAAGCGCAAGCGGCCCGACGCCACCCTGGACGGCGTGGTCATCGAGCCCATGGTGAGCCGCCCCCACGCCCGGGAAGTGCTGCTGGGCATGACCTCCGACCCGGTGCTCGGGCCGGTCATCGTCTTCGGGGCCGGTGGCGTGGACGTGGAAGCCTTCCAGGATCGGGCCGTCACCCTGCCTCCCCTGAACCGCTATCTGGCCCGGGATCTCATCAAGCGCACCCGGGTCGCCACCCTGCTGGGCCAGTTCCGCAACCGGCCTCCCGCCGACATGGATGGCCTGGAAGCCATCCTGCTTCGCCTGTCGGAAATGGTCTGCGAACTCCCCTGGCTGGCGGAACTGGACATCAACCCGCTGCTGGTAGACGAGCACGGCGCTCTGGCCCTGGACGCCCGCATCATCATCGCCCCCCGGGTGCCCACCGCCGACCGCTACGGCCACATGGCCATCCACCCCTACCCGGCCCACCTGGTCACCCATTGGCAGTTGCCCAGCGGCGCCGATGTGCTCATCCGCCCCATCCGGCCGGAGGACGCGGAGCTCACCCAGAGCTTCGTGCGCGGCCTGTCCGAGGAAACCAAGTACTTCCGCTACATGGACGCGGTCCGGGAACTCTCCCACGCCATGCTGGTGCGCCTCACCCAGATCGACTACAGCCGGGAGATGGCCCTGCTGGCGATCACCGAGGTGGAAGGCCAGGAAGTGGAGCTGGGTGTGGCCCGCTACGCCATCAACCCGGACGGGGAATCCTGCGAATTCGCCCTGGTGGTCAACGACCAGTGGCAGAAGCAGGGCATCGGCCACAAGCTCATGGACGTGCTCATGGACGTGGCCCGGGCCAAGGGCCTGCGCATCATGGACGGCGAGGTGCTGAAGACCAACCGGCGCATGCTCAAGCTGGCCGAAAGCCTGGGCTTCCGCATCGAGCCCCATCCGGAGGACGACGGCATCCGCAAGATTTCCCGCGAGCTGTAAGCGGTTCCTGAAAAGCAAACGGGCAACGGGGAGACCCGTTGCCCGTTTCGTTTTACCCGGCCGCTTAAGGGTTGAGGGCCGCCGGCTTGTCCAGGGGCGTGTGCCAGTGGTCGTCGGCCGCCGGTTCCGGGTGGAACCAGTTGAGCTTGGCGTGGAGGCTCACCACGCTGCCGACGATGATCAGGGTGGGCGGCTTCAGTTCCGCGCCCGCCGCCAGGGCCGGCAGGGTGGCCAGGGTACCGGTGACCGTCTTCTGGTTCAGGGTGGTGCCCTGCTGGACGATAGCCGCCGGGGTGTCGCCGGACAGGCCGTGCTTCCGCATCTCCTCGCACAGGGTCACCAGGCCCTTCAAGCCCATGTAGATGACGATGGTCTGGCGGGGCCGGCAGAGCATGTCCCAGTCCAGGTCCATGGTGCCGTCCTTCAGGTGGCCGGTGACCAGGATGAGGGCCTGGGCATGATCCCGATGAGTGAGGGGGATGCCGGCGTAGGAGGCCACGCCCGCCGCCGCCGTCACCGCCGGCACCACCTGGAAGGGCACGCCGTGCTCCCGCAGGGTCTCGATCTCCTCGCCGCCCCGGCCGAAGATGAAGGGGTCGCCGCCCTTCAGGCGCAGCACCCGCTTGCCCTCCTGGGCCAGGCGCACCAGCACCATGTTGATCTCTTCCTGGGGCACGGCGTGATTGTCCCGCTCCTTGCCCACATAGAAGCGGTCGGCGTCGCGCCGGCACATGTCCAGGATGGGGGGCGACACCAGACGGTCGTAGACCACCACGTCGGCCTGCTGCATGAGGCGCAGGGCCCGGAAGGTGAGCAGGTCCGGGTTGCCCGGGCCGGCGCCCACCAGATAGACCTCGCCGGTGCCGGGGGCGTCGCTCTGGGCTTCGAGCATGGCCTTGAGGTTGGCTTCCGCCTCCTGCTCCCGGCCGGAGAAGACCATTTCCGAAATGGGCGAAAGGAAGGCCTTCTCCCAGAACTTGCGACGGGTCTCGGTGGTGGTGAAGCGGCTCCGCACCTGCTGCTTGAAGCGTCCGGCCAGGGCGGCCAGGCGGCCGTAGGCGGAGGGGATCAGGGTCTCCAGGCGGGCGCGCAGCAGCCGGGACAGCACCGGGGCCTCGCCGCCGCTGCTCACCGCCACCATGACCGG
>DAOQNK010000081.1:0-2558 GCA_035332045.1 Thiobacillaceae bacterium | reverse complement strand
AGCATGAGGCTGGCCTTGCGCGCGGCGGTGTCGCCGCCGCCCACCACCAGGCCCTTGCGGCCCCGGAGGTCGAGGAAGATGGGTAGATAGTCCATGTCAGATCGTCAGAAGCCAGTGGGCGAGCGGTGGCGGCAAGCCATCCGCAGGATCATTTCGAGCTGCCGCAACCACCCGAGCCGCAGCCGCCGGAACCGCAACCGCCACCGCCGCTGGAGCCGGAGCCGCAACCACCAGCGCTGGCCTTCATGAAGACGAAGCGGGACTGGCCGGGCTGGACCTCGGTGAAATCGATGGTGACGTCGTCCAGGTAGGGCGCGGACTGGGCGTTGATGAGCAGGGTGACGCCCCAGGAATCCACGGCGGCGTCGTTGCCGCGCTCCTCGTCGAAGCCCATGCCGAACTCCAGCATGCCGGCATCGTTGACGCGGGCGGCGATGCGCAGGGCCAGGTTCTGGGCGCCGGATTGTTCCGCCGCCACGCGGATCTGGTCGGCGGCTTCCTTGGTCAGGCTGATCATGTCGTACTCCTTTGTTGAAAATTCAATTCAGGCGGCGAGCCGGGCCGCTTTCCGGATTTCGGCGTGGGCCGCCACCTTGGCCATGAAGGGCTCGATCCAGCCCGCTTCGCCACTGCCCCGGCGGTGGCAATAGGCGGCCAGCAGGTTGTGCTGGATGAGGCCGTCCCGTTCCCCGTCGATGCCCTGGCCGCGCCGGACCCGATAGGCATAGGTGAGCCCCTCGGGCAGGTTCTCCAGGCGGGAATAGTGGAACTCGTGGGCGGGAATGGACCCCGTCGCGGAGGGCCAGGGCGCGTCCCCGGTCTCCTCCAGACTGGCGTAGCCCCGGCCCACGGGCCGCTCGCCCATGGCCACGTCGCCGGGCACCACGCCCACCATCTCGCCCCGCTGTTCCTTCCAGCGGATGGAACGGGCCAGGTACATGAGGCCGCCGCATTCGGCATAGGTGGGCAGGCCGCCCTCGATGGCGCGGCGGATGTCGGCGCGCAGGCTGGCATTCGCTTCCAGTTGTGCCAGGAACATCTCCGGAAAGCCGCCCCCCAGCAGCAGGCCGTCGCACTCGGGCAGGCGCGTGTCGGCGAGGGTATCCACGGGAACCAGACACACACCCAGGTCGCGTAGCGTGTCCAGGTCTTCCTGGTAGTAAAAACCAAAGGCCCGGTCGTGGGCATAGGCCAGGGTAAGGCCGGGCCGGACCTGAAGAGACCGGGGGGCCTGCCGCAACTCGAGCAATTGCGGCGCCCGCCGGGCCAGGTCCAGCAACGCGTCCAGATCCACCTGCTCGGCGATGCGGCCGGCGATGGCCTCGACACGGGTTTCGGCGGTCTCCGCCTCGTTGCCCGGGATCAGGCCCAGGTGGCGTTCGACGATGGCCAGGCTCGGGTCCAAGCGCACCGCGCCCAGCACCTTCACGTCGGTGTAGCGTTCGATGACCGCCCGCAACTTCTCCTCGTGCCGGGGGCCGCCCACCTTGTTGAGGATGACGCCGGCGATGTCCACGTCCCGGTCGAAGGCCTGGTAGCCCAGGATCAGGGGAGCCACGCCCCGGGTCATGCCCACCGTGTCCAGCACCAGCACCACGGGCGCCTTCAACAATTTGGCCAGGGCGGCGTTGCTGTTGGAGCCTTCCAGGTCCATGCCGTCGTAGAGGCCCTTGTTGCCTTCGATCAGGGCGATGTCGGAGGGACCGGCATGGCGTTGGAACAGGGGCGAAATTTCCTCCGTCCCCATCATGTGGAAATCCAGGTTGTAGCTAGGACGCCCGGAGGCCAGGCCATGCCAGATGGGATCGATGTAATCCGGGCCCTTCTTGAAAGCCTGCACCCGCAGGCCCCGGTTCTTCAAGGCACGGCACAGGCCCAACGTGACCGTGGTCTTGCCGGAGGACTTATGGGCGGCGGAGATGAACAGACGGGACATGGCGTGAATTTTACCTGCCGGAAAACAAAAAGCCGACTAAATTTGTCGGCTTTTTGTCACGGGGCCGGGTCCTGGTTTGCTCAGTCGGTGCTTCGCCGCATCTGGAGCTCGGCGAAGTCGTCCTGGGGCATGAACTTGAACATGCGCACGGCCATGACGGTGGTCACGAAGGCAATGCCCACGCCCCCCAGACCCAGCATCCATTCCCAGACGGAGGGCGCGTAGGACGCCACCACCCCGTCGAAGAAGCTGCTGGACACCGCGTGGCCCGGGAACATGTTCATGGGATAGGCCTGGCCGCCGACGATGGTGACATACATCTGGGCCAGCCCGCCCAGAATCACCAGGGACGGTGCCAGGAAGCAGAAGCACATGGCCTGGGTATCACGGCTGCGGGGAATGAAGAGCAGGATGATAGGGATGATGCCCCCCAGAATGACCTGACCCACCCAGAACAACCAGGTATAGAGGCCGCCATCCAGCAGGATGAAGCGCTCGTAGTCCCACTGCTTGGCGAAGTACAGGTTGGTCAGGTGGAAGACAATGTTGAAGTACAGGGAGGCGGCGACGAACACGGCCAGCAGGTTCTTCATGCGGCGGCGAACATTCTCGTCGAGCTTGA
>DAOQNK010000080.1:0-11538 GCA_035332045.1 Thiobacillaceae bacterium | reverse complement strand
CTTCCGTGCTGCCCAGCATGCCCCCGTCGGACCAGGCCATCCTGCCCACCATCAAGACCGTCTATCCCACCGGCGAGAAGCCCCTGAAGGTGCTGACCTTCAAGTGCCCCACCGAACTGGTGGGCATCTCCCCGCCCACCACCAAGCTGCTCCACGACGCGGTCAATTTCGCCTTCGACGGCATCAACAAGACCGATCTGCTGCCCTTCAATATGCAGCAGGTCTGCCAGTAAGCGGGAACCCCCACCCAGTGAAAAGGGACTGATCCGTCAGTCCCTTTTTTCATGTACAAGACGGCATGGCCCTCCCCAGCTCCCCGCTCCGCCAAGTTCTTGACCTGCCCATTGCCGGCATGACCTGCGCGGCCTGTTCCACCCGTCTCGAGAAAAACCTGAACAAGCTGGAGGGCGTGGCCGCCCAGGTGAACCTGGCGGCGGAAAGGGCCCGGGTGGAATTCGACCCGGCCAGCGCCAGCGCCTCCGCCATCGTCGAACAGGTGCGGAAGACCGGCTTTTCCGTGCCGGCCCAGACCCTGGACCTGGCCATTGCCGGCATGACCTGCGCCGCCTGCTCGGCGCGCCTGGAGCGGGTGCTGAACCAGGTGCCCGGGGTCGAGGCCCGGGTCAACCTGGCCACCGAGAAGGCCCGCCTGCGCTACATGCCGGGCCTGGCCACGCCCGACGACCTGGTGGCCGCCGTGGCCCGGGCCGGCTTCTCCGCCACCCCCATCACCGAAGCCAGCCGGGCCGAGGAAAAGGCCCGCAAGGCCGCCGAGTACCGCAAGGAACTCCATATCTTCCTGATTTCCGCCCTCTTCACCCTGCCCCTCCTGGCCCAGATGGTGCCCATGCTGGGTGGCGCCCATCACGTGGCATGGATGCCGCCCTGGCTGCAATGGCTGCTGGCCACGCCAGTGCAGTTCTGGTCTGGCCGGCGCTTCTACACCGGCGCCTGGAACAGCCTGCGGGGCGGCGGCGCCAACATGGACGTGCTGGTGGCCCTGGGCACCAGCGCCGCCTATTTCTTCAGCGTCGCGGTGCTGCTGCTGGACCTGGACAGCCATGTCTACTTCGAGGCCAGCGCCGCCGTGGTCACCCTGGTGCGCCTGGGCAAGTTGCTGGAAGCCCGGGCCAAGACCCGGACCTCGGCCGCCATCGAGCAACTGATCGGCTTGCAGCCCCGCACCGCCTGGGTGGAGAAAGCCGGCGAGACCGTGGAGGTGGAAGCCGCCCTACTGAAAGTGGGAGACGTGGTCCGGGTGCGGGCCGGCGAGCGGGTGCCAGTGGACGGCCGGGTGCTGGACGGCGCCTCCAGCCTGGACGAAAGCCTGCTCACCGGAGAAAGCCTGCCGGTGGCCAAGACGGCGGGGGACACGGTCCACGCCGGCACCCAGAACCTGGACGGCACCCTGCGCATCCAGGCCGAGGGCGTGGGCGCCCATACCCAGCTCATGGAGATCGTGCGCCTCACGGAAGCCGCCCAGGGCTCCAAAGCCCCCATCCAGAAGCTGGCGGACCGCCTCTCCGGCGTCTTCGTGCCGGCGGTCATCGCCCTGGCCACCCTCACCTTCACCGGCTGGTGGCTGGCCAGCGGCGACTTCACCCAGAGCCTGATCCCGGCGGTGGCGGTGCTGGTCATCGCCTGCCCCTGCGCCCTGGGCCTGGCCACCCCCACGGCGGTGATGGTGGGCTTGGGGCGGGGCGCGCAACTGGGCATCCTGGTGCGTTCGGCGGAGGCCCTGGAACGGGCCGAGAAGCTCGCCGTGCTGGCGGTGGACAAGACCGGCACACTCACGGAAGGGAAGATGGCCCTGGTGGGCCTGGAACCCGCGTCGGGGGTCTCCGAAAACGAAGTGCTGCGCCTCGCCGCCGCCCTGGAACAGGGCAGCGACCACCCCATCGCCCGGGCGGTACTGGCCGGCGCGGCGGCCCGGGGCCTGGTCCTCCCCGCCGTGGATGGCTTCGAGAACCGGCCGGGCGAGGGTGTCTCCGGTGTGGTGGAAGGTCTCGGGCTGTGGCTGGGAGTCCCTCCGCACGCCCCCGAAACTGCACCAAGCATGGGCACAGCCATTCATCTCCTGGCAGGCGATGTTCCACTAGGCCGCCTGTTCCTGGCCGACCGCCTGCGCACCACCTCCATCGCCGCCCTGGCGCGACTGCAAGCCCTGGACATCCGGCCGGTCATGCTCACCGGCGACCAGGAAGCCACCGCCGCCGCCATCGCCCGGGAAGCCGGCATCGCCGAGTTCCGGGCCCGGGTGAAGCCCCAGGACAAGGCCGCCGCCGTGGCGGCCCTGAAGCGCGGTGGCACGGTGGTGGGCATGGCCGGGGACGGCGTCAACGACGCCCCGGCCCTGGCCGGCGCCGACGTGAGCTTCGGCATGGCCGGCGGCAGTGATATCGCCCTGGAAGCCGCGGACGTCACCCTCATGGGCGCCGATCTCAATGGCGTCGCCGACGCGGTGGAACTGTCCCGGGCGGTGATGCGGAAGATCCGCCAGAACCTGTTCTTCGCCTTCTTCTATAACGTGCTGGCCCTGCCCCTGGCGGCCCTGGGCTACCTGAACCCGGTCATCGCGGGGGCGGCCATGGCCCTCTCGTCGGTATCGGTGGTGAGCAATTCCCTGCTGCTCAAGGGCTGGAAACCGGCCACGCGCCAGACCGCCTCATCCACCTGACCGCAGCAGCCAGGTCAGCCCCCCTAGGCAGCCCAGCATGAGCACGAAGGCAAGCCGGGCGGCGAACACGTACCACCCGCCCACGGATTCCGGGTCCCTGTTACTGATCAGGTAGGGGCGCTTGTCCCCCGGATGGCCCATGCCGTGGCGCACCGTCTCGGCGCGGATGGCCTGGTGGCGGCGGGCGATCTCCCGGCGGGCCGCCTGGCGGGCCAGTTGCCACTCCCGGTCGCTGATCCTGCCATCCTGGTCCAGGTCGAAACGGCGGTGCAGTTCCGTGGGGTCCGCCTTCCATTCCGCCAGCAGGTTGCCCTCGTCGACCCGCGCGTTCAGCACCCGGTCCTCGGGCCGGTCACTGGCGAACAGGCCCAGGGCATAGAGGGCGTCCCCCTTGAGGATCAGCCATTCGGTGTGGCGCACGTCGCCTTCCGTGCGGGTTTCCTGGTGGCTGGATTCGATGTGGGCGCCCTCCAGGTCCAGGGTGCAACGGCCGCTGCCATCGTCCAGGTCGAAGGGGGCCGTGCTCTCGTCCCGATGGGTGACCCGCCATTTGTTGTCGCTGCGCTGCTCCCGGGTATAGCGATACCAGAGACAAGGGAGCCCGAGATGCGGCGTAAGGACCTGCTGGCCCTGATGGGGTTGGGCCATGCCGTGGAGTTCCACATAGCCCTGGGCCGCGGAGGCGACGCGGGAAGTGGGTGTGTCGTTGACGGCCCGCGCAATGCCCCACAGGTGCAGCCAGCCGACCAGATTGAGGAAAAACCCGGCCCCCAGGGCAACCCGCCAGATGTCCGTATCGCCCGATTCCAGGACGGCGTAGGCCAGAAAAGCCTGGGCGCCGAACAGGAAGGCCGGCAGGTCGCGCCGCCAGTACTTCAGCTTGCCGATCAAGGGATGCCCCCGCCCCGGGCCGATTCGCGCCTCAGGAAGCGCCGGCGTCACCCCGGAACAGGGCCTTCATGTCCACGTCCTTCAGTTCCGCCTTGGCGAAGGTCAGCAGGGGCTTGGGGAGAAAGCTGAAAAGCTTGGCGATGAAGCTGTCCGGGAACTGCTCGATGCGGACGTTGTGGAGGTTGACGCTCTCGTTGTAGAACTCGCGGCGGTCGGCGATGGCCTCCTCCAGACCGGTGATGCGGGCCATGAGCTGGGCGAAGTGTTCGTTGGCGCGCAGTTCGGGGTAAGCCTCGGCCACCGCGAAGATCTGTCCCAGCCCGGCCCGCAAGGCGCCTTCCGCAATCCCCAGGGCGGGGATGTCCTGGGCCTGGCTGGCGGCCTGGACCCGGGCCCGGGCCTCGGTGACCCTTTGCAGGGTTTCCTGTTCGAACTGCTTGTACTGCCGGCAGGTTTCCACCAGCTTGGGCAACTCGTCGTGGCGCTGCTTGAGCAGCACGTCGATGTTGGACCAGGCCTTGGCCACGTTGTGCTTGAGGCTGACCAGGGCGTTGTAGATCAGCACCCCGTAGATCAGCGCGATGACGACCAGGACCCAGAAGACGATGGCGGTGGACATACTCGTTTCCTCCTTGTTCCCCAGACCACGCCGGCTCGGGCCGGCGTCCGCAAGGCTGCGGCTTCCGGCCCGCGCCGGAATGACGACGGTTTATTCTTCCTCGGAATCCAGCACCGGCTGGAGGCCCGACAGCTTCTCGCCCTCACCCAGATTGATGAGGGTGACGCCCATGGTGGAGCGGCCGGCCGCGCGGATTTCCTTGACCCGGGTGCGGATCAGCACGCCGCCGGTGGTGATGAGCATGACCTCGTCGTCCGACTCCACCAGCACCGCGCCCACCACCTTGCCGTTGCGGGCCGAGGTGGAGATGGCGATGACCCCCTGGCCGCCGCGGCCATGCTTGGAGTACTCGCCCACCGGGGTGCGCTTGCCGTAGCCGTTCTCGGTGGCCGCCAGCACCTGCTGTTCGTCGTTCTCCGTGACCAGCAGGGCGATGACTTCGGCGCCGGCGGGCAGCTTGATGCCGCGCACGCCCCGGGCCAGGCGGCCCATGGCGCGGACCTCGTCCTCGTCGAAGCGGTTGGCCTTGCCCTCGTCGGAGAACAGCATGATCTGCTGGACGCCGTTGGTGATGGCCACGCCCACCAGATGGTCGCCGTCGTCCAGGTTGACGGCGATGATGCCGGCGCTGCGGGGGCGGGAGAATTCGGAAAGGGCGGTCTTCTTCACCGTGCCCTGGGCGGTGGCCATGAACACGTAGTGCTGGTCGTCGAATTCCTTCACCGGCAGGATGGCGGTGACCTTCTCGCCGTCCTCCAGCTTGAGCAGGTTGACGATGGGCTTGCCCCGGGCCGCGCGGCCGCCCTGGGGGACCTCGTAGACCTTGAGCCAGAACATGCGGCCCCGGCTGGTGAAGCAGAGGATGTAGTCGTGGGTGTTGGCGATGAAGAGCTTCTCGATGAAGTCCTCTTCCTTGGTGCTGGCGGCCTGCTTGCCCCGGCCACCCCGCTTCTGGGTGCGATATTCGTCCAGGACCTGGGCCTTGATGTAGCCGGTGCTGGAGAGGGTCACCACCACGTCCTGGGGCGTGATGAGGTCCTCCATGGACATTTCCTGGGCATGGACCACGATCTCGGAACGGCGCTTGTCGCCGAAGGCGGCCTTGATCTCCGCCAGTTCGGTGGTGATGATCTCGGTGACCCGCTCGGGCTTGTCCAGGATGTCCAGCAGGTCGGCGATGCGGGCCATGACCTCGCCGTACTCGCCCACGATCTTGTCCTGCTCCAGGCCGGTGAGGCGCTGCAAACGCAGGTCCAGGATGGCCTGGGCCTGGACCTCGGTGAGGAAGTAGCCCTGCTTGTGCAGGCCGAACTCGGGCGCCAGGTCGGCGGGCCGGAAGGCGTCGGTCTTGGGGCCCAGCAGGTCACCGGCGGCCCGGGCCAGCATGTCCTCCACCACTTTGGAGCGCCAGGCCTTGGACAACAGGGCGGCCTTGGCTTCCGGCGGTGTGGCGCTGGCCTTGATAAGGGCAATGATCTCATCCACGTTGGCCAGGGCCACGGCCAGGCCTTCCAGGATGTGGCCCCGGTCCCGGGCCTTGCGCAGTTCGAACTGGGTGCGCCGGGTGACCACTTCCCGGCGGTGCTTGAGGAAAGCTTCCAGGAACTGCTTCAGGTTCAGGAGACGCGGCTGGCCATCCAGCAGGGCCACCATGTTCATGCCGAAGGTGTCCTGCATCTGGGTTTCTTTGTACAGATTGTTCAGGATCACTTCCGGCACTTCGCCGCGCTTCAGCTCGATGACCACCCGCATGCCGGACTTGTCCGACTCGTCGCGGATCTCGCTGATGCCTTCCAGGCGCTTCTCGCGGACCAGTTCACCGATCTTGGCGCACAGGTTGGCCTTGTTCACCTGGTAGGGCAGCTCGTCGATGATGACCGCCTGGCGGCCGCCGGCCTTCTCGATGTCCTCGAAGTGGCACTTGGCCCGCATCACCACCCGGCCCCGGCCGGTGCGGTAGCCCTCCTTCACGCCCGTCAGGCCGTAGATGATCCCGGCGGTGGGGAAGTCGGGGGCGGGGACGATGTCGATCAGGTCTTCGATATCGATGAACGGATCGCGCAGCACCGCCAGGCAGGCGTCGATGATCTCGTTCATGTTGTGGGGCGGGATGTTCGTCGCCATGCCCACGGCAATGCCGGTGGAGCCGTTCACCAGCAGGTTGGGGAACTTGGCGGGCAGGATGAGGGGCTCGTGCTCGGAACCGTCGTAGTTGGGACCGAAATCGACGGTTTCCTTGTCGATGTCCGCCAGCAGCTCGTGGGCCAGCTTGGCCATGCGGATTTCGGTGTAACGCATGGCGGCGGCGTTGTCGCCGTCCACCGAACCGAAGTTGCCCTGGCCATCCACCAGGGGGTAGCGCAGGGAGAAGTCCTGGGCCATGCGCACGATGGTGTCGTACACCGCCGTGTCGCCATGGGGGTGGTATTTACCGATGACGTCGCCGACCACGCGGGCCGACTTCTTGTAGGCCTTGTTCCAGTCGTTGTTGAGTTCGTGCATGGCGAACAGCACGCGGCGATGCACCGGCTTGAGGCCGTCCCGCACATCCGGCAAGGCGCGACCCACGATCACGCTCATGGCGTAATCCAGGTAGGAACGGCGCATCTCCTCTTCCAGGCTGACCGGGAGCGTCTCTTTGGCGAACTGGTTTTCCATGGGGGAAGCTGTCTCTAGGAAGAATTGTTATGACGGGGCGGAAATCTTCGTGATTTTAACACGCCCAACGTCGCCGGCCGGCCGGAAAAGTGACTGGAAACGGCCCTTGCCGGTAGCATTCTCCCTCCCGATCATCAGGAGCCCGCCATGTCCGCCCTTCAAGCCGATCTGCGCATCGACGCCGGCTGGATCGTGCCGGTGCGGCCAGCGGGAGAGACCCTGGTCAACCACAGCCTGATGGTGCGGGAGGGTCGCATAGCCGCCCTGCTGCCAACCTCGGAGGCCGAGGCCTGGACAGTTGCCGAATGCCAGCGGCTGCCGGGACATGCGCTTATTCCCGGCCTGGTGAACCTGCACACTCACGCCGCCATGAACCTCCTGCGGGGTTTCGCCGACGACCTGCCGCTCATGATCTGGCTGACCCGGCATATCTGGCCCGCCGAGAACCGCCACGTCTCAGCCGAGTTCGTGCGGGACGGCACCCGTCTGGCGTGCCTGGAAATGCTCCTGGGCGGCATCACCTGTTTCAACGACATGTACTTTTTCCCCGAGGCCACTGTGGAAGCCGCCGTGGAGGCCGGCATCCGCATCTCGGCGGGCCTGATCGTGGTGGAGTCGCCTACCCCCTACGCGGCGGACCCGGACGACTATCTGGCCAAGGGACTGGCTGTCCGGGATGCCTGGCGGGACCATCCCCTGGTCCGCTTTTGCCTGGCGCCCCATGCGCCCTACACAGTGGGTGACAGGGCCATGGAAAAGATCGTCACCTATGCCGCCCAATTGGACATGCCGGTGCATATGCATCTCCACGAAACCGAGGACGAAATCCGTCACAGCCTGGCGAACTACGGGGTCCGCCCCCTGGCACGGTTGCAAGCCCAGGGCATGCTCGGCCCCCAATTGACCGCCGTGCACGCGGTCCATCTCAGCGACGAGGAAATCGAGTCACTGGCCGAGCATGGCTGCCATGTGGCCCACTGCCCCACTTCCAACCTGAAGCTGGCCAGCGGCTTTTCGCCCGTGGCCAGGCTCTTGCAGCAGGGCATCAACGTCGGCATCGGCACTGACGGCGCGGCAAGCAACAATCGCTTGGATATGTTTTCCGAAATGCGGCTGGCCGCGATCCTGGCCAAGGGCGTAAGCGGCGATCCCGCCGTGTTGCCTGCCCACCAGGCTCTGGAAATGGCCACCCTGGCGGGTGCCGTGGCCCTGGGTCTGGATTCCGAGCTCGGTTCCCTGGAAGCGGGCAAGCGCGCCGACGTGGTGGCCGTTGATTTAGCGGCGGCGGCTACCCAGCCTTGCTACGACCCCATCTCGCAACTGGTATACAGCGCTGGGCGGGATCAGGTGGACCATGTCTGGGTGAATGGCCAGTCGGTCATCCAGTCCGGTCGCTGCGTGACGCTGGACATGGCGGACACCCTGGCTCGGGCCCATGCCTGGCACGAGAGAATTGCCTCGGCCCAATAAAAAAGCGGGGCTTGCGCCCCGCTTTCTGGAGAAGCCCAATTACTTCTTGGCGGGCTCGGCGGCCTTGGCATCAGCCTTCTTCTCTTCCTTCTTCTCTTCCTTGGCGGCCTTCTTCTCAGCCTTCTTCTCAGCCTTCTTCTCGGCGGGCTTGGCGGCTTCGGCGGGCTTGGCGGCTTCGGCGGGCTTGGCGTCAGCCTTGGGGGCGTCGGCGGCAACGGCGGCGAAGGTGGACAGGGCAAAGGCGGCGGCCATCAGCTTGGCGATCAGTTTCATTTAGGTCTCTCTCAGATAAGTTGGGGAACGACAACGCGATGCGTGTCAGCGCCCTTAACGCCTCACTTGGATTATGGGTTTACTTGATCCATAAAATTTTTTTCATCTCGCCACTGGCCGGGTTGCAAATCGCCCAGTTCCAGCCTGCCAATGGCCGCGCGGATCAGTCTCATGGTGGGAAAACCCGACTTGGCGGTCATGCGCCGGACCTGCCTGTTCTTGCCCTCAGTCAGCTGGATCTCGATCCAGGTGGTGGGGATGGCCTTGCGGAAGCGCACCGGCGGGATCCTGGGCCACAAGCCGGGCGGTTCCGGGATCACCCTGGCCCGCGCGGGGCGGGAGACGAAGTCGCCCAGGTCCATGGGCTGGCGCAAGGGAGCCAAGGCGTCATCGTCGGGTGCCCCTTCCACTTGGGCCCAGTATGTCTTGGGCAGCTTGTGGCGGGGGTCGGCGAGCCGATGCTGTAGCGCACCATCGTCGGTTAGAATCAACAGGCCTTCGCTATCCGCATCCAGACGCCCCGCCGCGTACACCCCCGGTATCGGGATGAATTCCTTGAGCCCCGGATGTCCGTCTTCGGACGTGAACTGGCTCAGCACGCCATAGGGCTTGTTGAACAGGATGATGCGCGCCATCAGCGGATTTTTTCGTATTCGAGATCAGGAGTCATCGTGAGCAGCCCTATCCAGAAGCCGCAAGCCGGCGAGAAGATCACCGTCAATGCCGACTTTTCCCTGAACGTGCCGGATCAGCCGATTATCCCCTTCATCGAGGGCGACGGTACCGGCGTGGACATCACCCCAGTCATGCGCGCCGTGCTGGATGCCGCAGTGGAACAGGCCTACGGCGGCCAGCGCAAGATCCAATGGATGGAGGTCTACGCCGGCGAGAAGGCCACTCGGATCTATGGTGCCGACTCTTGGCTTCCCGACGAGACGGTGGAAGCCGTGCGGGAATACGTGGTTTCCATCAAGGGCCCGCTGACCACTCCCACCTCAGGCGGCATCCGTTCCCTCAACGTGGCCCTGCGCCAGATGCTGGATTTGTACGTTTGCCTGCGCCCGGTACGCTACTTCGACGGCGTTCCTTCGCCGGTCAAGCAGCCGGAGAAGGTGGACATGGTCATCTTCCGGGAGAACACCGAAGACATCTACGCGGGTGTGGAATGGGAGTCCGGCTCCGCCGAAGTCAAAAAAGTCATCGAATTCCTGCAGAAGGAAATGGGCGTCAAAAAGATCCGTTTCCCGGAATCTTCCGCCATCGGCATCAAGCCCGTCTCCGTGGAAGGCTCCGAGCGCCTGATTCGTCGTGCCATCCAGTACGCCATCGACAACAACCGCAGATCGGTGACTCTGGTGCATAAGGGCAACATCATGAAGTTCACCGAGGGTGGCTTTAAGAAATGGGGCTATGAACTGGCCCAGCGTGAGTACGGGGGTGAACTGATCGACGGCGGCCCCTGGGTCAAGTTGCCCAACGGCATCGTGGTGAAAGATGTCATCGCCGACGCCTTCCTTCAGCAGATCCTGCTGCGCCCGGAAGATTACGACGTCATCGCCACCATGAACCTGAATGGGGATTACATCTCCGATGCCCTGGCGGCGGAAGTGGGCGGCATCGGGATCGCGCCGGGCGCCAACCTTTCCGACAGCGTGGCCATGTTCGAGGCCACCCATGGCACCGCGCCCAAATACGCCGGCAAGGATTACGTGAACCCCGGCTCCATCATCCTTTCCGGCGAAATGATGCTGCGCCATATGGGCTGGCTAGAAGCCGCCGACAAGATCATCAAGGGCATGGATGGCGCGATCCGCGCCAAGCAGGTGACCTACGACTTCGCCCGGCTGATGGAGGGTTCGACCCAAATACCCTGCTCCGCCTTCGGCCAGGAAATCATCCGCTGGATGGCTTAATCAAGACTGCGCCTTGGGGTGGGACTTCCACGCCAAGGCGATGAAGCAGCCCGATCAACTCATCGGCGATGGGGCCGAGTTCTTCCTTTTGGCGTTCCAGGCCCGCAAGGAGATGGGCAAGTTCGCTCCCCGGCAACTGGGCATTTGCCGTGATTTCAAGGGGTGGAACCTGATGGGGGGTGTTCATTTTGGCCTCTCCTGCGCCAACGCCTTGTTTGACGTATAGCACAGGGGGCCGGGGTTGGCGGGCGGCAATGGCCCCGCCCGCCGTAAATCCGGATTACACCGGCACCGATTTACATCGGCTGGATATTGGAGGCTTGCTTGCCCTTGGGGCCATCCACCACGTCGAAGGTAACCCGTTGGTTTTCCTTTAGGCTCTTGAAGCCTTTGGTTTGAATGGCGGAGAAATGGGCAAACACGTCATCGCCACCGCCGTCAGGGGTGATGAAGCCGAAGCCTTTAGAATCGTTAAACCATTTAACAGTGCCAGTGGCCATCTAAACTGCTCCTAAACGAAAAAATATTGACCCGTTTAGCCAAAAAATACTAATCCAGCCAAACGCCGGCTTTTTACCCAACAAATAACCGTTACGTCAATCGGCTTGAAAAAAAACTTCATGTCGCCACAATCACTCCATCCTGATAGCCCCCGACTCGCCCAATGGCCATAAAGCATCGAGAGGAGTCGGATCTGGCGACGAAACAAGTCGTTTCGCCGCCGCCGCCTCTATATAAGGTTTTACTACTGAATGACGATTTCACGCCGATGGATTTCGTCATACATGTACTTCAGCGTTTTTTTCACATGGACCGCGAACAAGCCACCATGGTCATGCTCAAAGTGCATAATGAAGGCACCGGGTTGGCGGGGGTCTATCCCAAGGATGTGGCCGAAACCAAGGTGCGTCAGGTCACGGATTTTGCCCGCGAACACCAGCACCCTCTCCAATGTGTAATGGAGGAGAACAAATGATTGCCCAGGAGTTGGAAGTCAGTCTGCACATGGCCTTCATGGAGGCCCGGCAGAAGCGCCA